>CAZJJK010000173.1:0-2593 GCA_964546285.1 uncultured Treponema sp. | reverse complement strand
GGCGAAAAGCGCTCATAATACGCGTCCGTTCATTAAGGGTAAGGTCGCGCCGCCTGAGATCCTGTTCAAATAGCTCGGCATAAGCATCGATATGATCAGCCATGCGCTTCTCTTTTTCCACACCTTCCACTTTAGACAAGGCTTCTCGGTAAGCGTCCGTGAAAATCCGGTCCAATTCTGGATCATCCATAATTTTATACGCTGGAGCCAAGCGTTTCATAATTGCTAATATATACCGAAAAAGCCTGTCTAGACCACGATTATTATTGGATCGATGCCGCTTTCCTCTTATACCGTGTTTAATTACCTTTAAGCTACGATTATTTCGTAAAGAAAGCGCGTCGCCCTTGGGCGAACGGACTGTCAGAGCGCTTATTCGCTACTTAGGAGACTGGACGATGAAAATACAACCTAACCCCAAAAGACCTCTTTTGTATTACTACGGGATCGTAATGCTGGCTGTCCTAATTCTCAACGCTTTTATCATGCCAGCTTTTATGAGCTCCCAGATCACCACTGTTGATTATCGGGCCTTTCTTGACTATACAGCCTCCGGAGCGGTAAAGGCAGTCCAGATTGACGATACGCAAATCAGTTTTATCATAGCCGATGAGAGCGGCAAGGATAAGGTCTATGTCACCGGCCGGATTGATGACCCTGATTTGGTCGGCAGGCTCTACGATTCTGGCGTGTCCTTCAGCCAAGTAATTCCCAAGGAAAATTCCCCGCTGGTTTCTTTGCTTAATTGGGTACTACCGCTTGTTATCTTTATCGCTTTAGGACAGTTTTTCGCCAACAAGATGCTTGGGAAAATGGGCGGAGTCGGCAACGCCATGGCCTTTGGCAACAGCAAGGCGAAAATTTATGTGGAAGCCCAAACGGGCAAATCTTTTGTGGATGTCGCCGGACAGGATGAGGCTAAGGAAGCTCTGACGGAAATAGTGGACTTTCTCCATCAGCCGGAAAAATATAAGGCGATAGGCGCGGCGGTTCCTAAGGGAGCTTTGCTGGTAGGCCCGCCTGGTACCGGTAAAACCTTATTGGCTAAGGCTGTAGCCGGCGAGTCTAAGGTGCCTTTCTTTTCCATCAGCGGCTCTGAGTTTGTTGAAATGTTTGTCGGCATGGGGGCCGCCAGGGTCCGCGACCTATTTAAACAAGCCAAGGAAAAGGCTCCCTGCATCGTCTTCATCGATGAGATAGATACTATTGGCAAGTCACGCAACGCTGGCATGATGGGAGGCAATGACGAGAGGGAGCAGACCTTGAATCAGCTTCTGTCGGAGATGGACGGCTTTGAGCCGGACAAGGGCGTAGTGATTTTAGCCGCCACCAATAGGCCTGAAACCCTGGATAAAGCCCTGCTCCGACCAGGCCGCTTTGACCGCCGTATCCCAGTGGAGCTACCGGACTTGGCCGGCCGCGAGGCTATACTGCGCGTCCACGCCAAAAAAGTGAAGCTTGCCGCCGATATCGATTTTAACGCTATCGCCCGATCCACCTCAGGCGCTTCCGGCGCTGACCTAGCCAATCTAATAAACGAGGCGGCTATCCGCGCGGTTAAACACGATCGGCAGACTATTATACAGAACGACCTTGAAGAATCGGTGGAAGTTGTCTTGGCGGGCTATCAACGTAAAAACGCGACTATTTCGCCCAAAGATAAACAGATTATCGCCCATCACGAAATTGGTCACGCGCTAGTAGCGGCCAAACAGAAGGACGCGCCCCCAGTCCGCAAAATCACTATTGTCCCGCGTACGTCCGGCGCCCTGGGATACACCCTACAAGTGGACGAAAGCGAGAGGGTTTTATTAAGCCGGGAACAACTCTTGGATAAGCTCGATGTCCTGATGGGCGGACGGGCGGCCGAGGAATTGTTTTTCGGATCAATAACATCCGGCGCCGCTAACGATATAGAGCAGGCAACCAAGCTTAGCAGGGCCATGGTGACCCGCTTCGGTATGAGCGATGAATTTGGAATGATGGCCTTAGAAACCGTCAATAATCCTTACTTGGGCGACCAAACCACCCTACTGGTTTCCCCTGAAACCGCCGCCCGTATTGACCGCGAGGTTCAGCGTATTATTAAAGAAGCCTATGAACGAGCCATGACTGTCTTAAAAGCCCATAAGGATAAGGTTGAGGAACTCACCAACTGCCTCCTTAATAAAGAAACCATGAACGGAGACGAGTTTTTAGCGGTACTCAATCGAGAAGATCCAAACGTCGATTGCTAGACACGTATAAAGAGGGATACGGGAATGCCGAGCCTTTATGACGAATTAGCCGAAAAACTGCGGAAGGATCCAAGCCTATTGAAAAGGAGCGGCCCCCGACAAGATATAGGGATTTTGCTTTATAACGCCCGCGATAAACTCCGAGAACTTTGGGTCGCCGCCGACCATCTTGTCCACGTTAAGGATAAGATAAACGAGGCGCTCAACAATAAAGCCGAAAGCTCCCCCACCCCCAATCAGCGGCAAGATGAAGAAGAAAGCGCCATTGAAGAGCTGCGGCAGGCGCTTGACTCCTTGAACGCGCTCTATGGCGATAGGGCTCCCTAGTGTCTCGAAGCTTTGTCTTCCCTGCCGGG
>CAZJJK010000172.1:0-2604 GCA_964546285.1 uncultured Treponema sp. | reverse complement strand
GCTGGAAAAACTATTCTTCCAGCCGGCTGAAATATCCTTTAACTATTATCGGAATATGTATTAATTATAGAATCTTCACATAACATAAAACGCAAAGGATCACAATCAGGTAAGTGTATGAATATAAAAATATCATGCAATTTTTGACTGATATTAATCTCAGGAATGTTACTTTACGCAATACTATTTGACCCACACAGATAAATGAGATAACATCAGAAGATTCCATAATAAATTTGCGATCATTAAGCTAAAAAATATAATACCGGAGAACTAAAGTTACTGAAGTGATTAAAGAGAACCTCAAGTCTGCTGAGACTATAATTATAGACTAATGAATTAATAATTCAATATTAATTCTATTGTAATTTTAGATCTCAGGCTCTTTAGGTAAAAATGGCTAAAAGTTGTACATAAGAATTATTCTTTGTATATTAGAATAAAATGAAATATTATTGACTTCTATTCAATAAATGCTATCCTAAAACGATAAATAAAATTCCGGCTCTTCACCAGGAATTCTATACCAGCACAATAATTTTAATAATACTCCGACTCTTTAAGGGTTCGACATGAAAGATTATATCAGAAAGGATATTTCAATCATTCAAAAGTCAATTAAACTTGAAAGTCCCATCCTTAGGCATTATATAAGAAAACACAATCTTTCCGGACTGGATGCGGTAATACTTGGTGTTCTTATTGATCTTACCGGCCAGAGAAAAACAGATATCCGTACACATTACAATGTTATTGCTTCACATGCAGGCGTATCGGATATGGAGGCTTATCAGAGCATTAACTCTCTTCACAGATACAGAATAATTGATACAAAACCGGTCGGGAATTTTATACATATATCTTTTACAGATATCGGTGAGACCATTGAAGAAATAGACCTTGCAGAGCAGAACGCGAAAAAAATTAAGAAACTCGAATCCGATGTATCATACTTAAAATCAAAAAAATTTGTCCCGTCGGATGAGCTTTTCGACATTATGATGCCGCTTATCGGCAGGATAATAAGAAAAAAGTTATCCGAAGCTTTAAAAGACCTTGTAAACTATATTAACAGCAGGATAGAGTCATTAACAAGCTTTACGTTATGGAAATACCGTTTTCAGTCATATAGGACAGGCATACCTCTTGCAGAGATAGTATTCAGGAATTCTATTCCATATCTTATTGAGGAAGTCCTGCTGATCGACAGAAAGACATCCGTATTATTAGCAGCCGCATCCTGGCAGGAACATGCAGGCACGGACAGGGACATTGTCGCAGCCATGCTTTCTGCTGTTAAAGACTTTATAAAAACATCCTTCAATAAAGAAAAGAATTATTTAAACGAAATCAGTTTCGGCGACTCAAAGATATTAATTTCCGAATCAGTGTATTTTTATTCCGCAGTACTTATTTACGGGCATCCGGAGGAAGATTTTTTCAATTCTCTGGATTCTTTTATTAACAGCATACATGTAAAATTCAGACAAAAATTAAAAAAATTCAAAGGCAACATGGACGGGCTTGAGCCAATAAATATTTTAATCTCGGATTTCATTAACAAAACAAATACAGGCATTGAACGCAGACCTGTAGAAACATCCTATACCAGGCTGAAAGCCATCACAGCAGTCTGCGCTGCAGTTATTGCTGTTTCAGTAATTATTTTTTCAATCGGAGAGATCAGGGATTACCTGCTTGAAAAAAAAATTCTGAAAAATATCGAAAATTCCCTGCCGGCATATGTACATGACATTGATGCCGATGTGGATGGAGAAACACTGACATTAACAGGATCAGTGAATTCGCCGGAGACCGGCGACTTAATCACGAAAACAGCATCCGCTTTTCCGGAAATTAAAAATATTGTCAATAAAACCGTGACATCAGATTTCCGCACGGTCGAAAAATTCACTAAAGATATGTCCGCATTTGAAAATAAGTTCAAAGACCTGGAACTGCTTTTTATAAAACAGGAACTGGAAAAGATCGTCATAGAATTCCCGAGCGGTGTCTCTGCTATAGGAGAAAATCAAACATTTCAGATTAAAAAAATTTTCGAAATACTTAAAGGTTATCCTGACATAGATGTTGATATAATCGCCTTTAACGACACTACCGGAGGCCTGGATATAAACCGCAGGCTGGCAAACGACAGAATGAACGCCATAAGAAATAACCTGTCGGGACTTGGTATAAATAAAGACAAAATACATATAACTGATTTTAATCCTGATGTAATAAATGCCGATCATAGATACAGGGATTATAAAAATACGAGAGGTATAATTCTATTTGCCAGACGCAGCGGTAATTAAGCTGAAAGACAGCAAAGTTTTCCGGAGGAATAAAGAGTGAATCCTGCTTATAAACTAAAAATTATCATGCTCGGTGATTTTGCTGTAGGAAAAACCAGCTTGATCAGGCGTTTTGTTTATGATGAATTTAACGATTCCTATCTGACCACGATCGGAGTAAAAGTAACAAGAAAAGAACTGGATATTGCCGGATGCGGGAAAACAGATCTTTTGCTCTGGGATATAGCAGGCAATGATAAATTCACCACTATCACTCCTGAATATATCAAAGGTGCTTCCGGAGGGA
>CAZJJK010000171.1:0-2634 GCA_964546285.1 uncultured Treponema sp. | reverse complement strand
AAGTAGGGTCATATACCGATACAGGGGAAAGAAGCGTCCCGCTTGGGTTTTGGGAGAAGTTTCTAAAAAATATCTTCAACAGAATTGGCAGCAGTATGTAAGGCTTATCAAAAGCCAAAGGTTTTCAGGTCATCTTCCACGGTGACGATAGTTCGCACGCCGAATTTCTCCTGAATTATTTCAAGGATCTTAGGCGTCATAAAACCGGGAAGGCTTGGACCGATATGAGTATCCTTAATGCCGAGGTATAACAAGGCTAGATGGACAATGATAGCCTTTTGCTCGTACCAAGCGATATTGAAAACGATTGGTAGTTGGTTGATGTCGCTTAAGCCAAGCACTTCCTTTAATTTCAACGCCACGACAGCCCAGGAATAGGAATCGTTGCACTGACCGGCGTCCAGCACGCGGGGGATGCCGTCAATATCGCCCAAGTTCAATTTATTGTAACGATATTTGGCGCAACCGGAAGTAAGGATGATGGTATCCTTTGGCAGTTTTTTGGCGAATTCGGTATAGTATTCTCTGTTTTTTTGACGAGCGTCACAGCCGGACATTACCACAAGCTTTTTGACCGCCCCGGACTTTACCGCGGCTAAAAGCTTATCCGCCAAAGCTAAAGTCTGATTGTGGGCAAAGCCGATGGTCAACTCCCCCGTTTCTAGTTCTTTAGGCGGTTCGCATTTTTTAGCCAGTTCGATAATTTCGGAAAAATCCTTTTGCCCATTCGCTAGTCTTTTATCGATATGCTTCCAACTGTTCATACCAGCGGCGCCAGTGGTAAAAACGCGGTCATTGTAGCTGGCGCCCTTCTTTGGCGGGACCAGGCAATTTGTGGTAAACAAAATAGGCCCATTGAAGGATTCAAACTCCTCCAACTGCCGATGCCACGCGCCGCCATAATTGCCAACCAGTTGCGGATATTTTTTAAGCTTGGGATAGGCATGAGCCGGCAGCATCTCGGAGTGGGTATAGATATCGATGCCCTGGCCTTGGCTTTGGATAAGGAGTTGTTCAAGATCCTTTAAGTCATGCCCGCTGATTAGGATACCAGGCCTATTCCCAACACCGATTTGTACCTTTGATATTTCTGGGTGACCATAAGCACCGGTATTAGCCTGATCCAACAGAGCCATAGCCTTTACGCCATATTCACCGGTCTTCATGAGCCAGTCCAGCATAGCGCTTACGGTCATCGGTTTTGTTATCATAACAAGACTTTGCTCTATAAAATCATAGAGAGCCGCGTCCTCGCTGCCCAAATTGAACGCATGTTCCGTATACGCCGCTAAGCCCTTAAGACCGTATAGGACGTATTGCTTTAAAGCGCGAACATCCTCATCGGCATCATAGCTTAAAACGCCAATGGCCGAGGCCTTATCGTAATAGTCAGCGTCACTGGCTGGCGCCCACACTACCGCGTCGTTTTCTTCCGCGATACCGATTTTAGCCTTAAAGGCGTCCCGCAGGGCATATGTGTTCTTAAGCGCTTGGATAAGCGCGTCATTATCGAAATTAGCGTTGGTAATAGTCATAAACAGGTTGTCAACTATCCGCCGATCCGCCTCCGCCGTTTCTTTACCCTTATTCCGCGCCGCGATAAGCGCGAAAGCCAAGCCTTGGCTAGCAAAAATCAACAAATCCTGAAGCTTGGCGGTATCTTCCTTTTTTCCACAGACACCGCTGATAACGCAGCCGGTATTTTTCGCCGTTTCTTGACATTGATTACAGAACATACTCCCCTCCGCTTATAAACCTAGTTATAGTGTAGGACGTCATGCCGCCTCTGGCAATAAGTCCGTTTCAGCCGTATCGTATAGCCTTTGTCGGACAGACTCGCGCACAGTGACCGCAGACCAGGCAATCCGCTTTGCGAATATACCGCTTCCCATTCTCCAGGGTGTCTATCGCGTGAACCGCGCACACTTTCTGGCAAAGGCCGCAAGCAACGCATTTTTCCTCATCCACAGCGTATTTTTTTATAGCCGGCCGCGCGGTAAAACTCAGGATGGTTCCATAAGGGCAAAAGCTGTTATGCCAAAGCGCTTCCTCAAAAACGAGGACCACTAAAACGGCTAAGACGGTCACTATAAGCAGCGGAGGAATGGAAAGAGCGAGGCGTTTGGTTAAAAACATCGATACAATAAAGAGCGACACAAAAAGCACGCGGATAGCCGGATGGCTCATCAAGCGCGGCATTTTAAGTCGTTTTATCCCTAATTTCTTATAAAGAAAGTCGATTGGCCGAAACAGGGTATTCATGGGACAAAGCCAAGCGCAATAAAACCGACTAAACACCAGAGAGAGTACGGCGCCGGCACCAAAGACGGCAAGCCATAACTGCGCCCTGCCGAATAGTATAAGAAGGGCAAAAAGCGCTAAAAACAAGGACTCTACCACAATACGCGCTATATACGTCTTTGTGATCGCTCTTTTCATGTCCCGCCTCCATTTTGACAGCGTCTATCCGCTCTTCCCAAACGATAGCGCCGCGTCAAGGTACAAGCGTATCTGATCGATAAAGCCGCTTGACGCGGCCTCGGTTTCCGCCGATAAGCCAGCTTCCGCGCTTGGTGTCGCGAAGCTTTGACTTTTCGTTTCCCTTAAGCACGACACTTTCAATCGGAAACCTCC
>CAZJJK010000170.1:0-2724 GCA_964546285.1 uncultured Treponema sp. | reverse complement strand
GGCTCCGGTATAGATGGAGCTTCCATTGCAGATTCATTGCATTTCTTCTGCAATGCTCTGTTCTCTTCTACCAGCTGTTTTTCTCTGTCGCTGCCTTTCTTTTGCAGAATATCCCTCACGTTTTCCAGTTCTTTAATCCTTGCCCGGCATGCTTTGGAGTCATCCTCTCTTCCTTTTTCCAAAAGAGAAATTTTACCGTTCAGTGCATCAATATCCTTTTCTAATTCCTTTACACGGGCCTCCATATTCGCGCGCTCATTTGTTAACTGCCTTTTAAGTGTCTTTACTTCCAGTTCCGCAGCCACCTTTTCATTGTATACTGCATTATACTCGCTATTCGTATAAAAAAGAGCTGCATTCGCACTATCCAGAAAAATAAAATAAAGTGCAATGACCAATATAAGATTTATTAATAATAAATTATTTGTTAATGAAAATTTATTATAGTCTCTCATATTTCTCCCTCATATCCGGACTTATTTAAAATTTCCTTTTTTTCATTCAGTTCCTTTAAGGCTTTCTCGTAAGCTTTTTGATTGTCTTCCAGTTTAATTTTCTGATTATCAAAATACTTTTTATATTCCTCATCCTCTATCATCTTTTTCTCATAATCTTTTTTTCTTCTCATCTGATAAGCTTTCGCTATCAAAGCCTGTTCATATTTCAATTCCGCCACCTTGACAGCAAGTTCGGATTTTTTTATCTCAAGAAGCGCATTTGTCTCATTGCTTTTAGCCGTATAATAATCCAGTTTTGCTTTCAGCTGTGCAATCTTTATGTTGTTTAATTCTCTTTGTGATTTAATTTCCTGAAGTTTGCTGTCCCCTGTTGAAGTATATAATTTTTCTCTCTCAAGTAAAACAGCTTTAGCAGCTTCTGCTTCTGCAAGCTCCTTGCGGCTCAATTCAGTTTTCTGCGCCACAATTTCCATATCCTTCTAAATATGAAAGACTTTATCCTGATCTTTTTTCTTTAAAATTACATCAGCTTCAATTTTTTCAAGTTTAACCCTTTCTTCCTGCGTCTTTTCTTTCAGGAACACTTCATCAACAGGATCAGGCATTGTTATACATCCGGAAAATAATATCGAAAATGCAATTAAAAGAGATAATTTATATTTCATGTTTAACATCCTCCCTTTAATATTTTTGTATATGATATATACAACTATTTTATTTCACAGGTCAAGCAAAATCTTCGAGTAAAAATAGCGGATTCGGATTTTGAAAATCGATAAATAAGCGGTTATTGATAATTTAATATTAGGATAAGGGCGAACACACTGGTTCGCTCATACGGGATTTGTACAGGGGCAGACCTGCGGAGTCCGCCCCTTCCCCCTTTATATGACATGTCTGCCCTTATATGCTGTTGTGAATTACAGCGGTATATTGCCGTGTTTTTTTGGGGGATTCGTGTCCTCTTTCCCGTAAAGCATTTCCAGCGCTTTTATAATGCGCTTACGGCTTTCTCTGGGCTGAATTACATCGTCTATATATCCTCTGCTTGCTGCCTGATATGGATTCGTAAATTTAAGTGAATATTCCCGTTCCTTCTGCTGTCGTAAATTTGCTTTGTCAGCTTCTGCCGCTTCCTTTATTTCTCTTCCAAATACGATTTCCACAGCTCCGCTGGCACCCATAACCGCGATCTCAGCTGTAGGCCAGGCGTAGTTGATATCGCCTCTTAAATGCTTTGAACTCATTACAATATACGCACCGCCATAAGCCTTTCTAAGTATTACGCTAACTTTTGGCACAGTTGCCTCTGCATATGCATAAATAAGCTTGGCTCCATGTTTAATTATTCCGGCATATTCCTGTTTTGTGCCTGGCATATAACCTGGAACATCAACCAGTGTCACGAGCGGAATATTGAAGCAGTCACAGAACCGGATAAATCTGGCTCCTTTCATGGATGAGGTATAATCCAGTACCCCTGCAATATGATTAGGCTGATTCGCAATAATACCTGCAGGCTTACCGTTAAAACGGGCAAAACCTACAATAATATTAGTCGCATAACGGCTGTGAACCTCCATGAAATCACCGTTATCTGCAATTGATTCAATGACTTTCTTTACATTATATGGGTGTTTTGAATTAATTGGGACAATAGATTCAAGTTCAGGACATTCCCTGTCAATTGGATCAGTGCATTCAATAACAGGAGGATATTCTTTATTGTTGGACGGAATGAATGAAAGAAGCCGCTTTATAATATCGAGCGCTTCTTTATCGGAATCTGCCGCAAAGTGCGCAACTCCTGATTGTACATTATGTACATGCCAGCCGCCGAGATCTTCATTAGTAACTTTTTCGCTTGTTACTGATCTCACTACCTTAGGCCCGGTTATAAACATGTAACTTGATTCTTTAACCATTATATTAAAGTCGGTTATAGCTGGAGAATAAACTGCACCGCCTGCACATGGGCCGAACATCCCGGAGATCTGCGGTATAACACCCGAAAACATTGTATTCCTGAGAAAAATATCACCATAACCGCAAAGCGAATCAACACCTTCCTGTACCCTTGCTCCTCCGGAATCATTAAGTCCAATTATTGGTGCGCCCATTTTTGCAGCCATATCCATAACCTTGCATATTTTTTCCGACACTGTAAGCGAAAGCGAACCTCCAAGAATAGTAGAATCATATGCAAACACAAAAACAAGCCTGCCGTCAACAGTACCATGGCCAATTACAACACCATCGCCTAAAT
>CAZJJK010000169.1:0-2750 GCA_964546285.1 uncultured Treponema sp. | reverse complement strand
TATGCGTTACCGGTGAAATTTCTCACGAAGTCTATCACGAAGCTATAGAAGCTGGTCTTAATATAGTAGCCGCCGGCCATTACACCACTGAGGTCTGGGGTGTACGCGCCGTAATGGCCTATGTCGCTGAACAATGCGGCTTAGAAACCGAATTCATCGACGTGCCAACCGGACTCTAAAACCTAGTCATAAAAGAGGCCTTAGTGTTAAAAACAAAAAGGAATTTACTCTACCCGCTCGGCCTTAGCGTAGCCATTATCGCTTCCGATCAGCTATCGAAAGCGGCTGTGGTTTCAGCTTGGCCGGCTGATGGAAGGGCTCATTTTGATCTTTTCAGAAACGGGCTAGTCGAATTTACGCATGTACGTAATAAAGCCATCGCTTTTAGTTTAGGGGAAAGTTTGCCTGACAGCCTCCGCGCTGTCTTGTTCACGATTCTACCCGTCATCGTCATTATCGCCCTTATAATCTATTATTTTCGTTCACCAGATTTTACTCATTTACAGCGCTGGGCACTTGCCGGCATAATTGGGGGAGGCGTCGGAAATCTTATTGACAGGATTTTTCGGCCTGATGGGGTAGTTGATTTTATCAGTGTAAAATTTTTTGGCTTATTCGGTTTGGAACGATGGCCTACCTTTAACATAGCTGACGCTAGCGTTGTTATATCGGGTATAGCTTTATTTATGAGCGTCCTATTCGCGTTGCGCGAACGCCAGGAAGGAGACAAATAATGAGCAAGAAATCAAATACCGTGATGTTTTTAATAGCGGCGACCATTTTCAATATCTTTCTGACTTTCACGACACTGCTCGGCCTTATTGTTTTTTATGGGAAGCTTATCGCGCCCAAATTACCTGAAAACGCCACAACAATCAGTTTGCCAATTATGTTTATCGTAGCTTTAGTTCTTTCTTTTGTGATATATCGTTTGATCTTAAAGCTGGTTATGAGCAAGATCGATATTGACAAGTATTTTGAGCCCTTGTTCGCGTCTAGACGGCGAAAGCTCTAATAGCCATCAGACAGAGAACGATTCACATCGCGTTGATATAACTCTTGGTAAATATAGCTGCGCCCTTTGAGCTTTTCTTTAATTGTTTGAGAAAAAGGAATAAAGCGCCAAAAAATACTCCGGACCTCTTTTTCCATTTTCTGAACAGCGTCACTTTCTTTTGTGATCCATAAAACATAGTCTTGAATAAAATATTCTTTAATATCGCCTTTCAGCTTCTTTGAGACAAACCATTGGTAATAATTACCAGTAAGCCCTTCCTCCATCCAATAATAAGAAGCTTTTTCTTTCGCCACTTGCCAGCGTAGGTCCGCGACAGCTGAAAGAATAGCGGCTTGCAGGCTTTTAGAATACATCGGAATGACTATGCGGCCACGACTGGTGGCACGGTTATATCTATCAAAGGGTTCCCAACATATACCATAATCACCGTAGGTCGGTAAAAGGAGAACAAAGGGGACAATCCGATTCTGACGATTTTTATATGAGCGATGGAAAGCCTCTGGATCTATGCTTTCAATCCAGGCCAACTGCTCCAACACATTTTCACGAGTGGCGATTTCATTTGGACCGGAACGGAAATACTCACGAGTGAGAATCGGGAAATGATTCCCCTGCCTGCCTATAGTTAATTTAGCCATCTGCTTGACGCTTTCAAATTCCGTATCTATAGCGTGTATATCAACGGCGACATCCCCTCCGCTCTCATTAACTTTTTCTTCCAATGAATCCACATCTCCGCTAGCCTGATCATAATCCTGAATGTAACTCAGCAATTCGCGGTCACAACGGCTTAGGTTTTTTAATATGTCTTGAATTTCACCAAAAACCCGTTTTTGGCTGTCGACATAAGCGCAACCTATCCCTGGAAAACCTGGTAAAGGCGTGTGCTCAGACAGGAAACGGGCCTTCTCCATTAAGGCGTTTTCATAGGCGGATCGTTCTTCATGTTTTGCCCGCAGCAGGTTTAAAGCGCCATCTTTTTTCCCGCTAGCCTTGTTTAGTAACTGTTGCAACCTAGCTTGCTCATTACTTTTAGCGATACGAACCTCGTCAGTAATTGACGGCCTTAACGCCCCTGAGCCTATCGCTTTAAGCCACTCATCCAAATAACGTATGGGCTGATCCCATTTATCATCCTCAAAGATTCGGCCAAATAAAGCGCGGTCTTCGGCTGATAATAACGCCGGGTGAAGTATACTAAAACGCATAGTGAAGCGTTTTTGCGCGGGAAGAGTACCAGAAGCTTTTTTCGCGATAGAAGCTAAGAAATCCCAATAGGCTGAGACAATTTGCTGACGATATACGCCCTTATCTTTAGGATCTTTAGCGTTCAAGTATTTCTGAAGCAAACCATGAATACGTTGCGCGGTATCGCCCTCGCCTGATAAGGCCTTTTTATAATATTCGGCGTTATCAAAGACATGGCTTGATTTTTCTTGTAGTTTCTTATCGATTTTAGGAAAGGGAACGGTCACATCAACAGAAACGACGCCTTCTTCTTGAGACGCCTCATCAATCGGCGGCAAATCCAGTTTCCCTTTAGCGGCCGATTGGGAAGGAGCCAGATTCGGCACTGAAAAAACATCGCCGTCCAATAAGGCGGCGATTTCTGGATCTATATCACCTTGATACATAGGCTTGGCTCATTCATGAACGGCGGGCTGCTAACTGGAGGTGAGGGGAATTGAACCCCTGACCTTTTGAATGCCATTCAAACGCTCTAGCCAACTGA
>CAZJJK010000168.1:0-2805 GCA_964546285.1 uncultured Treponema sp. | reverse complement strand
CCCATTTCGTTGGAGAAGACATACCAGCCTACGGTAAAGAAAATTTGTGGTTTTTGTAAAAGTATTCTTCTTATGACTATACACTATATTTGGATTGGGGAGCATAACAACATAATTGGTCAACCAATTACTCTTTCTTCAAAGTTTATCTTTAAAACAGAAATTGCAAAGGTTTCTAAAAAGGGTAAAATTTCAATTTCACTAAACCCTTCCTATATTGAAAATTTCTTTGATAAAACAAATGTAAAAGAGGTATCAGCAATTATTGGTAAAAATGGCTCTGGTAAAACATCCATATTGGAATTTATAAAAGGTAATTTTCCTGAAGGTGTTTCGAGTAGAGTAAACGATAATACCATTGTTATTTATTCAAATTTCGAGAATCAGAAAGAGGTATTATATGTTGTAAAGCCAGACTTTTGGAACATTGAGATAAATAATGAAACTGGTCTTTTATGCAAAGACAAAGATTATAGTAATGGAGAAAATGTTAGCGAAAAGTTTAGGTTTTCATCCGGCTTAAGTTATATGGAGTTCTTTTATTACAACTTCTTTTTAGATTATAAATATGATGTTGCAAATTGGTCTGGTCTAAAGGATATTTCAACTTCAACTCTTCTTTGTATGCCAAGAAAATCCGCAGCTGAAGAAAGATGGAATAAATATGATGTTGATTTTAAAGAAGCAGTATCGTTTGATTTAACGTTTTTAATGAGAGATGAACTTTCAAAGGCTATTCAATTAATAATTTCCAAGCATAAAAAACTAATACCTTTTACAATTCCAAATACCCTTTTTATTTCAATTTCAGAAACAGATAAAATTTATTTTAAGTCAAATGACGATAATAAAGGTAATAAAGAATTAAATGAACAAGTTAATGTTATTATCCAACAAGTTGATGAAATTAACCGTAATTCAAGTATAAGCGAACAAGTATTGAATAGTCTTTACATTTCTATATTGCTGAACTTCTTGGTAACTCATTTTTACTATTCCTCACCAGTAATTAGATTTAAATACAATTTAAGCTTTAAACCAGAAACATCCATTAAAGAATTTGTACTTGATTTCTTTAAAAACCTTAGTAAAACTAAACTTGATTTTGATAAACACAAAGGCATAGAGAGTGAGAATTTTAGAAGACTTGGTCTATCAGTGCCAGAATTTATTTCTCAGGTTGAAAGATTTGTGGAACAAGGTGTATTAACTTTTCAACAGGGGAACAACAAAGTATTTAAACTTCCAATGTATGAAAAAGCAGATAAGGACTTTAATACTTTTATGAATTTGTACATGAAGATTAAAGGATTAACTAATTTTCTCGAGTTTAGTTGGAGAAGTTTAAGTACCGGACAACAGTCATTCCTTTCTTTTATGTCTCGGTTTTACCATGAAAAACATCACGCTGTTGGCAGTGACCAATTAAAAAAGAAACTTTTTATTATGATTGATGAAGGCGATGCAGGTTTTCATCCTGAGTGGCAAAAGAAATTTTTCAATGATAGTTTAAATTTTCTTGCCGACCTTTTTCATGACAATGAAATACAACTGGTTTATACTGCAAATTCTCCATATTTGGTTTCAGACCTAACAAAAAATCATATTCTATTCATAGAAAACAAAGAAAATCAAATAATTATATATGAGAAAGAAAATAATAGGGAAGAAACTTTTGGTCAAAACATCCATACCTTACTTTCAAATTCATTTTTCTTAGAAAGTGGTTTAATTGGCGATTTTGCAAAAAATAAAATCAACAAGGTAATTGATATTCTAAAGTCCTTAAACCCAAGTCATGATGAGATTTTTTTTGCAAGAAAAATCATTCAAATGATTGGTGAACCTGTTATTAAGAAAAAATTATCAACCATGTTTGAAGAAAATTTCAATATCCCAATTGATATTCAGAAGGAAATCGAACAGACAGAAAATCGCTTGAAAAGATTAAAATCATTTTTAAATAATGATACAAATACATAGAGACTTCGAAAGTATTGCTAAATGGCATTCACAAAGAGTAATGTCGAGCTTTAATTTGTTTAATCTCATTAATAGTTATATTACTAACGATGGTACCATTGAAGATAATTTTTTAATTTTTCTAAGCCAAAACCTCGAAGATGTATTATCAATGCACCCAATTCTTTTAGAAAAACAAATTATTAGTGGTGCAAACTTAATTTTAGGCAACCAATATTTTACTGAAAAAGAAAATAGGCCAAATACCCCTGGTCGTAAACCTCGATTAAATAAAAGATTTATTGATTTATTAAACTCAATTTTTGATTATGAAAATTTTTGCAGTTTTGGTGCTGGATATCATGCTCACGAATTAACAGAAAAATTAGATATAAAAGTCTGCCCTTATTGTAATAGAAACTATATTTCAACTTTAAAGCCGAAAAAGTCAATAGCAAATGGTAATCAAGGTGGTACACGTCCAACTCTTGACCATTTTTATTTAAAATCTGATTACCCCTATTTAGCATTATCGTTTTGGAATTTAATTCCATCTTGCTTTTCATGCAATACTCAGTTTAGGAATACGAATCATTTTGATATATTTAACAACATTCATCCCTACTTGAATGGTTTTGAAAACTTTCTCTATTTCCAAACTGACATCATTGACATAGCGGAATTTATAGGTAATTCAAATAAAATTTTTGAGCTTGAATTAAAAGAGAATGGTAAAACTATTAAAAACTCATTTAAACTAAAGAAAGCTAAAAAAAATAATTTGGTTTTTAGACTTGAAGAAATTTACAATCAAAATCATAAGTCTGACGTAAGAGAAATAAT
>CAZJJK010000167.1:0-2874 GCA_964546285.1 uncultured Treponema sp. | reverse complement strand
AACACTTCACATACTACTGAACAACACGCGCTGTTTTCTTTACAGTTAATTTTTTATGCAAAAAATGTCTATTTTTTTACTTGCCTGTTCTTTTGACCTTGAATTGAACTGCTTTAAGCCAACCGCCCAAATATTCAATCTCATAGTCATGCCATACAAGATGCCGATTCTCTGATGAAACAGTAATTTCATCTTCAATCTGAGGAGTCTTCATTTTAATTGTTATATATACTTCGTCTCTCTTTTCATAGTCGCACCATTCCCCAATAATAAATAAAACAGTCATCTCAAGTTGATCGTCAACAGCATAAGGTTGATCACGAAATAATGTTACAGTGTCCATAAATTTCTCACTTTTAATTAAAAAATAAACTTAATTCGTTTTGTATTAAATAATCCCGAAATTTGTTCAGGATTTATGGGGCAGTCTTAAAAATGTTCGCCGGGTGAATTTCGCGATTGTACATTTGATTCAGACTCTCATTTCGATACAATTTTGCCGCTTTCAGCGCCAAAATCACTCAATGAGCGTAGCGAAATTTGTATCGAGGCGGCTTTTGAGACAACCCCTGGATTGCAGACAAGCAATTATACAGTTACGGCACAATTACAAAAAAGCAATATAATTGCAATTAAAATTACTGAATTTGACTGTAACATTGATAGCGAATAAACAGAACGTCCTGGCCGGTTTATGGACAAAACAAATAACCACTAATAAAATTCCTGATCTGCTTCTTTTCAGAAGAAAGAACACTTCTATCTTCAAATTAATTATATTCTATATAAATTTAATGCAGGATGCGGATTACGACAATTATAATATTGAGATAGCTTCTAATCAACTTTGGACATAAGATAAACTATTCCAAATTCCGGGGAATGTCTGAGGCGGAAGGAGTTGATTCTCTTCTGTTTAATTTTTTCTTTTATTAAACATTTTTTCAAGCAGCATTCCTGCCTCTTTTGTATCGACCGGCCTGGCAAAGAGAAAACCCTGTACATATTCGCAGTCCATTGTAATCAATTCTGCCAGCTGAGTTTCGGTTTCAACTCCTTCCGCAACAACCTTCATACTGAGATTATGGGCAAGGGCCAGAATTGTCCGGACAATATCAGAGCCGTTCCCGTTATCTCCGAGACGGTTTATGAAAATACGGTCGATCTTGAGTGTGTCTATAGGCAGCGTATGCAGATAGCCCAGCGATGAATACCCTGTGCCGAAATCATCAATCTGCACTTCAATACCCATTTCACGCAGCTTTGACAGCATTTTAAATGTGGAATCGGGTTCCTTTACAATAAGGCTTTCAGTGAGTTCCAGCTTTAAAGAAGCAGGATTCACTTCATTTTTCTTAAGTATCCCGTCTATCTTCCGGACCAGATCGGTCTGGGCACACTGCCTGGATGACAGATTTACACTGACAGTCAGGGGAGTATCGGTATGGAACTCCTGCTGCCAGATCCGTATCTGGCGGCATGCTTCATCAATGACCCAATAGCCGATCGGAACTATAAGTCCTGTATCTTCGGCAATTGAAATAAATTCCCCGGGCTGGATAAGCCCGTATTCCGGGTGCTGCCATCGGATCAGTGCCTCAAATCCCGCGATCCTGTCAGTCTTCGTATCCTTGATAGGCTGATAGTAAACAACCAGTTCCTTATTTTCAAGGGCTTTACGCAGGTCGCGCTCGCGTTCCTGCTGATTCATTACATGTTCAAGCATCTCCGGGCTGAAAATCTCATAGCGACCCAGACCCTTTTCCTTTGAACGGTACATCGCAATATCAGCATTACGAAGGATATCTTCTGCTCTTTTATACTCAGCGTTAATCAGAACTATACCTATGCTCACAAAGATATGAATTTTGTGTCCCTTCAGATCAAAAGGCCTGGCAATATCGGCCTGGATCCGGTCTGCAATATATACTACCTGCGCGGCGTCCTGAATATCTTCCAGTAATATGATAAATTCATCGCCGCCGAAACGCGCAACCGTGTCCTCACTGCGCAGATTGGCTATCATCCGGTTTGCGCATTCAATAATAAGATGGTCTCCGGCATCGTGTCCAAGGGTATCATTAACTGTCTTGAATTTATCCAGATCCAGAAAGAGCACCGCGCATTTCTGGTCTTCATGCCTTTTGTTGTATTCCATTATGCGTTCAAGACGATCCATAAAGAGAACACGGTTCGGAAGGTGGGTTAATGCATCATGCGTTGCAGAATGAGCCATCATTTCTTCCACACGCGTACGCTCCGTGAGTTCTAATCTCAGCTGCTCATTGATTTGCGAGATCTCGGTCAGGCGGTCCTTTTCCAGCCTGTTCCTGTGATTGACGATAATAAGAGTCAAAACCGATACGCTGATGTTAAACATCAGGGGTACAGTTAAATCTATAAACAGTACATTCGGGATAAACACCGGATAAAGAAGAAGAATTATAATATTTAAAATTACAAACATGAGTATATACCTGAACGGGGCAATAACATTGCAGACAAGTATACCGAGAACATTCCATATTGTTAAAAGAAGCAGATTTTCAGGTTTGTATTTTACTCCGCAGGCAGTATAAAAAAACGTTGTAATAAGAACGGCGGAAAGAAACAGAGTAATCGACTGTTTATGATACCTGGTACGGCTGAGAATATATGATATTATGAAAAAAATATTTTCAACAGCTAGTATTAATCCAACAAGCGGAGTGGAACTGAAAAATCCCATAAAGATTACTCCGCTAAGTATGCTAATCGAAGAAAATAAAAATATGCTCGATACAAGACGTGCCTGACGCCTTTCGCTGATACCGGTTATTGTATCGTGCGGTTCAACCAGCAATTGCAGCAGCCTGGAACTGCGGCCTTTACCGG
>CAZJJK010000166.1:0-2938 GCA_964546285.1 uncultured Treponema sp. | reverse complement strand
GATCAAGCCCCGGGGTATGGAAAGCCGCCTTCCAATCAGCCGACGCCGTCCCAACAGTAGGTGCAGAGCTTATCCTTGCAGAGGCCGATCGCCGCCACCATGTCGTCCAGACGCTGGTAGCGCAGGGATGATAGGCCGATGTCGTTGCCGATGATATCGACCATTTTGGCGTAACGCTCGGAATCCGGATCGGCGTATTCGTCCAGATAGGCGTCTTGCTTGCCCTCCAAGCGTTTGATTACCGCCCGGGCGGCTAAATCCAATTCGGAGCGCGAACGCGAAAAATTCAAGAACTTGCAACCCCGGACAAGCGGCGGACAGGCTGGACGCATGTGGACCGCCGTGGCGCCATAGCCGAACAGTTGCTTGATAGTGAAGCGTAGCTGGGTTCCGCGGACGATGGAATCCTCGCAGAAGAGGAGGCTCTTGCCCTCGATCAATTCACGGATTGGGAGGAGCTTCATGGTGGCCACCAGATCGCGTACCCGTTGAGTCTGCGGCATGAAACTGCGCGGCCAGGTTGGCGTGTATTTGACGAAGGGCCGGCCGAAGGCCACCTTGGATTCGTTGGCGAAGCCGATGGAATGGCCGGTGGCGGAATCCGGAATCCCGGCCACAAGATCGATTTTTTCCGTTTCCCGCCTGGCCAGCGCGGCGCCGGAACGGTTGCGCACCATTTCCACATTGATGTTTTCGTAGTTTGAGCTCGGATAGCCGTAGTAGATCCACAGGAAGGCGCAGATCCGCATCGCCTCGTTCGGCGGCGACAGGCTGGCATAGCCCTCGGCGGTGGCCAGCACAATTTCACCCGGGCCGAGGTAGCGTTCGACCGCGTAGCCCAAGTTGTGGAAGGCCGTCGTCTCAGAGGCGAAAGCGAAAGCGTTCTCTTTACGGCCGAGGGCGATCGGCGTCCGGCCGAGCTTGTCGCGGGCGGCGTAGACTCCGTCCTTGGTCAATAGCAGCAGCGAGCAGGAACCCTCGATGGCGTCTTGAGCGATCTTGATGCCCTCCACGAAGCTCGCGCCCTGATTGATAAGGGTGGCGATGACCTCGGTGGGATTGAGCTCGCCCCGGCTCATCTCCGAGAAATGGGTGATCCGGTTCTTGTACGCATTCCGCACCAAAGCGTCCAAGTTGCTTATGAAGCCGACCGTGACGATGGAGTAGACGCCGAGGTGGGAGGCGATGATCAGAGGTTGGTCCTCGTAGTCGCTGATGACGCCGATGCCCCTGCCGCCGCCCAGCCGATCGAGCTCGTCGGAAAACTTGGTCCGGAACTGAGCGTTGGTGATGTTGTGGATGACTTTGGCGATGCCTCCATCGCCATCGGCCACCGCCAAACCGCCGCGCATGGTGCCCAAATGCGAATGGTAGTCCGTGCCGTAATACAAGTCGGCGATGCAGTCATCTTTAGCGACGATGCCGAAAAAACCGCTCATGCGTTCCTCCTATACCAAGCTGAGCTGATCAAGCAATTCTTTATTTGGGAGAGTCCCGCCGTCGGCGCCGGGCCGCCCGGCAGGGAATGGACGGCGGCGGCCGGCTCCAATACCGCGAAAACATTGGTCATCGCCGGCAAGTTCTCTGACGCGATTCCGTTCTATACACCATCCGCGCGACACGGCATGAATCAAGCGGCCTTGAATGCCCAAAAATCATCTATTTATACACGAGATGACGGAGAGTGTCGATTTCATGGGGGAAGAACTACGTTGAGTTCCCCGCCCCCGCTGGGCTGTGGATTCGTTCGTCCGCGTTTGCCTGGCCATAGCCGGGTACTCGCTGTTAGTTGCTTTATTTTCTGCTGTAAAAACAAGTAAAGAACGCTTGAGCCATGGATGGCGGAAGCGGGGTCTCCTCACTCCTTGTACTCCCTGAAGCTTCTCATCAACCCATCAAATGATTTCGGTTGATATGTATGAAAGCTTTCTTCATCAACAAAAACATAGTCAAAATGAACATCTTTTTGAACTTTGTTAATGTCCTTACACCATTGATTCAAGCGTTTCATTTTTAAAGGAACATCAAGATCTTCCAGACCCTTTGTTTCAACGATAACAATTTCGTTCTTGCTTATCTTTACGAGAAAATCTGGATAATAATTCGAAGGGAATCCATCCTTGTTTATATAATCAATGGTAAAGTGAACGGCCAAAAAGTTTTTTGCGTAGGAAATGATATCATCACAATTTTCCAGGAAAGCCGCAAACTCCAGTTCAAGATGACTATCTCCAATTATTTTATTGAAAACAGATTTTTTTGGTATGATAAAACCCTGGTCCTTCGCGACAAATGGCCTAGTTTTTCTCAGTTTTATATAATCCCGTATTTCTGCTTCACCTTTATCCTGAATTGTCAGTTCATTGATATGCTTTTTGAAGTTTTCAATGATTGTTTTTGTGGCTTCCAGTTCAGAAAGATTTCTCAAGGTATTTAAATCATCGATTTCCGCGTGAACCGTGAAAAGATGGTCCGTAATGAATTCCTTTACCTTGCCGTAGAGAATATCATAGCCGCTTACCAGACGCAGGTCTTTCATGATTACTTGAGAGAAGTATCCAATGACGCTTCTGAAATCAGTAACCGCTGTGGCATCAAGATGAGTTACATGATTTATTTCATTTGTGGTAATATCCTTGAAGACTATTTCCCGTTTCTGTTCATCAGAGAATTGTAAATACTCTATTTTTTGATGGCCAAAGGAGGCCGGATCCAAAAGGGAAAGGTTTTTATACTCACGGTATATTCTGGGAGTGAGAACAGGTATTTCAATATCCAGTGTATCGATATCTTTTTTGGTATTGTCATTATCAACTTCCACAATTATGGGAGCTTTTGGATCTGTTCCTTGTCCCATGGGTTTGCGTTCAAGTTCAACACCTTCACTCTGGATTGACTCGACAAAATCCATAAAAGCATCTGTTCCGACAATGCTCAC
>CAZJJK010000165.1:0-2945 GCA_964546285.1 uncultured Treponema sp. | reverse complement strand
CGCATTTAAACAGATAGTTCGCTATAAGTAGACTGGCGAATAAGCTCCACGCGAAGACGCCAGCTACACTGGCTACCGAGATAAAGATAGCCGTATCCACCAATTGGCCAAGCAAGGTGCTTCCAATAGTTCGCGTCCATAACCACCGGCCCGATGTGGCCAGTTTCATTTTCGCCAGTACAATGGAATTGGTGAATTCGCCGGTCCAATATCCCAACAGGCCCGCTATAGCCAAACCGCCTGAGCTCATGCCCCCTAAGATAGCGTCATACGCGGCGCTTCCCGCGTAGCTTTCCCAGGTCGCCTCGGCGGGCAAGCGTTTTACGATAAGAAAAACCGAGGAGGCTAGAGCCAGAGCCGCGAAACCGGTCCAGATTACCCGGCGCGAAGCCTTAAAGCCATAAACCTCCGTTAAGATATCGCCCATGATGTAAGAAAGGGGGAACAGTAGCGTCCCCGCGTCAAAGGCCAGACGGGTCCCAAATAAGGAAAAGCCAAGATCGATGATCTTAGCCGATGAGGCGACATTGCTGATGATAAGTACGGCCACGAAATAGGCCATAATAAGATCGAGATAGCGGAACTGACGCGTGGGTATAGGATCGATGTGAGACAAGGGGGGCTCCTTGTTTTGATAAGGCGGGTAGCATACGACCGCCGCGGCGCTTTTTTTTTAGTCGGAAGCCGCTGCCGACATAATCGGAGCCTAGCATGGCTAAGGAAGGCCTATCAAGAGCCGCCCATGGGCAAAACGCGAGCGCCATAGCGCGATTATTCACGTGCGAAAACCCGCCTCAAGCAAGCCTCCTTTCCCGCTATCGTTGACAGCCGGCCCTCCTTCTGCTAGCATAATCGGCGTTTGCATCTAGTCCAATTTTCCGGCTTAGCTCCGGAGAATTAGCTCGGCGGGGAGGGCGCGTAATCGCTCTTCCATCTGAGTCGGCTTTTTGGACGATTAACTCAGCGGGAGAGTGCTACCTTCACACGGTAGAAGTCACTGGTTCAAATCCAGTATCGTCCAAAAAGTCGCTTGTTCATCAGTCACGATCATTAAGCTTCCTAACTGCTGCCAATTTTGTTGAGACATATAACCGCTGATCGGAAAGCGTTAGTTTACCCTGAAACGTCCCACGCATGCCTAAATCTTTACAAAGCCAGATAAGATCATTCAGGACTAGCTGTCGGCGAAGGTATCATCGTCGGTGGAACTAGAATTATCGGTACCATGAGGCTAAAAAATGGACAAGAAAGCTCCGATTAGCATTGATTCAGTCTCAGAACCAGCGGTTTATTTTTTTCATTTCTTTTTTTGATAAGGAATTATAATTTTATCGTTTTTCAACAAGATTGGCAGCAGTATATAAAGCTTCACGGCTCGCGTGGAGCGGGTCTTGGTTTGAGAGCCTCGCCTCCGCTCGTTACAGCTATGACGTTTATACAACGCTGACAGCGGATAGCGCGCGACTATATCAAAAACCCCAAGGGTTTTACGAAAAGCGACGGTTACAGGGCGCGACAGTCTTGGCGGCATTTCGTGTGGCGTATAAAAAGGTCTATAGGGAAAGCCTGCGTTTCGCTGCCCCAACTAAAAACGCTTAAGGATGATGGCTTTTGCGGGACAAACCTCGTGGCAGCAGAAGCAACGTATACAGCCCTTACGGTCAATTTGGATCTTACCCGGGTTCTTGGACGCGTGGTCGCGCCCTTTCAGGGTAAGCACCTTGGCTGGACATATTTTTATGCAGTCCCCGCAACGGACGCAGATCTTGTGATTAAAAAAGGGTTTTTTGCTTATCGCCGTTATAAAAGACCGCGCGAGAGGGGGGAGGCCCTTTTTAAATGCCGGTAAATACCCTTCTTTAACGATCTTGAAATCATGGATGATCGCTTCATCCAAATTCCCGCCAAGAAGCTCTTCCTCATCGCCGGATTTAAGCCAATTACCCGTTTCCACCGCTTTCTTGAGATAATCGATAGCATCGGGGTCGTATCCCACAAGGCGGCAGGCGATACGGTCCAAAGAAAGTATGTTGCGCGACGCTAGAATTTGACCAATATGCCGAGGGTCGCCCGATGCAGGGCCTGGCCCTTCCATACCGATGACAGCATCCATGATAGCGAAATCCGCGCCCACGCACTGAGCTAAATCCACAATGAATTGAGATTCTTGCAAAAGTCGGTTACTTTCGCAAGAACCTCTCACAGTTTTATTGCGAGGATTATTATCTACATAAAATACAAATAATAACAATAAAACTGCGCTTGCCATTATTGTCGGCTTTCAAAAGTTGAAGGCTTTTGAAAGCGCATCAACTGGCCGAATATGTCCTTGTCCGGGAAGCGGAGGTGAAAATCGGATTTAACGAGACCGGGAATTACGCCGAAAAGGTTTTTCATGGCGCCGGTTAATTGGAGGAGGCTATGTGTTTTCAGCTTGGGAAGGGAGATCATTACATCGGCTGATATAGCGGTCTTGGCTAACTTGAACGACTTTATTAGGACGCCGTTTGGGTTAGAGACCCCTATCGTTTCCGTGAAGGAATCGAATTCAACCCCCTCAGACTCAATAACATCCATGATAAGGCATTTTTTGGCGACCGATTCAAAGCTTTTGAAGGCGGGAGATTCTCCCACGATAACTTTAGCGGCTCCCTTCTCCTTAGCTAGTCGGATGACGGCTCTGAGTGCTTATGGATGGGTTGTCGCGGCTTCGTCAGGATGTCCCGCTTTTACCGCTAAGCTCAGGACCCTCGGCAAGTTCCCAGGCTGATTTCACGCTGTCGTAAACTTGGTCTGGATCGTAATTCGGGCAGGCGCGTATATGAGATATGTGTTTCAATAATCGTCGTATCCGGGTATGGCCCCCGCCAGTATAATAAATTTCCTATCCCATTAGGCTGGCGCGCTGTTTGAATCTAGCGCCGTCGTTGTATTTCGGCCCCGCC
>CAZJJK010000164.1:0-2953 GCA_964546285.1 uncultured Treponema sp. | reverse complement strand
GTAAGCCGTATCGGATAGGTAATCGGAAGGATAGCGACAGCGAGATGACCCACGCGGACATGACGGGACTTCCGGGAGGGCCGGGGTATCGGTGGGCCTTTGAGCGCTTATATACCCACCGGCATGTGTGGAGTCATCAGACGGGGAAGCAAGAATGGATGCGGCAGGTGTGGCAGGGGGAGTACCAGAATCCGCCGGTGATCGATTTCAGGACCGGGAAGCTGAAGGTGAAGGGGCAACCTGGAACGGGCTGGTTTGCCAAGCATCTAGCGGTATGAGGGCTGATAGGGCTGGGCTGTGGCGACTCGCGTGCCGAGGCGAGGTCCCACTACGCGGTGAAGGAAAGTACAGGCTCCGTTTCAATACCTATTAGGCTACAACAAAATTGGCAGCAGTTAGTAAGGATTGCTTATTTCCTAAAGTGCCTTTACTGTTGATTGAGTCGTGCCTAGCTACCGTCCTAAGCTGACTGGATTATATAGCACACAGTCGCCGAGCTCGGTAAGAACAGTAACAAGCCTTCACTCCGCTAAGGGAGCGATTATCGCTTAGGAAAATTAAAGCTGACGTCTTAAGGAGCGCCGAATCTAGGAACCGATAGGTATAGGGGGCCAATATGTCAAGTGCTAAAGGAAACGCGAAACTCATTGTTGCCGTTTTTTTGAGATATATAGGCGTCGTTATATTTCTCGGTTTGCTGTTTTTCTTAACGGCCGGCACCTTTTCCTATCTTTATGGATGGCTTTATATCATTACGATGCTTTTTTTAATGGGTATAGGTTTTATCATTCTTTATCGTAAAGACAAATCATTACTGGAAAAAAGAATTAAATCAACAGAAAAACAGGGGCAACAAAGATTATTCATTATCATATCAGGAGTCCTAATAAGCTTAATCTATATATTGCCGGGTTTGGATTACCGCTTTAAGTGGTCACAGGTTCCTATTTGGCTTGTCGCCTTGTCATGGATAATGGTTAGTCTTGGGTACAGTTTGAGCCTTTATGTGATGCTTCAAAATAGTTACGCGTCAAGAGTGATAGAAGTGCAAGAAAAGCAGAGGCTTATTGATACAGGATTTTACGCGTTTGTCCGACATCCAATGTATTTGGTAATTATTCCTATCTATATTTTTTCACCCTTATTGCTCGGATCATTTATTGCCTTAATACCTGGGGTATTGTTCCCTTTTACCTTAATATTGCGTATAAAAAACGAAGAGAAAGTATTGTTAGAAGGCTTGGATGGATATTTGGCATATACAAAGAAGGTAAGATATCGATTGATACCATATCTTTGGTGAAATGATTTATCCGAAGCTCTTATAAGGGCCGCATTTTTTAAGGTAAATCACTAGTACCCGGGTATAAATCTATATTATGTAATTTTTTATTTTGATCGTTATCCATGAAATTGTGACTAAAATTGCTAAGTACTTCCAATATATCAACTTGTTCAAACGCTGTTACACTCAAAACCTGTAAAACTGTGTAGAAGCTTTCTCGAAGGTGGAGCCGTTTTTTCATAATAGCGACCAAAACATAAACGGAAATCGCAATCAATATCTGCATCTTAACAGCATTACTTGAAGTACCATAAAACCCCTTGATACGAAGGTGTTGCTTTATCCACCGAAAGAACAGTTCAATTTGCCAGCGGCACTTGTATAACTGAGCGATGGTTGCACCCGGCAAGGAAAAGTTGTTCGATAAAAAAGTTATGGTACGGCCGGACTCATGGTCAAAATACCGCGTCCGTCGGAGTTTCTCCGGGCAGGCTTTGGATGCATAGTACCCGTCGAGAAGAATGATCTGGTCGCTTCGAAGGCCGCTCGACTTATCAACCGGATTCGAGTACACCCGATGGTAGGCCATATTTGATTTAGCGCGAGTAACGAAGAAGGCCAAGGACTGACTTAGGCGATACAGTCGATTAAAATCGATATAGCCAAGATCCATAATATAATATGCGCCCGGTTTAGGAATTATATCATCAAGTATAGTGACATCTTAAACACTGCCATCAGTTATTTCTATATATGATGATATATTACCATTGAGATCCAGAAGTGTGTGAAGTTTAATCGCGCCTTTGGTTTTTCGGAAAGGAGCTCAGGGGAACAGCGATAAACAGAGATTGACCGTTGTGGAATCCAACGCGTAGACGGTATTGCTCAGTTCTATACCAAAATCTTCATCATGATAGAGTTCGCGCGCTTTGCGAATGAGGACTTGGGCGAGCCTAGCGTAGATTCGCCAATCACGACACTCGTTGGCTCCGGCGATAGTGCTACGCTTAACCGTGCCTCGGAAGCCCATATGATAGAGCTTATTCGGCTGAGCGTTCAAACAAGATTCAATATCGCGAAGACTCTCCCGGTAGGTTAATTGAGCGAAGGCCATGCAAAGGAATTGGCTCTAGCAGGAAAACTGACGAACCCTATGGTTCCCTTTATATTGGCTAACACATTTATTGAATTCGTAGCTGGGAACGAATTCCATGATTTGAGCGAAGACGGTCTTGCCTTGGTTCATCAACCACTCCTTGATACTGATGGGATTGGAGTAGTTGAAGCATATTCGCTAATTCAAATCGAAAAAAGTGAAAACTATGCTTTATTATTTGACTTGTAAATATTTATTTGCTCGGGTTATTTCCTTAACCGGACACTAGTGGAGGTAAATAATATAAACTGAATAAATAAGGCTTTGGGGTTTTTGTATAGGCTTTCTTTTCCATATGCCAGTTGAAATAACGTTAATAGCTTTTCATCTGGCTATTACGATGCGATTGAAACTTTATCTACTGCTACCAATTCTGTTGAAACTTTAATCCACTGATTTTTACACGGGCCCCTGTGTTCACATAGAAATGGGCAGGGCTTGAGTCCAGAGGTCTGGTGTCGCGAGTCCAGCATTAGTCAGAAAAAGCCTCCATAGAGCTGGTTCTGCCA
>CAZJJK010000163.1:0-3132 GCA_964546285.1 uncultured Treponema sp. | reverse complement strand
ACGGGGAATTTTTCATTTTTTACGCGCGACCAGTTCGGCGTTTTCGTCTTAGACTGTAATTGGTGGAGCACCGCGGCCGGCGTTTTATAGAAGACAGCGCAATAATAGGTGGAATCAAAGATGGCGACGGAAAAATCCTTGCCAAGTTTATGATTTTCCAGAGTGACGTAAAAACGGTAAATAAGGCGGCCATCGCGGATGGTTGGGGTGAAATTATTAATCGCCTCAGGGGTAAAACGGGTGTTTCCTGAGCGGATATAGGTGAAATACCCAAATTTCTTCAAATTCTGGAAGGCCTTATCGTAAACGCGAAGCGCTTCCTGTTTGTCAAAGAGCCCGTTATGGTCCTTATCGTTTTCTTGGATGATGAGCGTCGAAAAATATACGTCCATAGTCCATTCCGCCCAAAACCCGACACAACTTTCGCCTGAAAATTCAAAGTCCAGGTAGCAGTCTAGTGACATGTGCGGATGTGCCAATGCGGGGAATCCGCTTATGATATATAGGCACAAAGCGACAAGAGAACGTTTCATGGAGCCAGTGTAACGGACGAAGCGCTTCATGAAAACCCGGTAAAACATGGACCTGGCTCGTGTCGCTATCCTCTTCCGTGTTAGAATACCAATCATGAACGGACAAGAAATGATTAGAAAAGGGCGTGGTTTCGCTGTAGCCGTGTTATGCGTTCTTACCATAATAAGCCCCGCCGCTCTATTGGCCCATCCCCATATCTATGTCGATACGGCTCTGGAGCTTGTCGCCGATGAGCGCGGCATGGTGTCTCTGATTCAAGAATGGACCCTAGCGGAAAACTATTCCAGTCGGCTGATCAGCCTGTTCGATCTGGATCAAGACGGCGCTTTTTCATCAGATGAGGCCTGCGCCTTACGCGAGCAAGCTTTTGACAGCTTGGCCTCTTACAATTATTTTACACATATAATAGTAGACGATGATGATATGGCTTCCCGGCTGGCTGAGGATTTTTCGGCCGCTATTGTGTATAAGCGCGTTCGGTACCGTTTTACTCTACCCCTGCGCGTTTCCGCTTCCAATATGACCGTTCGCGTCGGTGTTTATGACGATACGAATTATGTCAGCTTCGCCCTGCGTAATTTTATCGATCCGAGAAACGCGGGTAGCGTGAGATATGAGTCGCGGATTTGGATAGATTTCTCACGATATTGCGCCGCCCAGCATCCGGGGCAGCGTATGATCGATATAGCGATGTCCGTAATAGGAGACGCGGCTATGCCCGCTTTTAGCGCGAGCCCCCTCAGCTTAGTGGACCCGGACTTCTCGCGGCGGGAGATGGATATTATCGATCCCTTTTTGAGGGACCAGAATCTATATCAAGGTTTTTCGGCGGACAATCCTTTTTTGTCATTTTAAAAGGCTTAGCTTGGCCAAAAAACCTTAGAAAGTTTCCTATTTGGCTAAAAAAGTCAGGGCTGTGCCGGTTTTGCCCATGCGGCCGGTCCGGCCGATGCGGTGGACATAATCGTCATAGCAGTTGGGTGTGGAATAATTGATGACATGGGTAATGTCCGCGACATCGATGCCTCGGGCCGCTACATCGGTGGCTACGAGGACATTGATTTCATCGGTTTTGAAACGCCGTATAGCGCGCGCTCGCTGAGACTGGCTCTTATCGCCATGGATTTCATCTACCTTAAAACCACGGGCTTGGAGCTCTCGCCCTAGACGTTCTACGGCGCGCTTCGTTTCGTCAAAGATGATAGTCTTAGCGCATTTGCCGCCGATAAGGACATTGTGGAGCTTATCGATCTTTTCGCCTAAGCCCGAATAGTAAACGACGTCTTGACTGACGCCGGCGGCGGTATCGCCTTCCTTTATGGATACGGTGGTTGGGGTTTTGGCAAAACGCTCAATCAAGGAGGCAATTTTAGGCTCCATGGTCGCGCTGAAAAAGAGCGATTGACGTTCAGTGGAAACCTGAGACAGGATATCGCTTATATCATTGATGAAACCCATGTCCAGCATGCGGTCCACTTCATCCAATACCGCAAAGTTGAATGTTGACAAGTTGAGGGTCCCCTGACGCAGGTGGTCCTTTATACGACCAGGCGTACCCACGACTACGCGGGGATTATAGCGAAGGTCGCGTTTTTGCAGGTGCATGGACGCGCCGCCGATGAGAAGGGCGCTTCTTAAACCGCAGCCTTTGCCAAAGCTGAAACATTCTTCCATGATCTGTTGAGCCAATTCCCTTGTCGGCGCTAGGATTATTGCCTTGCCGTTCATGTTGGTTAACAGTTTATGGATCATTGGGAGGCCAAAGGCGGCGGTTTTGCCGGTGCCTGTATCCGCGATGCCAACCACGTCTTGCCCAGCCATCACGAGAGGTATGGTCTGATCCTGAATAGGGGAGGGGCTCGTAAAACCTTTGGCGCGGATATTGTTCATAATGATACGGTGAACGCCAAAATCCTCAAACGAGTTGACTGGAATATATTCTTTTTTTTCCATAATGCGGGCTTCTTGGATAAAGCGAGACGGATGAATGAATTGTTTAGCGCGAGCTCCTGAGCGCCTTTGGCCGTCCGCGGGGCGTTTATAGGGGCGTGGGCCAGACAGCTTGCCATAGGGCTTACCGTACGAGCGGCCAGGAGTACGGTTGGACGTTCCGCCGGATGAGAAAGCTCGGCGGGAATCGGAATGAGAGTAAGATGATGACAATCAATGAGTCCTTGAGAAGAGGATACGCTATAGGATGATCGGAACTCGACGGGACTGCCGTTTTGGCGAAAAGCCAAAGGGCGACGGATGGAGTGCCGGGTACGGCTCCGGTCGAAAACGAAAATCGTTAACCGAGGAGCGGTTCCCTCTTCGATACCGCGAAAACCCAAATAAAGAGGGAATACTAAAAGCGAAGATAGTATATCAGACAGGAAAGATCGTGTCTCTACCCAAAAAAGGGAGCGATGGTTAGAGTTATCGCGTGTCGCGGTAAGGGGCTGAAATTAAAGCTTTGTAACATTAGGCAACTGCTGCCAATTATGTTGAAAAATACTTCAAACTTATCCATCCCAAAACCAAGCAGGACGCTTCTTTCCCCCGTATCGGTATATGGACCCTACTTCATATCCAACGGAGGTTTACCATGGCCCAACC
>CAZJJK010000162.1:0-3163 GCA_964546285.1 uncultured Treponema sp. | reverse complement strand
GGGTTTGTTTTTTTATCCATAAGATAGCCGCCAAGCTCGGCCAAGCTGGCCCCGCTAATTCGCCGCCGATCGGAAGCTAAAAAGTGAGCCTGTAAGGGAATAACTTCTCCCAATTTATCCGTTCTAATAAAATACTTAAGCATTCTTTCTAAATACTCGTCACGATTACCATAAACCCCGATCAGTCGCGCGAAAGCTTTGCGAGCTTCCTCATAACGTTCGGGATTGATGGCGCCCCATTCTAAATTAGCGTCTCCCAGAGCTAAAAGGCCTTCCCTGTCGTCTGGAGCGAAATCTAGAATATTGCGGCGTATGATGGAGTCGGCTTTCTCGTAATTGCTCAGCTCGTATAACTCCATAGCCGCGTAATCCAAGGAGCCCTTTTTATCGCGCGGGTACCAGTTTAGAAGCTGATCGTATTTTTCTTCAGCGAACAAATACTGATCAGCGTCGGCGAAGGCTTCAGCGTATCGATAAAACCACGTTTTCATACGCCAAAGCTTGAAACCCTGATCAAAGCGCTCGTTCGCCCGCGTATATTCCCCGGCGGGAATAAGTTCATACCCTTGCTTATAATACCCATTAGCCCGAATAGGCCTATATACGAATTCCAAGGATAAATAGATAAGAGAAGCCGCTGCTAAAGCGACAAAGGCGAACACGCGAAGCGGCGGAAGTATCCTGTGAACAAAAATATAGCCAAAACTAGCCTTAGCGCCTTCCAACTCTTCGCCGCTGAGTTTTTCAAAACCCTTTGGAATAACAATTTCACGGCCAATCAGACGGCTGGCCGTCTGAGCCATGGCGGTCGCGCCTAGCCCGCGTACCAAATCTTTCACAAAAGCGGCCATCTGATCTGGCGGGACAGCGTGTTCGGCGATCAACTCCTCACAAGCTACTCGTAGATTAAGCGGATATGATGACAGCGTTTCCTGTAAACTCTCAAAATCATCATCGGTAAGGATTATTTCCTCAACAGCCTCGGCTCCTGGAAGGGCCAAGCTTTCCAAGTCTTGGATTTTAGCGCCAGCTCCAAAACTATCGTCTATGCCGGCAAGGGCGAAATTCTCAAGATTATCCACATCGATGTCATCATTGGTCTCAGACTTCTTTGGCGAGGGGCCGTATCCGGCCGCCTTCAATTCTTCATCCAGCCCGCTAAAATCTACCGTAGACCTGGCTTCCGGAGCCCGTTCTGGAAGAGTCGCCTCGCGTTCGGCGGCGGTCGGTATATCGCCAAACTCCAAGACCGAAAGATCGAAAGCCTCTTCTTCCGGTAAAGCATCCAAAGAATCCTCTGGCAGGTCTCCATTGGAAAAGTCATCGCCTAAATTGAAAGCGCCCGCTTGAAAAGCGTTATCTTGGTCAGCCGCTTCGCCTGAGGGCGCGGCCGCTTCGGCTGGCCGCTCTTCCGGTTCCGACCCCTCTGCCGATAGTTTCTCCTCCCCCGATATTTCGTCATGCAAGGAAAAATCAAAACCTTCAGGAAGATCAAATTCATCCGAAAACCCGGACGCGGGAACGGTTTTTTCGCCCTCGGGAATGCCGGAGAGTTTGTCCGTATAATCCACGGCGGCAGGTTCGCTTAGTTCTTCTGTCTCGCTCGGAGGATAATCCTCCGTACTTTGCTCAAAATCAGTGAAACTCTCAAGATCAAAGGAGTCCATATCGCCATCGCCGCTTACGCTGGCTTCAGGCGCTTCGGTATCAAGCTTCAGTCCATCGGCGTCAAAAGCCTTATCGGTTTTGGAAGAGGCGTCTTCTATCTCGTTCGCGAAGCCGCTCAACAACTCTTGGGGAACGGAAAAATCGTCATCTTCCGTGGGAAAGGTCTCGGCTTTATTAGGCGCCTCGGACAAGCCGCTATTGGATAAATCGCTGGTGGAAGGAATGACGAATTCCTCATAGGCGCCATCAGGTAAAGAGTCTGCCGACGAGGGTGCGAGTGTCTCGTCTTTTACCGCGTCTTCCGGCGGCGGTAAGCTATCATCATCAAGCGGGATAGAATCCAGGAAGGCCGAGAAATCCAGCTCTCCGCTAGATGGATCGGAAGGCGCGGCGGCAGCTTCCGCTTGGCCATACTCGTTTTGGCCAAAGAGCCCGCCAGTAGTCGTATCGGGCTTGGTGTCCGCGGCCGAGGCTCCTTTACCGAAAGAAGCGTTAGGATCGATATTTAAAAGCGAGGCGAGATCGTCGTCTAAGCCTTCGCCCTTTGGCAGGGCAAGATCCTCACGCGGCTCCTCGGTTTTCTCGTTCTCACCGCCAATGGCTAAAAAGGACCGCCTAAAACGATCGAGGTCGCGGATAGATGGCATGATCAAGATTTTGAATCAGAAGTCGATAATTGTAAAGAACGTATGAAACCAACAGTGTTAAGTAAATTGGGTATTTCGGCTCTGGCGGCTTCTTTGTGGCTGCTTTTCGCGTTTCCCGCCGCCGCCGTAGACCAAGGGACCATTAAATACAACGAGCTGCTTCTAAACCTAAAGGAAGCCGGCGCGCCTATACTCTATGAGGATGCCGTCATTCTCACCGCTAACGCTTATTCAGCCGATAGGGTGGGCGTAGCCTTCGCGCATGAGGGGTATAGCCAGATACATTGGTTCAAAAAACTGGCGAAACCAGAAGAAAGCGCCGCCAGGTATAAGCTGCTTTTTACCGTTTATGAATACCCTCGAGCTTTACGTGAATTAACGTATCGTCTTGTGTTTGACGGGCAATGGTCCGCCGATCCCTGGAACCCGCTGAGTCGGCGTGATAAGAATGGTTTGACAGTATCGTATATTCACCTACCAACGGATAGCCAGGTCAGCCAAACGCTGCGTGAACCGTCAGGCGTGACGCGTTTTGTGTATCGCGGGAATGGGGGCCTCAACGTCTCCGTTGCGGGTACCTTCAATGGCTGGGATCCTTTTATGTATGAAATGAAAGAATGCGCTCCAGGCTTATACGAATTAAGTTTAAATCTACCCGTTGGGCTGTATCGTTATGCTTTTTTCCTAAATGGCGAACAGATACCGGACCCTGGTAATCCCAATAGGGTTTACGCGAAAGACGGACGGGCGGCGTCTGAGCTAGCGATTCGCTAACTACTGTTGAGGTTCTTGTAAAAGTCGCTTACTTTCGCAAGAACCTCTCACAGTTTTATTGCGAGGATTATTAT
>CAZJJK010000161.1:0-3325 GCA_964546285.1 uncultured Treponema sp. | reverse complement strand
CGCCGAGCGCCGCTTCTCCCCAGAGTCCAGCTCCTAACAATTGTTGTTCCGATAACGCTTTCGTGTGCGAGGACCTTGTTCATGTTTACCAAAAAGGGACACTTCTCGCTGGCCGCGCTTTGGATGGGGCGACTATCGCTCTGCCCCGTGGCGCGGCTATCGCTTTAGTGGGCGTCAGCGCTTCAGGCAAGACAACCCTATTGAAGCATGGGAACGCGGTCCTTCTTCCTAGTTCCGGAGCCGTTCGTATTTTTGGTTTGGATCCCACGGATACAAAAACCGATCTTCGTTCGCTTAGGCTGCGCGCGGTCCTCGCTGTCCAAAGTCCGGAAAGCGCCCTGTTTAAGCGGACCATAGGCGACGATGTCGCCTATGGTCCGCGCAACAAGGGACTTCGCGGACAAGGCTTGGTCGCTTCCGTTAAACAGGCTATGGCCGTTTCTGGCTTGCCCTATGCCGCCTTTAGGGATCGTGATCCGCTTTCCTTAAGCGGAGGCGAAAAGCGGAAAGCGGCTTTAGCCGGCGTTTTCGCGCTTGATCCGGAAGCGTATCTACTGGATGAGCCGACCGCGGGCTTGGATTCCGCGAGCCGGGATTCTATTCTCAATTCCATTTTGGCGCTGAAGGAGCGAGGAAAATGCGTTGTCGCTTCGCTGCATAACATGGATGATGCCGCGCGGTTTGACTATGTCGCTGTATTAGTCCGCGGTCGGGTGGCCGCGTTTGGTAAGACTGAAGCGGTCTTTGGTTCGGGGTATGATCCTTCATGGGGTTTGTCTCGTCCTTGGGTTTTCGCGTTTCGTGACGCCTATCGGCGTTTATGTCTCAATCAGAATCAGCGGGCCGTTCGGACGGGAATAGGCGTCAGACGTGATGAAGCGCCATCCGTCGGGCGATTCATTAAGCCGTCCTCCAGCTATAGGGATGGAGCGAAACGGCCATGCGCGGTCTTTGGCTTTTTACCGTTTATTGGCGCTAAAAAACGTCGTTTTAGCGGTTTGGAATTTTACCGAAATCTGAATTTTGGCCAATTTTTAGATCGGCCTTCACCGCTACGTTCTCTCAGCGCCGCGAAGAAAACAATCCTTTCGTTGGCGGCTTTTATCGCTGTTTTCGCCAGTTCCGCGGCCTTTTCTTCGGCTTCGCCGCCTCTTCAAGCCTTAATTCCGGCCGCAATCTGGCCTGCCTTTATTGTTCTGGCGGCTAAGTTTTTCGGCGCCGTACCCTTTAGCTTTCTATCGCGCAACCTTATTCCGGTTTTACCATACCTTATTCTTATCGCCATCTTTCAAAGCGTCTTTTCCTGGGCGGGGGATGATAGTCTGGTCTTTTTCGCGCTCGGTCCTATTTCTTTTACTGTCGCGGAAGCGATACGGTCCGCTTTATTAGGTTTACGTCTCGCGGCCTTTGTCTTGTTGTTCACCCTGCTTTTCGCTGTTACTCCTATGTCGGACTTCGCCGCTTTTTTCCGCTTCAAGGCTAGGACTACGCCTGGCGCCGCGCGCCGCGCTAAAGCCTGGTTTAGCTCTGAAGGGCTGACTTGGAAGCGGGCTTTAGGTTTGGTTTTTGTATTAGCTTTCAGACTTATCCCCGTACTTCAGGAAGAAGCCGAACGTATAGCCGTGGCTCAAGCTTCGCGGGGCGCTTCTTATACCGGGAAAGGCCGATTTCGGTCCGGTTTAGCCACAGCGCTTCCTTTGTTTCTTAGGGCCTTGGAACGCGCCGAAGCCTTAGCTGTCGCTTTAGAGCTGCGTTTGTTCGTGTCAGCGCGATCAAGCGGGAAGGGGAAAGCGTCCCACTCCCGCGATCTGATATAAGTGGAGGTTTATAATGAATTCTATAACCCGAAAAATCGCCGTGGCGGGTGTTCTTTCCGCCGTGACCATCGTTTTAGGGCTTACCCGTTTAGGCTTTCTGCCTTGGTTCGGCGGCGGGTCCATAACGATAATGCATGTTCCGCCTATTATCGCGGCCATATTGGAAGGGCCCCTTGTCGGTGCGATAGTGGGAGCGCTTTTTGGCTTATTCAGCCTGCTTCAAGCGGCGGCCGCGCCGAATGGCCCAATCGATGTCGCGTTTACAAACCCCTTGATCTCTATTTTACCGAGGCTCCTGATCGGTCCGGCCGCGTATCTGGTGTATCGTCTGGTGCGGGGCCGCGCCGAAAAGCTGTTGTGGCGGGAGCTGAGCGGCGTTTTAGTGGGAAGCCTTGCGGGTAGTTTGACCAATACCGTCTTAGTCCTGTCCGGTCTTGGAATCTTCGGGTTTTTCCCTTGGCCGATGATAGCCGCGACCGCTGTCGCCAACGGCCCTTTGGAAGCCGGCGCGGCGGCGTTGCTTTCCGTATTTATCGTTTCCGCTTGGAAACGTCTTGGCGACGGTCAGACAGCCCGCTTAGCTAAAGAAGAAGATGACCAGAATGTTGCTAGCCATTGACGCGCGGAACGAAAACGTTAGCCTTGGCGTTCGTTCCTGGGATGGCGGCTCATGGGCGCTCCGGTTTACCGTGGCGGCTGTGGAACGAAGCGTTGACGAATGGGAGAGTTTGACGCGCTCCTTTTTAACAAGCGGGGGTGTCGCCGCGGAATCTTTGGATTGCGCGATTATCGCGTCAGTTGTGCCTAGGCTGAGTCCCCGTTTAATGAAGGCCACGCGCGCTTTGCTGTCCTCTGGCGGCGAGCTTCTGTTGGTCGGGCCGGGTATTAAAACCGGTATATCGATACACACCGATAATCCGTCTGAATTAGGGGCCGATCTGATCGCGAACGCGGTCGCCGCCAAGCATATCGCCCAGCCGCCGCTGCTTGTGGTCGATTTTGGCGCCGCGTTAACCATTACGGCTCTTGACGCGTCCGGCGCCTTGGTTGGGGCGGCTATCGCTCCGGGTTTGGAAGCGGCGGCGGCCTTACTCAGGGATCGCGCCGCGCTGTTGCCGGAAGTGTTGATCCAGAAGCCGATAAAGGCTGTTGGTAAAAACAGCGCTGAAGCGATACGATCCGGACTGGTTCTGGGCTGGGAAGGCTTACTTGGCCGGCTTCTGGATAGGATGGGCGCCGAATTGGAAGTTCCCGGCCACGCGATAGCCGTGGTAGGGACCGGCGGCGATGAGGCACCCATCGATCTTGTCCGTGGCTGGACGAGCTGGGCGCCAAGCTTGACGATGGATGGACTCTTTCTCATCGCTGAAAAAAACAGAGTCTAGAGAGGCGTTTACGAAAGTCCCACACTCTTAAAAAATGGCACATTGTTATAAAGCGGTATACTTTACATACTGCTGCCAATTCTGTTGAAGATATTTTTTAGAAACTTTTCCCAAAACACAAGC
>CAZJJK010000160.1:0-3380 GCA_964546285.1 uncultured Treponema sp. | reverse complement strand
TTTGCGTCATACATTATCGTATTCGTTCCATCAGAAATAGACACAATGTCCATATTGGTGCCAGGTAGTTTGGTTTCTTTTAATTGCGTTGGGTCGAGTATTTCGGACACAACCTCCTCGATATTCTGATCTGTTTTTGATAACGAGTACAGCTTAACATTTTCGAAAGTTCTGTTATACCTTTCCATTGGAATACTGACATTTATTGCTTTATCTTTAACATAGACTGTCGTGCTGAATATTGCGTCATTGGAATTAGCAGATCCTTCTTTCATTTCAGTCTGAACGGATAATGGAGAACCAACGCCTGCACAATAGTAGTATAAATTGGGATAGCTTTGTGGCGATGTGCTAGATGATACGTTTCCATATGGATACATTCCATCATTCCGATTTTCGTAATGACTAATACCAGCTGGCAAATACCACCCAATATCAAAATTTGCAGCAAACCAAGCATTCATAATAGAATATCCCGCTTGTAAATAGAACAACCAGTTATATAAAACTTCAAAATCTCCTGGTGCGATGGGAGCTACTTGCGAGTAGCCCCATACAGAATGTGCTCTGTTATGAGAACCTAAAAGAGTTCTTCCCCAAGCTGCTCTTGTGTCCGAATTAGTAAATTGATTGCAAGCTGCAAGGATTGCCCAGTCTAAATCAGCGTTCCATTGTGTATCGGAATAATACCCCGCAGAAGTCCAATTGCAGATAGTACTGCCAACTTCTTCATGGCCAATAAAACCATTTGTATAATCAACAGGAGTCTCGCCAGTATAGTAAGAAAGTCTTCCGTCAGCCAATCCATGCCCTGACCAATATAAAAAATCAGCCTGATTACTCCCATTATATCCAACAATATCACTTTTCTGCGCCATATTAGTATATTTACGTTCCATATAGTTCCAATAGACGATCATTATTATGCCAAAATCTATTGCATCTTGCTCTTTTGGTGCATTAAACAGTCCACCAAACCAATAATCTATTCCCTGACCACCTGCATATAATGAGACATAATCACTATCTGAAGGCTGTGTGGGCGGAGCAGGAGGATAATCTGAGTATACTATATGCAGCTCAGGCTTGTTTGGAGATGGTGCGTCAGAGGAATAGAATCTCGTTTTCTGGTTTGGATTTGATTCTATGGGTTCTTTTAAAACAAAACCAAAATTGCTAAATGATCCACCAATCCAGCTTTTTACTATCTGAGTTGCATACATTCTGTACCAGTCATTGGACTCATATAAAGCAGTTGTAGATTCACAAAATGTTGTGTATTCTGGCTGGTTTATCCATTTGATTGTGTTTGAAGACCAATTCGACGTAACTCTATAAGCCTTAATTCTGGGAACAGCGTAGGCATTCCGCTTTATTCTTAAAAACGCGCTTGTGACGTTAGAAGCAGGTATGTTAGTAGGTAATGTAAACTTTATAAATGTTCTCATTGCGTTTGTGTTGTCTAGTCCACCAGTCCATAAGTTTTGACTTAAATAATAGTTGGAGTAAGGGTATTGCTGATCTACGCATGAATCAAAAGTATTAGATGAGCCAGAAACCATAATTGAGGGATCAATAATTACAGGATACTGAGTATCAGCGGCATTTAAAAAATCTTTGTCAACACAAATGGATATCGTATAGGTTCCTTCGTTTTTTTGGATAGTATAGTCAACATCATCGGAATATTTGCCAGATGCATCTTCCATATACATTGGAGCTAGCATAAAAACTTCCTGACCTACACTATTAACGAAACAAATCGTGTCTTTCTTTTCGAGAAGAGTAAGCCCCTCTGCAACAATATCAAATTTAAACACATTTGCCGCAGATTTTGATCTCAATATTATGTCTTCCTTCAATACATTAGTTTTTACAGTATATGCAACATCAACATTTTCCATCACATTCTTATAAACAACTGCCCTGTTATCATCAGCCAATAATTCGTCAAATACGCTTTCCGACTTATCCAGCATGTTTGATTTTGCAACTTTACTATGCGCTTGAACATCAACCATACTAAATGCTATTTTGTAATCATCCTTTTCTAGAACAACGGCATTCTTATCACCTAAACTATCGGCAAAATATGTATACCACGAGTTTGCTGCATTACTAAAAGTGTATTTTTCGTTAGTTGGATTAGATGTTATTGCATTATTGATTTCTTGGAGATTTCCCTCAAGGTCCTCGTAATGGATGTCCTCAGCATAACCAACATACTCATAAGTATCGTCGGATAACTTATATGTTTTGCTATTCTTTTCTCTCAACTCTACAACTTCAAATAAGCGCTCAGCTTCTGCATTTGTGTCTTGTTCCCCAAATTTCACTTGTCTATTATCAGCAGCGCTAGATAATGTAATAGAAGAAAGCAACATGATAATTGACAATGAACATACCATCATTTTTTTTAATGTTTTCATATCGTGTGTTTCCTTTCGTTACAGTCTTATCTATAATATCGGCATCACATTCATTTTCTTTTGACTATAGTATATTAATTACATTTGGTCAATATTATATGATTAAATGATTTTACTATTTTCTATGATGGAACAAAGTATCAAGAAAATAATTAGTATATAGACACTTTTTCGCTCTCGTCATGAATACTGACACATCACCAAACCCGAGCGGATTGGGAATACTGCCAACTACGGATTGCGTGATTTCAGCCAGATATAAATCCTCGAGGAAAATCCGCCCACTTCGTTTGGCGGCACGATACATCGTAACAATACGATCGATATTCATCGAAGATTGAAGCACGAAAACAGGCCCCGCCGCATCCCGAAACAGAGCGACCGCTTCCTCTTCCAGCTCCTTTTCGGTCCGATTGCTGCCGCCCTCACGCGAAAGCGTTGTCCCCTCGCAAATCAATGTGTCCACTTTGGCGGGAAGCTCCCGCAGCAGCCAATCATAAGGCTTTCTGCCGTTGGACCTGAAATCCCCCGTGTAAAGAACCCTCTCATCCCCGGCCTCAGCCAGGAGCATATAACTGTCAAAGGCCGAGTGATCACACAGAAACGGCGTCACTCGAATGTCACCGATTTGGACCGTCTCCTTATGCCTGCAAAAGCCCGCGACTTCGACCGTCTGCTTCCCCTTATAAACATCAGAAGCCTTTACAATCCGGAAACTTTTCTCCCCCATATAAATCGGAATACCCTTATACACATCATAAGCCAGCCCCATATGATCGCCGTGATAATGCGATATGAAAACGGCGTCATACCCCTTGCTGTCAAACAGCCCGTCAATAAGCGGCAATTCCCTATTCTTCTCATCGTCCAGCTCCAGCCCCACATCGAAAAGGATTCTCGTCGACTCCGTCGCGATCTCGATAATGTTGCCGCCAATCTGGTTTTGGCCCC
>CAZJJK010000159.1:0-3457 GCA_964546285.1 uncultured Treponema sp. | reverse complement strand
CGGTATAGGAGTACCCCCATTTTATAGTACCGGTATCCAGGTTGAAGCGAGCGACACTGTAATAATTCTTCGACGTTGCCCAATTTGTAGTCAACGCGGAATTATCTTCTATCGAATAAATCTCTCCTAGATAATACTTTTCATTGTCTGTATATTGCCATCTATTATTTCCATCATTATCATACGAAAAACTACCATAAAACCCAGAAAAAATTAAAGAATTTGAGTATTGTTGAATAGCCGTGTAAAAACAATGTGAAATATAAATCGGAAGACACCACTCCTTAATAATTCCCCCGCTTTTTTCATCGAACTCTACGACTTTCGTTACCGAGCCATCGCCGGGGATCCAATTATAGCTTTCAACAGTTAGGATAATTCTACCGTCTACTATCAAACCAGGAAATTGAACGTCGTAGTCCCCAGGATATAACGATTCCGGTGTACCCCGCCAGATCCCGTCTTGTTCATAAATTTCATTGAGATTCAAACGGACATACCCCGGATATTTCGCCTGCTCATCATCGCCTATCGTCCCCCAATATAGGTATCCATTATGTGCGGACATTGAATGGCTACCACAGAAATACTCCTGCCCCCCAACCTCTATGAAGCTTACTGAACTGCCATCGATCGCGATCTTGCTGATTCTTTTTGGCGGCGGCGGATCGGAATAGTCGTCATTATGAAGGCAATATAAATACCCATCCAATTGAACTGGTTTGGTGATGATAGGACCAACCGAATCAAGTTCCCAAATGATGACCCCATCGGTAACGCGTACCGCGTACATTTTCTCGGAATCTCGATGCGCCGCGTACATCATGTCTCCATCGAACAAGGGATGGACTTGACACCAATTCGTCCTCATGGGCAGACGCCAAACCACATCCAAAGCCACCAGAGGCGCTTCTTCCTCTTCATGAGTCGTTGGGATTTTACATGCGGAACAGGAGATCAAAAAAAGAAGCATTACCGGGTAAAATACCCGGTAAGCCATAAAAGACGTACCGGGCATATATTAGTAAAATTCCTTTGTTGAGGAAGTTCGTTCTGTAGTACCAAGCTTAACTAATACCCGATACATAAATCCGCCGACTATTTTACGAGCATCGAAGCTACCACCTTCACCCCAAATATCGGGATCATCCAACTCAGATTTATGATTTAGCGCCTTTGTGTAGATGGAAGCACTCCTCGATCCGTTAAGCCAGGTCGCTCCAGTCGCGGTTAAATTTATATCAGTAAAAGGAATATCCCAGTCCGTCCATTCCGAAAGGATAGACATGGTCCGCGTTTCGGGCAGCGCCATGGTATCCGACGAAACAAAACCATCGTTATTTCTTGTTAATAGAATTTCGTCGCCATATTTCGTCGGCAGTTCCGCGATGAAATCAGCGGTGTCGCCTAAATCGACCGCGCGCGAACTGGCTTCAATGACGGTTCCTATATTCCCCGATAGTATGGTCAATGGGAGAGCCGTCCATAGTACAACGGCTTCGGCGGCATACGCCAATTGTCCCAGGCGTAGATAATTCACTACAGTATCGCGGTACCCGTCAATTTCATCATAACTTATATCGGACGCCGAAGCGGCCAGGGAAAGAGGGTCATTGTCCGTACCGACAATATGGGCCAGCCTCATGTTGGCCGATAAACGTTTGTCTTCAACCGTATATGGTAATACGAAATACGGCACATACACCGGTTGCCAGCGTATTTCAATTATCGGCACGCACCACCGCCAGCCCACGATCACTGGATACGGCACCGAGCCGATTTGGACGCTGGTCCAATATCCACCATCCCAATGGAAACCGGTTTGAACGTAGTCCTCGATCATCGCGTTTTCCGGTACGAATTCGTCGATAACCGCCGCCGGTAATCCGCAATTTATATCATCAATGCCCTTGTAGATAAAATCCATAGCGCCCGACACGTAGCCCATATCACCAAGACCCGCGAGCTTGATTATGTCTTCTTTCGTTCTGATATCGGAAATTTTGTGAGTCACGCCATTAAAAGTAATTTCATCGGTAAAGATATCCACGATATCTAGCAAGGCGGTATAGGAATGCGTGATTTTATCCGCCCACTTTTTTATCCGCGTATTCAAATTGACTTTGCCCCTTGATAACGCGAGATGCCCTAATACCGGCGAACCATTGGTGATGATCCCCTTAATCTTGCCGCCTTTCCCGGCTTGCCTCATCTTCTCGGCATACACCAGAGCGCGTAAACCGCCTTGGCTGTGGGTTACGATAACTTGGTTATTGGCGGCGTACTTAGAGGTCGGGCTAGCCGAAGCGTTGACCATCAAATCGGTCAAATCATTGACGGGAATCTGACCCGTATTGCCTAAAACGGTATTACAACCCAATCCCGGCATAAAGAGCAATTCATCAGCCGCCGCTTCTAAGACCGAAAAAGCCGTTATGATAAGAACGAAAGATAGTATTCTTTTATTCATTTTCATCCTCCTACAATCCGATCCGGAAGTAGTGGTCATCCAGGGTATCCACTTCGATATAGTCATAGACGGCGATCTCGGTAATAGTCTCGTCGGGGCTAGACATGTCGCCAACCGGCATAGTCATTTCCATGACCATAGCGCCGGAAGCTTTGAGTTCCTCCAACTCCTGGGCGGTGATGACGGGCACAGCCTCCGGATCGGCGACTGCTTTGACAGCGGCGTCTGAAATATCAATCGTTCCTGGACGGTCGTAAAAAGTTTCCGTCACCTCGCCGGTTTTAATTAGTATCCCGTCCTTTTCTTCATATACCGGCCGCTGGTTTACGCTCACGACCGTTCCGTCGGGATCGGCGTACACCACGTCCATGCCGGCGTATGCCTCATTGGCCGTATCAAACAACAGGCGCGCCGAGCGAAAGACACGCCCGTTCTTCGCCGCGCCAGCCAGCGCCGAAGCCGGTACCGATACCGTAAGTCCATGCGCTTCCCCTTCTTCGTTAAGGTCGAAACCTAAACTCCGATACCGCTGCCTGACCGTATCTATATTGATGCGGCCGGCCAATAGGGCCATTGGGCGAAAGACGGCGGAAGTTGTCGTTAAGCTCGCTTGCGGATCGAATTGCAGGTCCTGACGGATTTGCGTAGTTAAGGTTTCCGCATCTAAAACCCGGAGACTGGCGCCATCGGATACGCATATCCGCGCCTTCCCGTCATTGAAAGCCGAAGCGGGATAATCCATCCTTAAGTACATACGCTCGCCAATGGTTTTTACGGCTAGTTTATACTTTTGGACTATTGTCGGGGGCGCCGCGGAGCGGTCGCTGGACCGATAGACCTCCACGTTCGCTTTAAAACTGACAGGATTCTGTTTAGCCCCGCTCCTGATGTAGCTGATCGTCGGCGATAAACCGGAAAGAGGCGCTTGAGTTTCTAGAACGTTGTTAGTACAGGATAGAGTCACGAAGAGAAGAGAAGAGAAGAGAA
>CAZJJK010000158.1:0-3475 GCA_964546285.1 uncultured Treponema sp. | reverse complement strand
GTCTTGCTTGTCCCTTTTTTGGAAAACACAAGCTTCGAGACACTAGGTGGAGGATTGCCTCAATTTGATCAAATCGTCTACCCTATTCTCATGAACAACAACACCACATCCTTCAATGTCGCCATACTTGGTGCTGGTACTGTTGGCGGCGGAGTCGCCCGTATTCTCTTGGATCAAAGCGAAGAACTACGACAAAAAACCGGCCGCTCTATTCGTTTAGATCGAATTGTGGACCTTTACCCCCGACTCTCAGCCGAACGACAACAACTGCCGCTGTCACTGTATGCCGGAGGCGGCGATGATCTCAGCCGGCAAGAAGCTAACGCCGCTATAGACCTGGTACTAGCTGACCCTAAAATCGACCTTGTTGTTGAAACTATTGGCGGTACTTCCAAAAACTTGCGTGACATATGTGAACGCGTTCTTTTAAGCGGCAAACACCTTGTTACAGCCAATAAAGCTCTCCTCGCCCTCCATGGCGACCTTTTATTTCGCCAAGCGCGCGAAACCAAAAAAATGCTTGGGTTTGAGGCCGCCGTTTGTGGCGCCATTCCTGTAATTCGTACCATCCGCGACGGTTTTGCGGGTGATAGGGTAACTTCCATCTCCGGGATAATGAATGGGACATCGAACTATATCCTATCAAGGATGCAAGAAGAGGGTTTAGCCTTCGGAAAGGCCCTCGAACTAGCTCAAAGCGCCGGTTACGCCGAAGCTGACCCTACCCTGGATATATCAGGAGGGGACGCGGGACACAAACTAGCTTTATTGTCCGCGCTGGCCTTTGGCTTATCCGTGAACTATGAAAACCTAAAGGTTCAAGGCATCCAGAATGTCACCCTAGCCGACATACGCGCCGCTAAAGAGTTGGGCGGCGTTATCAAACTCATCTGTCACGCTCAACGCGTCAATGGGATTGTCCATGCCGAAGTAAGTCCTACCCTTGTAAAAAAGTCGAATTTTCTTTCACGAGTAAACGGCGCGACCAATGCCGTTCGTTTCATGAACCAGTACGCGGGAGAACATATCCTAGTTGGCAAGGGAGCGGGTTCTCTAGAAACAGGCAGCGCCGTGGTCGCCGACATAGCTTTTATCGCTCGTTACAAACCTGAGAACGATGGCCCAGAATTAAATAGCGCTATTGAATTACGCGCCTTGGATGAACTTCCCCTCCCCTACGTGCTTATCCTTGACACCGAGGATAGCCCCGGCGTCACAGGCTTAGTGGCCACGGCTATCGGCGAGGAGGGTATAAACATTGATACCGTTGGGCACAATCTGCATTCAAAGGATTCCGCGGTCTTCTGCGTAGAAACAATGGCCTGCCCACGTTACAGCGTAAATAAAGCCCTTGCTAGAATAAAAGAACGACGTCCCGGAATTTTTAAAAACGAACCCAAAATATACCCAGTTCTCTATTAAGCTTCTCTATTAAAAAGCGAAAGCCATACAGCTTTCGCTTTTTTTATTTTCATTCAAGCCTCGCTAAGATCGAGAGGCCTTACCGAAGCGCTTCATGAGCGCGACTCGGCCTGTTTCCGCTCAATTTTAGCCCATGAATCACGAAGCCCAACCGCGCGATTAAAAACCGGCTTTTCACCCTCGTTCTCAGGATCACGGATGAAATAACCGTTACGCTCAAACTGAAAAGCATCGCTAAATTCAGCGCTCGCCAAAGACGCTTCAGCGTAAGCGAACGATAAGGTTTCCAAAGAAGCCGGATTCAAATTATCCAAAAATGATGAACCTGGCTCTACTTCCCTAGGCTTATCAACGGAGAAAAGGTAATCATACAACCTAATAACAACAGGCAGAGCTGACTCGGCTGACACCCAATGAATAGTGCCCTTGACCTTCCTATCGCCTCCGCTGGTTCCGCTTCGCGTAGAGGGGTCGTATACGCAATGAACCGCCGTCACCTCGCCGCTAAGCGGATCGCTGTCATAACCGACGCAATTAACAATATAAGCATAGCGCAGGCGAACCGCGTTCCCAGGATAAAGCCGATGATATTTTGGTGGCGGCGTAAGCTGAAAGTCATCCCTTTCAATCCACAATTCTCGGCTAAACCGTACGGACCGGCTCCCAGAAGCCAGATCTTCAGGATTATTGATCGCCTCCAAGTCTTCTGTCCGCCCTTCTTCCCAATTATCGATAATAAGTTTAAGCGGTCGAAGCACCGCCATCCGCCTAGGCGCCTTTTTGTTAAGATCCTCTCTGAGACAATGTTCCAGCAAAGCGATATCCACCACGCTATCCGTTTTAGCCACACCTATCCGCGACATAAAGTCACGAATAGCTTCAGGCGTATAACCCCTCCGACGCAGACCGGAAATCGTTGGCATACGCGGATCATCCCAACCGGAAACACGTTTTTCTTTAACAAGCTGTAACAACCAACGTTTCGATAAAACGGTACGAGAAACATTAAGCCGGGCGAATTCTATCTGCCGTGAAGGATAAACCTCGGCCGCGTTGATAAACCATTCATATAAAGGCCGATGAATTTCGTATTCCAACGAACAGAGGGAATGCGTTATACCTTCCTTAGCGTCTGATAAAGGATGCTGAAAATCATACATAGGATAAATACACCAAGCGTCACCAACACGATAATGGGTCTGCCGCCTAATCCGGTACATGACAGGGTCGCGCATCACTAAATTCGGATGGGTCATATCTATTTTTGCCCGAAGAGTTTTCTCGCCATCGGCGAAGTCTCCCGCGCGCATCCGCGTAAAAAGCTCTAAGTTCTCCTCCACAGTCCTATTTCGATAGGGGCTATCCTTCCCAGGAGGTGTAATCGTTATATTGTTTTTGTCGGGGACCGCGGTGCCGCGATACACTCGAATTTCCTCATCGGAGAGATCATCGACATAGGCCAAACCCTTTTTTATTATCTTTACCGCCAACTCATATAGATACTCGTAGTAGTCGGACGCGTAATATTCACGATCAGCCCAATCGTAGCCTAGCCATTTTATATCCCGCTTAATCGCCTCCACATAGGAAGCGTCTTCCTTTTCGGGGTTCGTGTCGTCAAAACGAAGATTACAAACGCCGCCAAATTCAGCGGCGACATTAAAAACCACGGTAATAGCTTTCGCGTGGCCTATATGAAGCCAACCATTAGGCTCAGGGGGAAAGCGAGTATGCACATGGTCAAAGCGGCCGGAAGCTAGGTCTTCGGCAACAGCTTCACGGATAAAATCGGAAGGGACGGAAACCGCCTCAGTATCACTCATGGATAGCTCCTTGTGACGTATGATATATTAACGCGGCACGCGGCACCGCTAGACTCGCTAAAAACAGCGGCCTTAGCGGCGTTGGAGAGGATGCGGTAAGGAAAGATTGCAATAGGTATTTTTGGTCATTATGAACAAATCCCTCGCGCTCTACTATTTGAGCGCTAAAGATCGTCGGAGCGGCCGACGGGAGTCGAACCCGCGTCACGAGCTTGGGAAGCTCGGGTAAT
>CAZJJK010000157.1:0-3604 GCA_964546285.1 uncultured Treponema sp. | reverse complement strand
GCTAGAAAAAATATAGGAACTCATTATGAAAGGCATAATCCTAGCCGGCGGCTCCGGTACCAGGTTATATCCTATCACCAGGGCGATATCTAAGCAGATATTGCCGCTCTATGATAAACCGATGATATACTATCCCTTATCGGTATTGATGTTGGCCGGTATTAGAGAAGTTCTTATCATTTCAACGCCCCGCGATATAAGCCTATTCCGTGAGCTTTTCGGCGATGGCGCTTGGCTTGGCATGACTTTTCAGTATGCCGTTCAGGATGCTCCGCGCGGTTTAGCTGACGCTTTCATTGTTGGGGAAAACTTTATCGGCAAAGACAAGGTCGCGCTGGTTCTGGGCGATAATATTTTTTACGGTCAAAGTTTAAGCCAAACGCTGGCCCGCGCCGCCGCAAAAGCGAGTGGAGCTACCATCTTCGGCTACTATGTCAAGGATCCGACCAGTTATGGGGTCGTGGAGTTCAGCCCGTCCAGCAAAGTTCTTTCTATTGAAGAAAAGCCCGCCAAACCTAAATCCCACTACGCCGTACCCGGCTTATATTTTTACGATAACGAAGTTATCGCCATAGCCAAAAACATTAAGCCTTCCGCGCGGGGCGAGCTTGAGATCACGGCGGTCAATAACGCCTATTTAGAAAGAGGCGCGTTGTCCGTGGAACTTATGGGACGCGGCATGGCTTGGTTGGATACGGGGAGCTATGACGGCCTCATCGAAGCCTCCAACTTTATCGAAACCATCCAGAAACGCCAGGGCTTATATGTAGCCTGTATCGAGGAGATCGCTTTCAGGAAAGGCTGGATCACTAAAGAAGCTTTGCTCAGGCTGGCGGACGGCTTCAAGACCGACTATGGCGAGTACCTGCGCTTCACGGCTGAAAGTTAGGAAGCGGATTAATCGCGTCGGCTTTGCTGGCAAAATCATTGTGTTCAACCGAAGGATCATGATTCATGGACACCGATACCAGATGGATGCAACGCCTGGACAGCTATTCATCAGCCATCGCCTCCCTGCGATCCGCCGTCGCGCTTTCCAATAGCCGCGAACTCTCGGAACTTGAACAACAGGGCTTGATCCAGTCTTTCGAGTTTAGCCACGAACTGGCGTGGAAACTGCCAAAAAACTTTCTAGAGGATAGCGGGACCACCGGTCTCTACGGATCGCGAGACGTCGTCCGCGAAGCTTTCAAACAAGGTCTGATACGCAACGGCGAGGTTTGGATGGCTATGATCGTCAGCCGCAACCGTTCAAGCCATACATATATACGCTCTACCGCCGATGAGATCGCCGCTTCAGTGCGCGAACGCTATATCCAAGAATTCGATGCTTTGGAAACCACAATGCGAGCTATTCAACGCCAACGTCAAAGCTAATGTATTTTGGCCTGTCAAAAACGGCGCTGGACGCGATCAATGCGGTTTTCGCCACACATCACGGGATTGCCGAAGCCGTCATCTATGGCTCCCGGGCGATGGGCACGTATCGCGATGGTTCCGATATCGACCTGACGCTTAAAGGAGCTATAGACAACGGCGAATTAACAGTTATAGAAATGGAGCTTGATAAGCTGGACTTGCCTTGGATGATGGACGTTTCACTATATGATGACCTGGATAATCCGGAGTTGATTGAACATATCGATCGCGTCGGAAAAACATTCTACCAGAGCGTCGCGCGATAGCCGTAGAATCACCAGACTGTCCAACTTTTCGCGAGAGACTACGAGAAAACAAAGGGTCGTTTCGCTATGCGATTGCATACTAATGAAATTGACGCCATCCGGACCTGCTTCCATAGCGTATTCGCCGACGGCAGAATCTATCTTTTCGGAAGCCGGGCGGACGACAGAGGAAAAGGCGGCGATATCGATCTTTTCCTGGAAGTGCCGGATAAAACCGACTTATTCCGAAAGAAGATCCAATTTCTCTCTCAGCTGAAAAGGGCGATCGGCGACCGCAGAATCGATATCGTTTTTGACGAGGACGGCTCACGATTGATCGAACAGGAGGCCCGTACATGGGCGATTCCGCTTTAGTATATCGTCAAAAATTGGCTTCCGCCATCGACGAAACGACTAAGCACATTGCTCGTATGGAAATCGCTTTTTCGGAATTGTCGAATTTTTTTTCTTTTCCGATATCGGCCCAGGAATTCCAAAGGCTTCTACAATCAACGACGCATACGGCTTTCGCCGACCAGATCATTTACCGCTTTTCCAAAGCCCAAGATTGTATGGGCGCGAAGCTTTTCAAATCATTTCTGCTCTACCAGGGCGAGAATGTCGATAAACCCTTTCTAGATATCCTTAGCGAACTGGAAAAGATAGATATCCTTAAGGTAGATACCTGGTTTACGCTCCGTGAAATCAGAAACGATATATCCCATGAATACGATGAGAACGGGGAGACGGGAAGAGCGATCTTCAACGCCATTTTTGAATATAAAGACGAACTTAATCGAATCATCAACACTATGCGGCAGATGATGACGCGACAAGAAGCTTCTGAATGATCCCCTATTGGAAAAGGAGATCGGCGTAGAGGGGATTCCATTGTTTCCCATTGGCGTAAATCCTGGAATATAATTCCACCTTTGAGCATAAATATGGGATTTGGTTCGAATGAATGTTATTTGTACAACTGCCGTACATGCGGCTGTTTTTTGGGGCGCAAGCTGATTGACTCAGCATCTTTGGTTTAGGCTGTTCCACAAAATGATTCAGACCGAAATACAGAGGGCGAAATGTATACCAATATAACATTTTCATCATAAGGGTCCGCCGATGCCATTCATTTTCAAACCGCTCGCCATCGATGGCCTAGTGGAAATACAGCCCAAAGCGTTCGGCGACGAACGCGGTTATTTCCTTGAAACCTATAGCGCGCGCGATTACGAGGCCGGCGGTATCAACGCGGTGTTCGTGCAGGACAATCAATCAAAATCGATAAAGGGTGTTCTGCGCGGTCTGCATTTCCAAAAACGCCACTCACAGGGAAAATTGGTCCGGGTTATCCAAGGCGAGGTTTTCGATGTGGCGGTGGACCTGCGGTCCGCTTCGCCCACCTTCGGCCAATGGGCGGGGCTGTGCCTATCGGCCAAGGAACAGAATCAATTTTGGGTTCCCCCTGGCTTCGCGCACGGATTTTTAGTTTTGTCGGAAACGGCGGTATTCGCCTACAAGTGTACCGATTTTTACCACCCGGAGGATGAAGGCGGCTTGCGTTGGGACGATCCCACGCTGGCTATAGCCTGGCCGGAACTTGGCCGAGAGCCCTCAATCTCCGCCAAGGACGCCGCCCTCCCCCGCTTCGATCCTGAAGCCAGCTATTTCGATTAGGGACTGAACGATGATTTGGCTTATCGGCGACAAGGGCATGCTCGGGACGGAAGCCGCCGAAGCGTTTACGCGAGCGGGGATGGAATTTGTTGGAAGCGATCTTAACGTCAGTATTCTAGATCCATCAGCGCTAGAGTCCTTCTCTGCCGATAAAAAAATCTCTTGGATTATCAACTGCGCCGCTTATACGGCGGTGGACAAGGCGGAAGACGATACGGAGCTTTGCCGCGCGCTCAATGTCGATGGTCCGCGGAATATAGCGC
>CAZJJK010000156.1:0-3605 GCA_964546285.1 uncultured Treponema sp. | reverse complement strand
TATTATCTACATACAATACAAATAATAGCAATAAAACTGCGTTTGCCATTATTGTCGGCTTTCAAAAGTCTTCAACTTTTGAAAGCGCCTCTGTTGAGTAGTAAGCTCCATATATAAGACGTTTCGGTCTAAGAAAAGGCTCTATCCGCGGTATATTTCTCATAGAGAAGCAACATAAAACGCCAGAAAAATCGATTTAAGCCAAGCTTTCGCCTTGCGGTAAAGTCCGCTTCAAGGATATCCATTATAGTATGAATTCGCAAAGGTCGAGCTTTACTAGTTTCGCCAACGTCTTCTCTCCCTTCCGGGCCGATTGCCTGCCCGCCAGAGTAGTAGCCGCTCATAAAGATCGGCTTGAAGTAAAAATTTGGGACGAAGCGACGAACGCATTTACTGAGGAAACGCGGAGTGTCGAGCTGTCGGGCCGCTTCAGGCGCGAAGCGAAGACGCCAAGCTCTTATCCCGTGCTTGGCGATTGGATCGCGATTCAAGGCTCTGGCGAGGGTCCCGCCCGTATCGTGGCTGTATTACCCCGGTTCGGCTTGCTTTCCCGCAAAAGGCCGGGAGATGTGGATTATGACGCGCTGGTGGAGCAGCCCATAGCTGCCAATATCGATATAGCTCTTCTCCTAATGGCGCTTGACAATGATTTTTCCACAAATAGACTCGCGCGTTATCTCGCGGTAGCTTGGGACGCTGGTGCCGAACCTGTTGTGGTACTCACCAAAGCGGATCTCGCGGGAACTGGCGGCCTGCCCGCGCTGGAGGAGCGCGTGAAAGCGGCGGAAGACGCGGCTTTTGGCGTGAAGGTAATAAGCTCCAGCATAAAAAATGGCCAAGGCTTGGAGCGACTAAAACAAATCCTTATACCGGGCAGCACCGCGATAGCACTTGGTTCTTCTGGAATAGGCAAATCCAGTTTGCTTAATGCCTTAGCGGGGATTTCCCTCAGCCGGGTCCAAGAGGTTCGCGCTTTTGACGGGAAAGGCCGCCACACTACCACAGTCCGCCGTATGTTTACTCTGCCTTGGGGCGCGTATCTCGTGGATACGCCAGGCCTCCGCGAGTTGCAGCTTTGGGGCGATGAGGCCATGGTTGACGCGGCCTTTCCGGATATAGAAGAGCTAGGCGCGAACTGCCGTTTCCGCGACTGCACTCATCACAATGAACCAGCTTGCGCTGTCCGTGCCGCCCTGGAGGATGGGCGTTTAACGGGCGAGCGTTTCGCGGCATGGCAAAAAATGAATAGGGAAATAGCTTATCTCAATAAAAAGGCTGATCTTGGCGCGGAACGAGCGGAGAAAGCCCGTTGGAAAGGAATAGCGCAGCTTCAAAAAGAAATAAAGAATAAGCGCCGCTAGCGGACGCCGCTGGCTATTCCAATCACAGGGCATAGGCTAAAATACGCGTATGGTGAGTTACGCGCTATTCGATCTGGATGATACGCTCTATCCCCGCGAAAGCGGCCTCGGCCAATTTACCATGGGGCGGATATTGGATTTCGCCGCGCGAATCGCTTCCTGCACGGTTGAGGAACTTAGAACCAAACGCGAAGAGCGCCTAAGAAGCTATGGGACTACCCTGGAATGGCTTATGGCTGAATACGGCTTTTCTGACATAGAAGAATATTACGCGTATGTTCATCCGGAAGGAGAAGAAAGCCTTTTGTCGCCGGACCCCGACCTCGGCGCTTTTTTGCGCTCGCTACCGGTTCCCGCTTCCGTATTGACGAACGCGCCAATAGAACACGCGGAACGAGTTATCAAAAAACTGGAGCTTGAGAACGTCTTTGAACGTATTTTTGATATTCGTTGGAATGGTTTGCGCGGGAAACCGGCTGAATCCGCTTTTAGAAACGTATTGGAGCTTATAGATAGGCAACCGCAAGAAACCCTCTTTGTGGACGATTTACCCAGTTATGTGGAAGGTTACACGCGCATAGGCGGTTTCGGCGTATTGTTAGATTCGGACGGCCGGCATCAAGACGCGCTTTTACCTAGAGTGAAAAGCTTGTTGGAGTTAAATCAATTTTTCGGGAGCGAAAAATGAATCTGCGGTTAAGCTTTAAGGAGACAAAGGACGGCGGCTTTCAGGTCGCCTTGCCTTGGAGCGCCCGCGCCGCTTTCGCGTTGATCGCGCTCGTGCTCGCGGCCGCCGCCTGGCTACCAATAGAGGGCGGAGAGACGGGCCCTTTGGCGCCTGTCGCCATCCTTGTTATGGCGCTAGCCGCATGCTATGAGGAGCGTTGGCGGGCGTATCCCGCCAAACGCGTCCTCAATTTTCGTTTTGGTTTGATCTTCTTGGCTAAGACGCTGTCCATCCCTTATGAAAAATTAGCCGCCATTACTCTTGAAAACTTCACCAAGGGCGGCCGCTCCGATACCGCCAGAAACTCAAGCTCCTTAAGCCCAAGACGTTTTCTTTCGCCTAAACGCTATCTCCGCCTGGGATTGCTTCTTCATGACGGCAACACCCTGGTTGTGGAAACAGCGCCTATCGATAAAGCCGAAACCCTGCGCGCCGCGGGAAGATTTATGGCCGCCGCCTTTGAGCTGGAAGCGCCTCGGGAAACGACGCTTTAGCCTCATGCCAGCGTGGGGCTTAGTCGGGGTCTTGGTAAAGGAAACAAGCGACCTGGTGACCGCCGCCGACATCGCGCAAGGCCGGAATAGCGTTTTTGCATTTATCCATCCGTTTAGGACAGCGGTCGTAAAAATAGCACTCATGCCGTTCGCGGTCCGGCGAAGGAACATCGCCGGATAGAATGATTCTCTGTCTCTTTCTTTCCACGACGGGATCTGGTATGGGGGCGGCGGACAGTAAAGCCTGGGTATAGGGATGCAAGGGTTTTGTAAAAAGCTCATCGCAAGCCGATATTTCCACGATTACGCCCAAATACATGACCGCTATACGCTTGGAGATATATTGAATAACCGCTAAGTCATGAGCGATAAATAGATACGTAAGGCCGAATTCTTGCTGCAAATCCTTAAATAGGTTTAGGATCTGCGCCTGGATGGATACGTCTAAAGCCGATACGGGTTCATCGGCTAAAATTAACTCAGGATTTAAGGCTAAAGCCCTGGCTATGCCGATACGCTGCCGCTGCCCGCCGGAAAATTCGTGAGGATATCGATTACGGAAAAAGCGCGACAAGCCGACCTTTTCCATTAGGGTTTCCACCCTATCTATCATATCGGATTTAGATAAACGCATGATCCCACGCGAACGATAGATATTCAGCGGTTCGGCGATAATATCGCCTGAAGTCATCCGAGGATTGAGCGAGGCGTAGGGGTCCTGAAACACCATCTGCATATTCTGCCGCGCCTTGAGCAACTCTCTGGATGTGAGCTGGGTTAAGTCCTCGTCTTTAAAAACTACCGTACCCGCGGTTGGCCGATAGAGCTGAGCTACCGCGCGGGCTGTCGTGGATTTTCCGCAGCCGGATTCGCCGACCAAGCCGAGCGTTTCTCCCCTGCGGATGTTAAAATCGATCCCGTCCACCGCGCGTATCGCGCCCTTATGGCCGGTAGCGCCGCTATGGCTACTTAAGGGGAAATGCATTTTTAAACCATGAACATCTAATAGGGTATCGTTGTCAG
>CAZJJK010000155.1:0-3844 GCA_964546285.1 uncultured Treponema sp. | reverse complement strand
TGTGTTTTGGGAAAAGTTTCTAAAAAATATCTTCAACAGAATTGGCAGCAGTTAGAGAGAATAACGATAGGTGCGGTTTTCCCAAATAATAATATTCTTTACTATTACTGAATAGTAATCTACCTAGCTTACCTCTTGTACTCATGAATCGGGATAGGATACAGCAAGGAGCTGATACAATCCAAACCAGTCACTTCTTTGGTAAGTAGGGGAAAAACGTCTATGGCGGCACCCTTGAAATGTGTCCTAAGCGTTTCAGAATATTCCGTTCCGCCATCGAATTTATTAAGGATAATCCGAGGAATATTTATGTCTAAAGATGTTAATTCTTTATGAATATCGATCGACTCGGAAAGTGATAGAGAGTCATGATTTAAAACAATAACAACAGCTGTGGTTTTATGATCGCTTAGCAACATTTCAAGATTGTGATAACGCTTTATAAGGTTTTCTATCCTATTCATTACCGGATCGGTTTCTTTTGATTTCCCATTTTCTTTTATGCGGCTAATAATTTCCTTTTTTTCAAGTATCTGTTTTCTCAAAGACGACAATTCGCGAAGCCAGAGCAGGGACACTTTGGGTAACGCGAGAAAGCGAAGTGTCAGCGCGGTTGGCGGCGTATCAAAAACCAAGAAATCCACATCGGCGTAAGAACGTATAGCGTCCTCCATGGCCAACAGAACCGCGTATTCCTCAATGCCGGGACTATATTTTAGTATTTTGAAATATTTATGTAAATTAAATGCCTCCAAGTACTTATAAACATTCTTAAATTCGTTTTCCATATCAGATAGATATCGCTTAACCCATATTTTCAAATCTGTTTCCATTACTAAAAGTCCGGGAATCAACTCGGCGGCTTTCTGGGAAAAGCTCTTTTTAAAAATGTCATGTAAATTATGCGCCGGGTCTATCGAATTTAACAGAACTCGGGACCCTTCCTTTGCGCGTTTATACGCGAATACTGCGGCGTTAGTGGATTTTCCTACGCCGCCCTTACCCGCAAAGAAAACGATCTTCATTATCAAGGCTCCCCTAGTATTTCTGAAAGCTCACCCAAGGCGTCCTTAGCGACGCAAACACTGCTAAATAACAAAGACGCGTCCTCTTCCATCAAAGGCATAAGTTGTAAGGTAAGATGAACGGGTGGCGACGGCATACCGATAAAGGAGCCAAATACCAGTAAACAAAAAATTGTTTGCAATTGCTTTGTCTCATATTCCAAAATACCCGTCGCTTTTTCAGCGTTTACGGCCTTTATATCGGCAAGTAATTGTTTAACAAAGGCCGCTACTTTTTCTAAGCGATTCATTCTAAACGATTCCCAAAATAATTCAGCTCCCCATGAATTTTTTTCTTGGCTGGAATAGCGCTGTAAACAGCGTATAAGGCGAACAGCACGGTCGCGTATAAATGCCACTTAGGCACAAGCAGAAGATAAGACAGCGAGGCTAACGCCGCCGCTATCATAGGCAGGATGCTGGTCCATACTAACAAACTTTCATATTTTCGCCGACTAAAACGTTGTTCTTTCGCGGTTTGCGCCAGAAAAAAGGTTCTTAAAAGAATGGGAGCGGCAACGCCGATACCAGCCACCGCGATGAGTAAAACAACGCCGATTATCCAGATAGCATCCCCAGCCAAAGCTATATCGCTTCCACGACTTTGATAAATATATACCGATAAAAGTATAAGCGCATTAACGATAACCCCAATCCAGAACACCCTTCCGATCTTTCCTATCAACTGGCGTATTTCAATATCAGTCATGCAAGAACTCCCTAACTATCGCTGAAACTATGCGTTATATTGTGAAACATGAAAAGGGGAGCCCTTTATGGACTCCCCTAATAATATGTACTAAGCCTTATCCGCGCGAGGCGTTTACCGCGACACGGCTTTATGCCTTAGCCGCTACAGGCGCCTTTGAAAAGAACTTAACAAGCCCTTCAAAGGTCATCCATACAGTTATGACGATGACTATCCCATTAACGATATAAAGCAAGGGATTAGCCGCCTTAATAAAATCCATCTCATTAATAATAAGACTCCATGTGGTCATCACCAGCATGAAAACGCAGGGGATAGCGGTAACAAGGTATTTTAAGCCGCCTTTTTGCTTCAAATAAAGGGTAATGGTAATTAAGGCTAAAGCGGCTAACACCTGATTAACCGCGCCAAACAACGGCCAAAGCGTTAATGCGCCTTTTCCGTCGGCCCCTGTGACGAAGGCGAGAATAGCGGCGGTAATAACAGCGAAGGCGGTGGCGGCATGTTTACCGGTCAGGAATTTAAGTTTTATATCTGAAGCTAATTCCTGGACCACATAACGTTGTAGACGTGTCGCGGTATCCAAAGTGGTACCGGCGAAAGAAGCGATAAATACGCCCATGATAACGATACCGATAACAACCGGGATACCCATAGTGCCGATCATATTGGCGGAGCCAACAACCACCGCGGCAACTTTGGAACCCAAACCATCAGCGGAAGTCCAGCTAGCGTAGTGGGTATTCCAAGCGGCCACGCCAGTAAGCACGGTTCCGTCCTTGGTGGTATACGCCATGCCGATACCGGCCGCAACAGCCACAATAACCAGGACCGCGAGCATACCTTCCATAACCATAGAGCCGTATCCGACCATTATAGCGTCTTCTTCCTTGGACACCTGTTTAGCGGAGGTCCCTGATGCTACTAGACTATGGAAACCGGAAATAGCGCCACAAGCTATAGTGATAAAAAGGAAGGGCCACAGCGCGGGAGCGGCGGCTGGATTGGCTTGATAAGCCGGGGCCACAATTTTGACCGCGCCGGTAAAACCGGATACCAGGATACCCGCGACCATAAGGGCCATCGCGATAAACAACTCCCAAGCATTGATATAATCGCGGGGCTGCAACAGCGTGGTAACAGGTAGCGTCGACGCGATATAGCAGTAAATAAATAGGATAATACTCCAGACGCCTGTTGGCGGGATGCCAGCTATGGTAGGCATTACCAGAGGCAGGAAATGGCCAAGGACCACGGTCACATACATAGCGACAACCGCTATTACAGTGGCCACGCCAATCTTGGCACCCTTCTTATAAACCGCCCAGCCTAAAACAATAGCTATAGGTATTTCAAACCAAACCGGAAATACGGCCTGAGGATACATGGAGAAAATAACGGCGATGATCATTCCAAAGATAGCGATGACTATCCACAGTTCCAAGAGGACGACCAGGAAGAAAATCATGCGTGTTCGGCTATTTATATATTTTGACGTTATCTCGGAGATTGATTTACCTTGGTTCCTCATAGAAATGACTAGGGCACCAAAATCGTGCACAGCCCCCATTACAATCGTCCCAACGAGAACCCAAATGAGCGCTGGCACCCAACCCCAAATAATACCGATGGCGGGTCCCACAATAGGACCCGTTCCAGCTATAGAAGTAAAATGATGCCCAAATATAACGCCCTTACGAGTTGGCACATAGTCGTGCCCATCTTCATATTCAACAGACGGCGCTTTGTTTGCGTTGCTTAAGTTGAATATTTTTTGACCTATAAACTTACCATACAGTTTATAAGCCAAAAGATAGCCAACGAAAGACAGAACCATGATCAATACAGCATCCATCAGGAACCTCCTTTGATTCCAACAAATTTATCTTCCAGATATTAAACACTCATATTCAACAAGATGTCAAATTTTGTCTTTCATTAGGGTGTACGACATTAAAGTTATCAATTCACGATTGGCTTGCAAGACTAGCCTTTATGGCTTTATACAGGCAGCGTATTACTAATCTTTTCAATACTTAGAATACGTGTTATACTTTTCACATGAAAGAGT
>CAZJJK010000154.1:0-3895 GCA_964546285.1 uncultured Treponema sp. | reverse complement strand
GGTCTTTTAGGCGCTTTCTTGATTGAATCTCTCGCTCGTATTCCCGCCAGCGCCGAACTTTCCAGCGAGCTGCGGTACCGTAATTCGGTGGTGGAGCCGGACGCTTTGTATTTCGCCGTTACCCAATCCGGTGAAACCGCCGACACCCTATACGCCCTTCGTGAGCTGAAACGCAAGGGCGCGCGGGTGCTTGGTATCTGTAATGTGGTTGGCTCAACCATCGCGCGCGAATCCGATGGAGGCGTATATACCCATGCCGGACCTGAGATAGCCGTGGCTTCCACCAAGGCTTTTTCCAGCCAGTTGGCGGTTTTTTACGCTTTCGCCTTGAGTATGGCTCGGATGCGGGATATGTCCGTGGCCGCCGGTCAGCGCTTCGTTAAGGGCTTGAACCAGGTTCCGGAAAAAATCCGCGAGGTCTTACTCCAGCGTGACCATATCCAAGCTATCGCGAAAAAATACTATCGCGCCCGCGATTTTTTGTTTTTAGGACGGGGTTTGGAATATCCGGTGGCCTTGGAGGGCGCGCTCAAATTGAAAGAGATTTCCTATATACACGCCGAAGGCTATTCAGCCGGGGAAATAAAACATGGACCCATCGCTCTTATCAACGAGGAAACGCCCAGCGTTATCCTTATTCCCAACAACGCGCTAAGAGAGAAGGTCCTATCAAATCTAAAGGAAATCAAGGCGCGGAATGGTCCGATTATCGCCGTGGCGACCGAGGGGGACGAGGAGATCGCCGCTTTAGCCGATGACGTTATCTATGTTCCCAAGGTGGATGAGCTTTTTTATCCCTTCCTATTAATCGCGCCGCTCCAGCTTTTGGCGTATTTTTGCGCCTTGGAACTGTGTCGGGATGTGGATCAACCGAGAAACCTGGCCAAAAGCGTCACGGTGGAGTAAGCTTGGCGCATGGGATTCTTTTCGCGCAAATTCACCGTTTTAGCCGCTCAATGCGCGTTGATGCTTGGCTCGGCCGCCTTAGCGTCAGCCCAAGAAACGGTGTTAACTTGGGACTTGGCTACCACTTCGGCGGCATCGCGGTGGGCGGCGCCAGAGCGCTATGTTCTTTACCGCGGGGCCGAGGCGGTCCAGGGCTTGCCCGGTTTTGGAAATAACGCGCTTGCCGCTTTGTATGGCGAGTACCTTCCCTTCTTTGATAAGGCTGAAAACGGCTCTCAAAGCGTGGTTGGGACCGTTATCGCGACCGCGTCAGCCGCCGATAGCGTGGCGGCTGGCTTAGCGGAAACGGCGCGGCGTCTAATGAAGGCGGCCACGGCGCTGTTTGACTCTAGCGCGGCTTGGTCGTTTTCTGACTCGCCGACGCCGCCTATTAGGGTCTGGGCAAGCCGCGAAACGCTTTATTTTGACCCCGCGCTGTGGGAAGAAAAGGCGAGCCGGCCCTTTCCGCTTTTCGCCTCACGTTTTAGCGGTTTGCCCTCTTATTTTTTTGTCGCCGCCAGTCAGCCGCGCGCCGCCGCGCCCGTCGGTTTGCCGGCCGGCGCCAATGCCGCGGCTGAGTGGTCCTTTATTATCGCTTATCCCGATTTTATAGACGAAACTACGGCTGGCCTTTTTCGTGCCGTTTTTCTGGACGCTTTCGCGGAAGCCGCCATTCGCGCCGCGTTAGCCGCGGACGCGTCTTTTCCCGCTTTTATAGAAACAAGCGTGGAAAAATAAAACGCGCGGATAGATATAAAGTTAGTTCTTTTTACGGCGACTTTTTGTCCTTGAACAACGTAACATGGCCTAGCCGCTGTTCGCCTCGGTCCACTTCCAGACGCCAATACCCATGCTCGCGTTTTTCCACTTGTTTCGTCGCTTCAGGCCGAATAAAACGGCGGTAGACGGTGTAGGTGTCCGTTCGGAAGCGGATAACCCGGCCTAGCGAGCCGCCCAAATCCATAGCGGCCGCATATATGGCTTCCGTTTTAAGAAATTCGCGGATAAAGCGCTCATTTACCTCGCCGACGCAAGAAAAGTTGTCATTGGACTTAACGTCCAATACCGCGCCGGCGCCGAAGGCCTTAGCCGTAAGGCGCCGTTTGTCAGCGCCTAAGGCTAGTAAGGCGTTAATCAGGATTTCCATGGAGTGGACGCCATAGCGGCCGGCTTCGGTCATGGAGAGGGGCAGCTTTCTGGCGTAGCGCCGATTCGCCAAAAGAAAATGGTTCATGCCCGCGACCTTAGCGGTCGGGTCATACAGGCACACGGCGACGCATGAACCCAATAAGGTAGAAAAAAGGCAGGGATCGGCGCTGGCGTAATGTTCGCCCGGCTTTAATGTCACGCGGCGTAACTCCTGCGGTATTTCCATACTAGATAAGAATAGACCGCGACTTTAGCTCCCGCAATAGCGCGATCCTCGACATTACGTGTTTTTTTTGTCGCAAGCATAGCCTTTGAATATTTCGCGGTTATTATCATTTCTTTTGAATTATATGCATATATTCCCTTATAGTAACGTATAGCGCAAGAATAGCCCTATCTTAATCCCGTAAAAAAACTTGACACTTCCGAAAGCGCGTTGCTATACTGCCTGCAAGATAAAGGGGACTAGAGAAACCGTTGGTTCCTCCCTCTTTTCACTCCAAGGAGGATTTGTAAATGAAGAAGGCTCTGGTAATCCTACTTGCTCTTATTGTATCTGTGGGCGCTTTCGCCCAAACTCAAGCCGATCAGGTCGCCACCGTTTCCGGCGACGCGACTCTGGAATGGGGCGTTGATCTTGATTCTAAGGCGACTGGTTTCAAGAATTCATCAACTATGTCCGTGAAGCTCCCGATCATCACCAAAGGCACCGTAACTAAGGGTGGCGATGGCGATGTCTACGGCGAAATCAAATTCAAAGACCTTGAATGGAATCTGACTTCGGCTCCGCTCGCGGGCGCTGTCGCCGGTTCGGTTGAATCAACCATCTATTTCAAGCCCTTCTCCGTGTCCGTATTCAACGCTCCTTCGTTAAGCCCGTATAAGAACGCGCAGATTGTTGACGGCGATGTCACTGGCGCCGTAGCTGGGTTTACGTATGGGACAACCATCAAATACGATCAGGAACCGGTAACCTTTGGCGTAAAGGTTCTTTCCAAGGGCGATTGGACTGCTAACACCAATAACGATTATGCCGCCGGCATGGACTTTACCTTTGTGGCAGTTAAAGATGTCGCGAAGATCAATCTGTCCGCCGCTATGGCTTTCGGTGGAACCACCGCCGTCTTCGCTGGCTTGGATGCTCCTATAACCATCGCTGATGTGGTTAAGGGTCTTGTCATTACCCCGGCTGTTGACCTTGATATCGGTACCGCTGTCAAGTTTGACGCTGGCGCCAATGTCCAGTTGAAACTGTCCGACAAGAACAGCGACGACAAGCTCGCCGACGTAACTTTCAAAGCGTTCTATGGCCAAGACAGCGATCTTGAAATTAAGCTCGCTTTCCAAGAGCCGCTCAGTGCTTGTCTTATCGAGAATGTGGCTCTTAACGCCGCTTTCCAGATGATCGACGTTCTTAAGGAAACGCCGCTGGCTTGGAAGCTCGATGCCGGCGCCGGATATAAGCTTGTTATCGATGATACGAATAATGTCGTCGCCAACGCCAGCTTCGCCACCGACCAGGCTTCCGCCAACAGTCTGAAGATGGACGTTACCTTCACCAATACACAGGTAGCTAACACCACCATCTCAGTGAAGTACGAGAGTGGAAACCTCTTGGCTTCCACCGCTGTTCTCGGAAAGATTGTCGCGGCCGCCAAGGTCAAGTTCTAAGCTAGATATTTAAGAGTAATTAGCCGCCCTCGGCAGAGGGCGGTTTTTTTTGTTTCGATGGCTTTAGTCTTACATACTGCTGCCAATTCTGTTGAAGATATTTTATAGATACTTTTCCCAAAACCCAAGC
>CAZJJK010000153.1:0-3935 GCA_964546285.1 uncultured Treponema sp. | reverse complement strand
TCTGTGTTGATTTTTAGAAGTTTCTGGATGATTCTTGATAGTATAGATATAATGAATAATGAATCAGTAATATGGCTATTATTAATTGCAGGAGTGTTAATTACACTGCTGTCATTTTTGATGCTCAATAAGTATGTTGATTCAAAAAAAGAAAAGTAGCATTTGGGCTGAGCGAAAATAAAAAAAATTTATTATCGGTGGAGAAAATTATGTCAAAGCGTGCCATTGGTGTTATCGTTGCGGGTTTTTTCACTCTTTTCATCGCGTTTTCCATCAGATATTCATATGGATTAGTTCTACCCGATATGTTGTCTTCACTGGCAATATCGAAAACCGAGGCAGGTGTCATTTTCTCTGCCTATTTTATCACCTATACTATTCTTGCACCGATATTCGGTATTATGGCAGACAGATTCGACATAAAGATGATTCTTGCTATATTTGTGGCTATTCTGGGTGCTGGCGCCTGCCTTATGTCTTTATCTTCCTCAGTTGTTCAGGCATCTGTTTTCTTCGCAGTAACCGGGATAGGCCATTCTGCATGCTGGGCTGCGGTTGTAACGGTTGTAATGCGATGGGTCAGTCCAAAAAGAAGAGGTGTTATAATTTCCGTTGTAGATCTTGGAACTACAGCGGGTATTGCACTGTGGAGTATTATAATACCGGTCATTATAGGAGCTTATAGCTGGAGATCCGTATGGGTCAGTCTCGGAATGACAGCATTGGTCGTGGCGGGAATGAATTTTTTCCTTGTAAAGAGTCATCCAGAAGGCCGGATAGATACCCGGGAGCAGGAAAATATGCAAAAGGTGCGGATTCCGGTTAAAGAAGCATATAAAGCGATTTTCCATGATTCAAAATTTTATTTAATCGGCTTTTCTTATTTGTTCATCAGTTTCTCTATACTCACTCCTTTTACATTCCTGACTACCTATGCAACACAGGAATTGACTATACCCTATGCATCTGCTGCAGGTCTTCTTGTAGTGATCGCTGTCGCAGGCACAATCGGCAAACTGATACTGGCCTATATCTCTGATAAAACAGGAAGGATTAGAATCATGATGCTTTGCGGACTGCTTACTGCTTTAGGGACACTCGGCATGGCCTATGCCCGGGAATTTTCCGGCTTATTTATTTTTTCTATGATTTTCGGTATCGGTTATGGGACACTCTGGGCTGTTTATGCAGCTTCTGCGCGTGATTTCTTCCCTAAGGAATATTCCGGAAGTATTATCGGACTCTGGACTGTATTTCACGGTTTAGGCTCAATAATTTCTCCTGTACTTAGCGGCAGGATTATAGATGCTGCTGGCGGCGGTTATTTATGGGCATTTATTCTGGCCATGGCAGGTTCGCTGGTTTCATTATTGCTTCTCGTGCCGATGATTAAAATGGATTCAGTAAAAACACTAAACTGAATTATTGACTAAAAAATTATTATAAATCCGCAGAGTTTTTTAGCGTGCACTTATTCATTGAAGGAGGAAATAAAAATGAGTTCCCGATTTGAAAAGTGCATTATTAAAAAACCCGTGGAAATGGAAAAGACTTATGAGGTTATGGACGGTCCGGATGTGGTAACTCCTTTGTTATGGATGGATAGTAGTATCATAAAAGGTGCGTTCTATATGGAATGCACCTGGTTTCACAAACCCATTTTTCATGCGGCATGGCGGAAAACTATATTCGCGGCAATCAAAAGGATTAAAATTTGGAGGAGCATTTTACCGCTTTTGCCGGCATTAAATGCTTCTGTCAAGGTTGATGATTTCGGATGGGCTGAATTTGTTTTCGCCGAAGAAACGTATCAGCTCGGCATCGTTCCAGCGGACCAGTGTGTGTAACCTTCGGACTCCGAGTGTTTTTAAATGGTCAAAATATTCTTTGATCAGCTGCTTGCCGATACCCTTGTGCCTGTAATCCGGATCAACGCCGATTGTATCCAGTGCTGCTCTTTCCTGCAGATCGCCATATTCACCGATGAAGAGCTCTCCCATGACAAATCCGACTACCGTTCCGTTTTCATCCTCTGCTACAAGGGAGGTGGGCACATTATCTTTGGCAGTCACCAGTTTTTCAAACTTAAGTTTATAGGCCTGCCGCCGGGAAACCTTGAGTATCTTCTCGTCAATCCGCACAACAGCCTCAAAATCATTCGCTTTCATAAGTCTTGTTTTTATTTTACTCCCGTTCATTGTGTTTTCTCCTGTTTGGAAATTTATTTAAAGATTCAATTCGGACAGTCTATTTAATCAGGAACTGCCGCTGATGATTTTATTATATGGCGATATCTTTTAATAAGTCAAGTTGTAAAAAGCAGATCGCAAAATTAACATGATTCATTCAAACAGGAAATAGATTTGTTGAAAATAAATTTCCTGTAAAGATTAAATTGTATCTGGCTGTAAAAATCAATAGTTTTTTTAAAAGTTTCCGCCAGCGATTATTGAAAATCCGCCTTTAGACGGATCTTTGGATAGATCCCATGCGAAATAAATTCCTATGTGCGAATTCTTAAATTCAATAATGCCCATAAGCCCGCCACCTGTTCTGCTTTTCCATTCCAGTTCCTCGTCAAGGAAATACCCTGTGTTGACAAAAGGTCCTGCATAAATAAACTGCGGAACGATTTCCAGTTCAAAATCGAGCCCTGCCGTGTTCTTCCATTTGGAAGCAGTATAATCGTCAAAGAATCCCATTAGTCTTTTATCGTAAACATACTGCCAGAAATAGCGTTCATCCATTGTTGTGTAATATGAATACATCTGTGGAATTATCCTCAGCTTTGAAAAGGGCGACAGCGTGCTCCTGAACCCGCCTGAAAAAACAGCATAGATTTTTTTGCTCAAATCGCTTTTGCCGGAAGAAGCTGTAAACTTAAGGCCGGTTGCATCTTTTTTTGAAAGCAGATTTGCTTTGTTGGATATTTCAAGTTCAAGAGTCAGCCGGGTGTCGTAATCGCGGAATTTTTCTCCTTCAGCTTTATAATCCGAAATATCGGAAATAATTTCATTGGCATACAAGTCAATAATAAAATATTGATATATCGCCCTGTACCCAAGTACCGGCGAAAGTGATAATCTTTTATAGTCCGATTCCAGCGTTTCCCAGCGTTCAACAAACATGGTTATGTTTGTTCCCAGGTAGATACCCCGCGGATTACTGTCCGGGAATAGAAAGAATTTCAGGTCGCCTTCCGCTCTTCTGAAGCTGCCTTCTCTGTACCCGGCTTTAGCGTGAATATCAAGCGCAGTATCGGTAAACGGGTGATAGTATCCTATTGAAGGGGAAAGGCCGTAAATCGGTTCAAGGCCGATGCCGCCGTAAAAATCGCCTGCATTTTTTTTTGAGGCTTTTATTGACAGAAAGACATCTCCGGTGTTTTCGTAATTTATAGTGTAAATCTTAACAGAGCTTAGATTATGCAGGCGTTTGATTGCTTCGGCTTTTCTTTCTACCTCGGATCTGTTATAAATATATCCGGTCAAAATCCTGAATGAAAGCTCGATTTCATTTTTCTCTTTTCCCGTAATACCTGTTATATTTATGGCAGCTATCCTTGATTCATTTACATGGATTTCAAGAACTCCGTCATTACGCACTCTCAGCGTTTTTACATAGCTGGTAGTATAGCCCATTTCGTGATATTCGTTTGTTACCCTGACGCCGATCGCTTCGATATCTTTGTTGGATAGATCACCTTTTATTGATTTAACATATTCACTTGTTTCGAGTTCAATTGAGCTTCCGATGATATCCACACGTTTAATTTCAATTGCGGAAAGATTGTTGCATAAAATCATAATAAAAGATATTGCGGGCAGACATAAAAATACTTTAAAAGAAAGGCGCGATAAAGAGTTATCATGCTGCATATCATCCTCATCGTAAATATTTTTTCTTTGCGTTTTCAGGGAATTTTTTTTCAAACA
>CAZJJK010000152.1:0-4413 GCA_964546285.1 uncultured Treponema sp. | reverse complement strand
ATGGGCATCGGAGCACCGAACCACCAGGATGTGGCTACTCACTACGTGTACAGCTATGCATCTGACGAGCTGAAAAAACGACTTCTTCCAAAGTGCGCCAGCGGTGATGCCATCGGCTGTATCTGCATAACTGAACCGAACGCAGGATCGGATGCAGCTGCCATCAGATCGAAGGCGGTAAGGAAGGGCGATCACTACATTCTTAACGGCCAGAAAGTGTTTATCACTAACGGCATGTTTGCGGATTTTATGGTCGTTATGTGCAGGGTGGAATCATCCGATGTAGACCCGAAAAAGAACTACAGCCTTCTTTGTGTGGAAGGCGAGAGCCTCAAACATGTACAACGTCGCCAGCTAGAGAAAATGGGACGCCATGCCACGGATACGGCAGAGCTATTCTTTGATGACTGCCCGGTGCCTACCGGCAACCTCCTCGGCAAGGAAGGTGAGGGCTTCAAGTACACCATGCACAATCTGGCACGCGAAAGGCTGGAACTTTGCATCAAGTCTCAGAGCTACGCAGAGGAATGTCTTAAAGAGGCTCTAAAGTATGCGAAGGAACGCGAGGCCTTCGGGAAACCGATCGGCAACATCGAAGCTGTCTCCTTCATGCTTGCCGAAATGGCGACTGAGGTAGAGATCGGGGATGCATTTCTGCATGTGTGCGTGGAGGAATTCCTGAAGGGCGATGACATAACAAAGAAGGTCTCTATGGCAAAGGCATGGATTGCAGAAATGGCGAACAGGGTAGCCTATAAGGCAGTCCAAATTCACGGCGGATACGGCTATATGGCGGAATACCGGATATGCAGGCTTTATCAGGACGTACGCGTAATGCCAATCTTCGGGGGGACAACAGAAATAATGAACGTCGTTATCGCCCGTCAGCTCGGCCTTAAGCCGATATTCTAGCCATAGCTTCTATCCTAATCATATTTTCAATGGATGCCGAAAGCTATAAGATTCCGTTGTTTATCCATATTCGGCACCTCTTTATCGATCTTATACAAGTTTTAAAGAATTTAATTTAATTTAATTAAAATATATTTTATTGCTTATTTAGTTTCTTCAGTATTTGTCTCCCGCCATAAGCAGAAATGAAGAATCCCCGGCAAAACGCTTCGCATGCCTTGCCCGGCAACCCTCTCCCGTTTGCCTATGTTTTCGTTCCCCCAAATTAGAATCATAAAAAAACTACTCCGCCCCAACTGCTCCTATGGAAAATTTTTCTGAACAAGCAGAGCACCTTCTACAGGGATATTAATGGATTTGTTACAGGCTGACTACCCTATTCGCAGACTCCGAGATATGATCTTTTAACTTCTTCGTCATTCATTAAAAACTCCCTGGAGCCTCCGCGTACCACTCTACCTGTTTCCATAAGATATCCGCGGTCAGCGATCCGGAACGATGCAGCCGCGTTCTGCTCAACAAGAAGGATGGCAGTGCCGCGCTCTTTTATCTTCAGGAGTGTATCCATGATCTGCATAACAAGTATCGGAGCGAGGCCGATGGAAAGCTCATCAAGCATCAGAAGCTGCGGGCCGGACATAAGTGCTCTGCCTATGGCAACCATCTGCTGTTCTCCGCCGGAAAGAGTTCCTGCAGCCTGCTTTCTCCGCTCCTTTAGTTTCGGGAAAAGCTCGTATACCTCCTCCAGCGTGCGTTCAATAAATTCTTTATCTTTTCTGCGTACATACGCTCCAAGTTCAAGGTTTTTATGCACCGGCATTTCAGGGAACAGCATCCTGCTTTCAGGGCAAAGGCTTATACCCATCTTTACAATTTCATCAGTGCTTACATTCTTAAGGTTTTTCCCTTTAAAATAGATATCTCCGGAAACCGGGCTAATCAGGCCTGATATCGCTTTTAACAGCGTAGTTTTGCCTGCACCGTTTGCGCCGAGGATAGCTACAATACCGCCTTCTTCAATCTCAATAGATAAATCCCTGCATGCTTCGAAGTTTCCGTATTTAGCGCACATATTCTCAATCTTAAGTAACATATTTTTCTCCAAGATATGCATTAATAACGGTTTCATTGCAGGCTATCTCTTCGGGTTTTCCCTCGGCTATCTTTTCCCCGAAATTAAGGGCAATGATCCTGTCGGATATATTCATTACCATTCGCATTTTATGCTCTATAAGGCATATTGTTATTCCGGATTCTCTCACCCTTTTCACCAGGTCGATGAGCCCGTCAATTTCTTCTATATTTACTCCACCGGTCGGTTCATCGAGCAGAATAAATCTGGGCCGTGTTGCCAGAACCATAGCAATTGAAAGCCTCTTCTGTGCCTCTTCAGTCAGATTCCCGGCAAACTTTTCCTCCATCCCGTCCAGCCCGACAAAGGATAATATTTCGTGAGCTCTTTCGAGCATTTCCTGCTTTTCCTTCTGTGTCGCGCGTGTTCCGAGAATATATCTCATTGAACCGATCTTCGAATGCAGCGCCTGGCTGACTATCAGGTTATCAAGGACATTGATCTTTTGAAAGACAGTAGTCTTCTGGAATGTCCGCCCGAGTCCGTGCCTGATAGCCTGATATTGTTTACATCCGGTAATATCAATACCGTCAAAAACGATCTTTCCCTCCGAGGGCTTGAATATGCCTGTAAGCAGGTTGAATAAAGTTGTTTTGCCTGCACCGTTAGGACCTATTATGCTCAGCAACTCGCCTTCATTAACGGAAAAAGAAAGCTTGTTTGTCGCAAGAATTCCGCCGAACCATCTGGATAGTTGGGATACTTCAAGCAGAGCCATACCTCACCTCCCATCCGCTTTCAGTTTTAAATTGAATAAAGACTCTGCTTTACCCACAATGCCGTTAGGCATAAAAATTACGAAAATCAGGACCAGTATTCCATTGATAAGCGTTTTTATATATGGAACAACCTGCAGGAGTTCAGGTATTGCCACAAGAACTATCGTTCCAATGAAAGGCCCGATTGATGTACCGGCTCCGCCTATCATTAAATATGCGACCACATCCATGCTTCGTGTATACTGGGCCAGTTCCGGGCTTATCACGCTGTTAAATGAAGCATAAAGAGCCCCTGCTATGCCCGCAAATATTGCGCTTATAGTAAAGCTTAGCAGCTTTCTTCCGGAAGTATTGATGCCGAGGGATTCAGTTAAATTCTCATCATGGGAAATGGCAATGAACGTCTTTCCTATCAAAGATTTGATCAGGCGTCTGCATATTATTGCAATCAGTATAAGAAATATCAAAATTAAATAATACAAATTTAAAAGTGAATCGAAATTTATCAGTTTACCCCCAGGCAACGGGATCGAATCCGGCCTTGGCATCCCGGAAAGGCCATTGGCTCCTCCTGTAAAATTTACCCAGGCCAGTACAACGACACCTACAATGGCAGAGAAACCAAGCGTCACGAGTATAAAGTAAGGGCCTCTCATTTTTAGTGCAGGATACCCTATTATAACTCCTGAACAAGCACTTACAACAATGGCACATAAGAGAGCCGGCCAGAATCCGAATTGAAGATTTACAGCTGTCAGGCCGAAGGTATACGCGCCCAGGCCGAAAAATGCTGATTGCCCTAGCGAAAGCTGCCCCGTATAGCCGTATATAAGATTCAGGCTGATGCTCATGATTGTCCATATACAGATCAGGATCAATATACTCATGATATAATCTCCGACCAGCGGAGGTATGGCTATTGCCAGGATAAGCGCCAGAAGAGTGAATATTTTTTTCATGGCCTCCATACCTCCTTACCGAGCAATCCCCTTGGACGGATCAGAAGCATCACTATCATTGCCCCGAAAACGAACACAAGGCTGTAAGCTGCACTTAGATAACCGGAAGCAAGGCTCTCCACGAGGCCGAGTAAAAGTGCACCGATCACCGCGCCCCTGAGGCTCCCCAGCCCGCCGAAAACAACAGCCGAAAAGGCAACCATCAAAGGCCCCATGCCCATCGAAGGAGTAATGAGCACAGCGGGGCCTATGAGGGCACCAGCTATTCCGGCAAGAGCTGTACCGATAACAAATGCAATAGACGCAACCCGCCCTACCTTTATTCCGCAGAGCTGCGCACCTTCGCGGTTCTGTGCTGTGGCTTCAAGCGCAGCACCAAGCGTTGTTTTCTTTATAAACCATTCCAGGATAACCATAACAACGACTGTTCCAATAATGACTATCAGGCGCTGGACCTGTAGTGCAAGGCCTCCGAAAGTAAGGACTTCCCTTGTTGCAGGGAGGATAAAATATTTCGTTTCAGTCCCCACCAGAGCAAACGCCGCCCCTTCAAGGAGCATCAACAATCCCATAGCCGCTACAAAAAAATTCACTTCCGGATCCTTTCTGATAGGATAGAAAATCAACCAATATATGATCAAACCAAGTATCCCGAGCACTATCATGGCAATTATTATGGCAAGCCAGTAAG
>CAZJJK010000151.1:0-4423 GCA_964546285.1 uncultured Treponema sp. | reverse complement strand
CGTATGTCAGGTGATTTGGGTCGTGGACAAGAAGCCCGCGCGATGTTAACCCATCATCCAATGCATAATTCCAGGTTATCGATGCCAGCTTATACAAGCCCCGCGTGCTTTTAGCACAGATCCAGACGACCCCGCCCTGATTAAGCAAGCGGTAGGCCTCTCCCGAGAGAAGCGGTAGTTATTCCAATTATCCCCCCCCTTAAGTTCGCTATGGCTTTCTGACCAACCTAAGCCCAAAATAACCGTCCCCAGGATTATGTTTATTACGCGCCGATGAACTTAGCGAGTCAAGGGAAGAGCCCCAAACCTCGGCGCGGCCCACCCTTGATGTTCCCGCCGCTGGTCCGGAGGGGTCAAAGCGTACTTCGGAAGGGTAGGTGTCGTACCAGTCCCAGCACCACTCGCCGACATTGCCGGCCATGTCGTAAAGACCCCAAGGATTTGGTGCTTTTAGGGCGGCGCCGTGGCTTTTGCCTTCATAATTGTCGGCATACCAGGCGTAAGCGCCGACAATAGCGGCGTCTCTGGCTTCTCCCCAGAAAAAGCCGCTGGTCGTTCCAGCGCGGCAAGCGTATTCCCACTGCGCTTCCGTGGGCAAGCGATACCCATTAGCCGTTTCGTTTACGACGACAGCGTTCCAGTCGGCGTCCTGGACACCGTCATCCGGCAGTTTCGTCCAGTTAGCAGTGTCATAGACTTCATTAATGGAATAGACGGGGCTTAAGCCTTCGGCAGCGCTTCTTTTGTTGCAGTAAACGATAGCCTGATACCAAGAGACGCTTTCAACGGGGCATGAGTCGGCGTCGGGATTAGCGACGAAGCGGCTGGGATTGTTGCCCATGATAGCCTGCCAGCTTGCCTGGCTTACTTCGACATTGCTTATGGAAAACGCGGAAACGCTGACTAAGGCCGTGCCGTTATGGAAGATGCCGGCGGGTAAGGGAAGCATCCGTTCCCGTTCCACGAAGCGGATAAGCGTTGGCTCGTATAAATCCTTACTGATATATAAATAAAGAGCTTGATCCTCAGTTAGGTTAATTGTCTCGTCATTCCAGACCGTGCCGGAATTAGGCCCAGGCAGAGAAAAATCCGTGGTATAGCGAAGTTCCGCGTCTTCTAACTTCGTTTCTCCATCGTAAATCCCTTGGATATCAACGCTTAGCGGGCCGGACTTAAGGCCTCTTTCCGTATCGCTTTGGATGGACAGTTCCCCTATAGGCACGACAAAGCGGTAAAAATCCACGTCTTTGGCGCCCAGGAATTGCAGCGCCGCCTCTCCCAGGCGTATATGAGTGGCCAGTTCCGGCGTATCGTTTTTTTCGCCTATAGCCGTATTGGCTAATGACGCGGTATCCCAGCGCGGCAGGGCGTTTATCGCTAAGCTGTACGCTGTTTCCGAGCCATCGCCCTCGCCGCCAAGGACCACCAAATACTCGCCTGGTTTTTTCGCCAAGCGGGTATGGGAACCTAGGCCGCCCTCCGCCCAGTCTTCAGGCAGGCGCAGGCTTAACCCGTCCGGGGTGACAATAAGGCCCTTGACCGCTGGTCTGACGGCGACCGTAAAGATATCAAGCTTTTTGACAAAGCGAATGCTTATACTATCCTCTGTGACGCGGCCAGTTTCGCTCGTTAAGCTGATAGACAGGTTTTTGTCCTCATAATCACCTGTGCCTGACCAGGGGGCGCAACGGAGCGTAAGTTCGATATCGGCTGACTCGCCGGGGCCAAGCGTCCCAAGCGTACCCGTCGCGCCAGTTATGACGCTTAAGCCGTCGCCGCCGGAGAGCGTGAAGGAGAGCGCCGCCGCCCTGTCGCCATAGTTGGAAAGAGTAAGGGTAAGGGGGTAATCCGTTACGCCGTCAGCCATCATCAGGTCCGGACGGGAGCTGGGCCTGGGGTTGATCTTTAGCTTAGCCCCCGTTCCCCCCACCGCGAACTTTCCAAGACTCTGGCCGCTGTAGTTTGGCGTCAACGCCGTTTCCGAGCTTCGCGTTATACCGTCTTCCTCAGTCGTTACCACAACGGCGTAATCATCCCCAACGATGGTGTTAGCGGCCGTTAACTCGCCGTTGTCACCGCTGGTGAGGGTTTGGGTGTCGGAGGGGTTGTTGAGATTTCTGATCACTACCGAGATGCCGCTCAGCGATGTCAAAGCCTTAGCGCCTAGGGCCGCGCTGTTCTCTTCCGAGGCGGCGAGCGTAAGGGAAAAGGCGCTTTCGGCGCCGGCCCGCTGGAAAAAATAATAGGGAACGCTCAAGCCGCTCCGGCTGTAACTCAGCATCTTATCGGCGTTAACTTCCAGCCGTCCCGAGTCTAGTTCGATGTAGTTCTCCCCTGCTTGACTGTGGGCGAAGGGGATGCCGTTGATGCTTACGGTTGATCCGGATATATAGCAGATCGATGAATCGCCAATTCCCAGCCAACGGCCCCATAAGCTCCGAGCTATAGGCGGTCCGCCTGTCCACGTGAAACTGGCTTCGGTTATGGGGCTTAGCTTGCCGTCGCGTATAGCGACCGCCTTTACGGTTTTGTCGGTTTCCACGACAAAGGGCGATGAATATACCGGGGAGGCGGCGCTTGGGTCGTTGCCATCAAGGGTGTAGTGGATAGAAGCTTGCCCGGGGCCGAGTATCGTTACCAGGGCGGCGACGGAGAGCGAACCGCCGTTGGGGGTGATAAGCGGCGCGCTTAAGGGCTCCAGCGCGCGCACAAAGGCGGCGCTGGCGACCGGGCTGCTGTCTTCCTCAAGGATGGCCACCGCCTTAACCGTAAGCGTCCGCGTAACCGTAAATGGGGCCGTATAAGCCTGGCTGGTGGCGCTGGGGAGGCTGCCGTCCATGGTATAGAACAATCGCGCGCCAGCCGGGCCGCTAAGGCTGACTTGTTGATCGTCATTGAAGTACGCCCCGGCTGGGGTAATGCTGGGCGGCGCTACTTTTGGCGGCGTTTCCGACACTGGGCTAGGGCAGGCGCTTAGGCATAAAACCATCAGACAGAGTAACAGGGCGGCGGAAACGCGGCCGCGCCTCCCGTCCTTTTGGGCGGTCTTAGGCATCGATCCATAAATACCGATCATGGCCGTACCACCCGGAAGCCGTGGAAATAATCCTTAACATAGGGGTAGCGCGCCTCCGACCGGTAGACAGCGGAGCACTGCCATAAAGAACTATAATAGCTGCCGCCGCGCGCGATACGATAGATCCCGTCGGCCGGGCCGACGGGATCGGATAGGCCGTTTTGGTCGTAGGGCGAACTATACCAATCCCAAGTCCATTCAAAAACATTGCCCGCCATATCGAATAGCCCCCAAGGATTCGCGTTTTTTTTCCCCACCGGATGGGTGGCGCCTCCGGCGTTATCGGAATACCAGGCGTAAGAGCTAGCCGCTTCATTGCCCCAGTAGTATGTGCCGCTCGTTTCGGCTCTGTAGGCGTACTCCCACTGCGCCTCGGTCGGAAGCCGGTAGCCGGAGGCGGCCGTATCCACGCTGACAGTGTCCCAGCTTTGGTTGCTCGCTCCCTCCGGCGCGGCGCCCCAGCGCTCAGGCTCCGGTGTTCCCGCGATAGAATAAGCCGGCTGCAAACCCTCCAACAGACTGAGACGGTTGCAGAAAATAAGAGCCTCATACCAACTAACCATTTCCACCGGCCTATCCCGCGCGTCAGAACTGGAAGCGAAATAGCTGGGATTATCGCCCAGCGCCGTTTCGTATAAAGCTTGCGTCACTTCCGTTCGCGCCATTGTGAAAGCGCTTATATTGACTGTCTGGCCGTCGGACCGCGTATAGGAACCCGCTTCAATGGGAGCCATTCTAGGCGGCGCGGCGAAGGTCTTGGCGGCGCTGAAATAATCTTCGCGGTACAGATCAACCCTTAAATAGTCCACGCTCTCTGCCAAGCTTATTTCGCCGCCCGAGTAGAGCGACCCGACCTTCGTTTTCGCGTTCGGCTCGGAGCCATCGGTGGTGTAATACAGCGTAGCTAGCGGATCGGAAGGCGTGAATGCCGCTTTCCAGCTCCCGTCCGCGGCACGGGGCGTTCGGGTGTGCGTAAGGTCCAAAAAGCCGAGGGGAATTTTAAATGTGTAAAAATCGACATCGCCGGATGTCAGGTATTTAAGCGCGCCGCCGCCGTAGCTAAGAGGCTTCGCGCTCTCAAGGGTATCGTCATCCTCATCTATCGCCTGGTCGGTCAAGCTGGAAAAATGTATCGGCGCCGGTGCGTCTAAACCGACGCCGTAGACGCCTGTTCCCGATAAGGCCATCGTGTAAGAGCCGGGTACCCAGGTGAAGCTGTTCGCGCCGCTGTTTAAGCGGTAGGGCTTTCCATCTGGAGTGATTAACAGACCGGAAATATTGAAATCGGAAGTGGAAAGCTCAATAACGAATTCTTTTTCCTGTTTCAGATAACGCAGACTGAGCGTA
>CAZJJK010000150.1:0-4644 GCA_964546285.1 uncultured Treponema sp. | reverse complement strand
GCGACAGCAGCCGACACTGTTGAATCAAAAGCACCGGATGAAATTGATGTTGAAACAGACATAGCTCTTTACAGAAACGGTACGCTCGTTGCGATCAACAATACCGGAAACGTCGAAAATTTTACCTTCGCGATAACAGCCGCAAGCATACCTGTCTCAGCGACAGCATACACCTGGGACGTCCATGTATCAATGGATACAGGCCCAGCTACTGAAATCACAACAAATACTCTTTCGCTGGTATGCGATAATATAATAATTACCGGCATCACTTTTTCAGGCGGCGGAGGAATTACTACTCCACCTACTTATTACAGAAGCGTAAACGTTCCTAATACGCTGGTAACTATTCAGGCAACGAAACAATTAACCGGCGGAAACATGATAGGTACTACTACGATTACGGTATCAGACGGGACCCTTCCAACATTTACTGTAACAATTCCGGACAATGGCAATACTGGCACGGCGAATATAAAATATCCGGCTTTGGCGCAGACCCCTGACGGACAAACAACACCGATTTCATATCAAGTGACTGCTGTATCAGGAAGTGTATTTGACAGCGAACAAAATACTGCCGGAGAAATAAATCAACCTGCAAGTCCCACAATTCTCTGGGACCGCAACGACCCGCCGGGAAATAATTCTGGCGTAATTTCATCATTCACGACTTGGGTAGGTGTTTCAACTACAGGGTCCTCATTCACCCTTTCATGGGTACCCCTCGATGAAGCATTACCGGATTACGACGGCGATTTTGGTTTAATTGGTTCATATAGAATATATTATAAAGAAAGTTCTAGTTCCTCATGGCTGATTGTTGATAGAAGCACAACTGGTTATGCAAATTTAGGTCTTATTGGAACCGGAAGCGCAACAATTACAGGGCTTGTCCCGCTTACTAATTATGATTATTTTATTACAGCAATAGATGTATTTGGCCAGGAGGTTGTGCATTATCCCTCAGTTGGGCCTGGAACAAATTATGCTCTCTATGATGGATCCCCGGATGGAGTAGGGTACGCAACTCTTGCAACAAAGCCCACAACTATTGAAGTCACAATTACTGATGGAATTAATCAATATGCTGACAGCAGTTTTGAAAGGCCGCCTATCGATTCAAATCCTGTTGCTGCCGATAGAAGACTCAGAAAATCGTCCATTAGAGTAAGTCTTTATATTGTCACTGCCGGGGATCAGCCGGATAATGTAAATATAGTACTTGCACAGGATGATGGTACAGGTAGCGGAGATGCCTTGGGAACTAACCTTGAAAGCGGAGGAGTGCTTACAGCTGTTCCTCATGAAATAATAGCTTGCAGCAAATCAGCACCGAATACATGGCAAACTTATATACCAAGTAATAATCAGTATTTGGTTGAAGGAGGTTATTGCAGATTCATTTTAGAAATAATAAGAGGGGGAGCACGGACATATTCTGACGCAAATTTTGCTACAGAATCACTTCCAGGTAATACTAATGACTTCGAATACACTTTCATGGTACAGACACCGACTACTTTCAAGCCATGGCCTACGCGCGTGCTTAACAATGTGCTTACTGATAAAAATCCCGTGTGCTATCCGTCGTATTATCTCTCGGACGATGCATACGTAACCATCACTGCTTACGACATCAAAGGCCGTCCTGTTGCCACACTCATAGATAACGGTTTCCGCAAAGGCGGGCAGAATATAAAAGAAGGAGGATGGTCGGGAAAGAATAAAGCACGGAAAAAACTCGGAGTAGGGCTTTACTATATCCGTTTTGAGGCAAAGCGAGCAAGAGATGGGAAGATCATTCTGAACGAAACAGAGAAGGTTGTAATAGCTAAATAAAGAAATGGCTGTTCTATATGTGAGATCACTTCTTCATGTGGTCATTTACTAATGATAAAATTTACAGATTTTTTAAAGTTGTAAGAGAAAAGTGTGTTGGCGTTAGATAAGTGTATAAGCGAGGAACTCTACGTTTATACACAGACTATATTTTAAATTTAGAAATTTATTGTAGTTGAGTTCACACCATAGTATTTAGTATTTGGATCTTCTACCCGCACTTCTACTTCAATTGAACCGGAACAGATTCCTCCGTAATATTCAACCGTATATTTATTATTAAGTACATAAGCAATCTGCTCAAAAATATCCTGTAATTCATTGCTGTCACCGGAGTTATAGTATTGCCCGCCGGTATCATTGGCCAATTGCTGCATAACATCTGGAGTTGCGTTGGGATAAACATTTAGATCAACATAAAAAATAGAAAATACCGGAATTTTTTTTTGCTTTGCATAGTCAATTACTCCCTGTAATGTGTTGACTCCTGAATAAGTATTCACTCCATCGGATAAGACTATCACGGCTAATTTACTATTTGATCCTTCTTCGGCAGCTCTATCGATAGAATTATATACTGCATCATACAATGCAGTTCCGTCAGTAGCATTAAATGCACTATCAATATAATCTTTTAAATAATCTTTTTCAGTATCGCTGGTTGTTGTTATAAATAGTGGAAAAGTTTCCGGGAAAAAATCTATTTCAGATCTAAATTTGCATACTGCGGCTTTATCTTCAATGCCTAATAGATCAATAAAAGATTTAGCTGCTGTTTTAATAGCAGGTAAATCTGTTGTTAAACTGCCGCTGGAGTCTAAAGCCAGCACAACTGAAACCGGTTGTGTATCATAATTTCCATTTACATCACTAGGAAAAAAGGAGCCGTTTTGATAGAGTCTAAAATTAGGATTATTGGGATCATTATTGTTTAAACCGGTTATTGCACCGGATGGTCCGGTAACCGTGACATCTAAGCTAATAATTTTTTTTGAACAGTTTGAGGTATTGACCTGGTTTATCCATACATTAAGACCATACCCGTCTCCTTTTAAAGAAATATCCACTGCAGGTGAAGCAGGATCATTAGAGGGAATGGAGAATTTATCAGTTGATGAACCTTGATTTGTCGGAGTAAAACGAACCATTAAAGAGCCTGATTGCGATGGTCTCAGGGTTGAATTCGAACATGTATCGCTGGAGATGCTGAATGGCAGAGAGGGAGATGAAATTGGTCCAATATTAAGGTTTTCATTGCCTGTATTAGTTATTGTTATTTTTTTATCAATATACGAGTTTAAAACAGTACCGGAGAAGTCAATGTTTGTTTGACTTACGGAAATTTTCGGCGCGCCGGATGTTCCTTCGGAAGTAGATGACCCTCCGCCGCAGGCAGTTAAATAAGATATAGAAAATATTAGAACAAAAATCCAATAAGCACTTTTAATCTTCATAAATTATACCTCAGTCTTGTTTTATTTACTCCGGCCCAGATAATATATTTTTAATAATTTCCCAGCTAATCCAGCATATGTATAACTTAGCTGCCGATTTATAAAAGATTTCCATGAATCAGCAATACTGAAAATGCCATACACTGTTTAAAATATCAACTACTGTTTAATACACCAATTGAATATAATAATTTATAATTAAATAGTCAATAATTAGCGTTAAAAAAGATAAAAATGCATTTGCATATTTTATAAAAGATTTCTTTTAAAAAATTCTTAAAAACCCTGCTGTTTTATTCATTATAACTCAAATAAAAAAAGCCGATATTGTAATTGACTAATCCTTTTTTATATTGTAAACGGGACATAATCTCACATATTTTTTCTTTTCTGGAACTTCCGGAGATTCTGTCCTGCTCATGGAGGTATTATAATGAAAAAATCCATAATGATAATAGGCGGAGGCCTTCTCCAGGTCCCGGTCATACAAACAGCACAGAAAATGGGATTGAACACAATAGTCACGGATTACAATCCCGAAGCATTGGGTATGAAGTATGCGGATATCCCTGTTGTGATGAGCACGCGCGATATTGACGGTTCAGTGAGGGCGGCAAAAGCCCAGAACCAGCTTACTCCCATAAGCGGAGTTCTTACAGCAGGCACTGATGCTTCAATGACTGTTGCAGCTGTTGCAAATGCGCTTAATCTGCCGGGTATAAAATTCGAGGACGCGGAAGCTGCTACAAATAAAATAAAGATGAGGACAAGGCTTACGGAGCATAATGTCCCGTGCCCCTCGTTTTATCCCGTGTGGTCTCTTTCAGAGGCAAAGGCAGCGTGTAAAAAGATTGGATTCCCGGTCGTAATAAAACCGTCGAGCAATATGGGAGCTCGGGGAGTAATGCGCGTTGACGACAGGAACGTACTGTCTGATGCTTTTAAATGGGCGAAAGAAGCTTCGCCTAACGGAGAAGTTTTAATTGAAGAATTCATGGAAGGGCCTGAGCTTTCGATTGATGCTATCATATATAATAATGAGGTTACCATAACAGGAGTCGCGGACAGAATAATTAATTTCGAACCGTACTTCGTAGAGATAGGCCACACAATGCCGTCAAATCTTCCGGCCAAAGTGCAGGAAGAAGCCTGCGATGTTATGAAGATGGGGATAAAAGCGCTGGGTATAAGCATGGGAGCAGCAAAAGGCGATATTAAAGTCACATCCGAAGGACCCAAGATAGGCGAACTGGCAGCAAGGCTTTCGGGAGGATTTATGTCAGCCTATACTTATCCTCTTTCTACGGGTGTGGATCTGATGCGCGCAGCGATCGAGGTCGCACTCGGA
>CAZJJK010000149.1:0-4673 GCA_964546285.1 uncultured Treponema sp. | reverse complement strand
GCCGTGAAAATCTCAAGAGACGCGCCGCTGTTTTGATACGCGTCGCTTGGTAAACCGGCTTTCCCGCATAAGGCTTGAAGATATTCCGTTCGGTCCCAGCCTTGTTCCTCTGGAACTTGTGGAAGAAAGACCGCGGAACGTCCCGCGTATCGTAAGAGAACGCCATGCTTCCCAACAATTATATCGTTAATTTTCGCTGGTTTTAGAGGGGATAATAGGGATAGCTCTATTACGCAGCGCGAAAATTCAAGAAGGCTAAGCGGCGGAAAACGAGGATCCTCAAAGGCCGCTGAATAAGCCATGTCCCTAATCGTTTCTAACAAAGGCGCCGAGGCGATTATCCGTCCGATACAGCCGCGTAGCGAGCCATTTTTATGAAGGCTAACAAAAGCTCCCTGAGCTCGCGCTGTCAGACGCTCCACGGTTTCAGAATCAGTCTTTGGAAGAGCCGGATAAACCGGCGACCGCGATTCTAGTTGAGACGCTATGCTTTCCCTCGCGTTCTCTAATAACCAGGATTGAATTTGAGGAGTATAGTTTTCCATAAGAATAGCATAGTAGAAATAAAGTTGTCGCGCTAGAAACGCTGAAAACTATCGCTTAAGAGCGCCGCGCCAATTGCTGATACTTCCGAAATCGGCTATCTGGGTGTATCCGAGAGTGAGTAGCGTATCAGCCGCTATCGATGACCTAAAACCGCTGCGGCAAAATACAACGATAAGCCGATCGGGAGATCCGACCAATTGAGCCAATTCCCCTTTTCGAGATTCTAATTCATCATAGGGAAATAAAATAGCTCCAGGTATTGTACCGCTGGCGTATTCTTCGGCTGTGCGTACATCGAGAATAAGCACGTCATCATTCTCGATAATGTGCTTTCTCAGCTCGATATAGGTGATCGAAGAAATAGTCGGAACAGCTTTTTCCAAGTCTTTTGGTACAAGATCCTGAGCTGAAGCCGACGAACCAAATAAGAGAGAGAAAGACAAAATGATAAGTGAAAGCATACCTAAAGTATACCACTCTAACTTTTTTTGTCAATTTTTAAGAATGCTTCTCAGAACGTAAGGTTTTCTCCGACCTTTTGGGTCTAAAAAGCGGTGGCGCAGATCTGCTTCACTTCTTGGCGGTCTGACTAAGCATAAGGTCAGGATAGCTGTTTCGGCGGGATAAGCTCCACGTTTATTTCATATTCGTTCAAAGCTTTAGGCCGTAGCTAAAGAGCCGCATAGCCGTTGAGTAGAGCGCTTGCGTAAATATGGTATTGCTTGATAGTCTTAAGAATAAAAAAAGAAAAATCTAGTTTCAGGACGCTTGCATGGGTACCAGCACCTCTAATTGGTCAAGGCCGCTAGACGCTTTTCGCTATTCAATCCCAGTCTTACTTGGTTATATACCGATCGGCATAGCGTTTGGACTTCTTTTATCGGACGCCGGCTATCCTTCATGGTTAGCTCTCGTTATGAGTATCGTCGTTTACGCCGGCGCTGCCCAATATATCGCGGTAGCTCTGTTCGCCGCGGGCGCTGGTATTATCGAAATAGCCCTAATAACATTGATCGTCAATGCGCGTCATCTAGCGTATGGCTTTTCATTTTTAAAGAGGCTAGACGCCACGGGGCGATACAAGCCCTATCTTGTTTTTTCTTTGACTGATGAAACTTTCGCTCTATTTTCCGCGTTGCCTGATGAGTTTTGGAAGAAGCCGGGAAAAGAGCGAGGGCGTTTTTTATATATGGTTTCAGCCATGAATCAGAGTTACTGGGTAATCGGTTCTATAATCGGAGCTCTAGTTGGCTCTCTAATTCCGCTTAAGTTGGTAGGCTTGGATTTCGCCTTAACGGCCTTATTTTTTGTCTTGGTTGTAGAACAATATTTTAGAATAAGGCGTTGGCCAGTTTTTATGATAGCGGCGGTCTGTTCCTTGGCCGCGAGCTTTTTTTTGCCGGATCGGATAGCGTTGTTTATCGCTGTTGGAGCCGCTTTGGCGGCCGCCGCGATATATGATCGCTATAGCCCAATAGCGATACATGAAGCGGTGAAAGAAACCGATTTGCCTAAAATTAAGGCGAAAAGCTCAGATAAAAAAGGGGACGCTAATGCTTAGTATTGGAGAGGCTGTAGCTGCTGTTTTTGTTATGGCTTTTGTGATTATTTTTTGTCGTGCGGCGCCTTTTCTGTTTTTTCAAAAGCTCGGCGCTCACCGAAGAGAACGTTTCATCGGCTTTGTTGAACGAGCGGTCCCCCCTGTAGCCATGACCGTATTAGCAATATCAGCTGTCGCCTCTACTATAAAAGCCGACAATGGGACCGCCGTCCCAAGTTTACTGGCCGTTGCCTTAGCGGTATCGCTTCATATCCTTAAGAGAAACGTGTTGGTTAGTATTGGCGTATCAACGCTAGGGTATATGCTTTTTTGTAGAATAAATATACTATAATTACAATATAAAGTGGAAAATATGCATAAATATACTTGACTTTGTAAGCGCTAAACGTCACTATACTCTTATGGAACGCAGTGTGGTTCTTGAGACAGCGGAATTGGCTCATCTTGATCTTACTGAGGAAGAACTTGATTCCGCCTTACCCTCGTTTGAGCAAATGATCGACTTTTTCGCTCTTATGATGAAAGCCGATGAATCAGCGAAGACCATTCATTTGGATAGGTCTAAAGAGGAGTCACCCGTGGGGCTTATCCCGCGGGCTGATAATATAAAAAACAGTTCCGCTTCGTTGACAGATACGCTTATAAGCGCCGCCGGTGAAAGCGACGGTCGTTTCATTATCGTCCCAAACGTACTTTAATAATTAACGGAGCAATTATGCCGAATGCCGTCAGCTATGACGGCTTCCCCTCATATTTCGATGATTGGGAAGCCGAGATAGGCGCGTTCCTAGAATGCGACCGAGGACTCTTATTTGATGTCGAAAAAAAATATAGGTCCGGCGAAGGAGCCAAATCAAGCGCGCTAAAGGCTTTGCCTTTCGCGGTTAAGGATAATATCGCGGTAAAGGACTTTCGTTTAAGCTGCGGTTCAAAATTGCTGGAATCCTTCCGTGCGCCCTATACGGCTACAGCGGTGGAGCGTCTACAGGCTGCTGGAGCTATTGTCGTTGGTAAAACGAATTTAGATGAATTCGGCATGGGGTCATCCTGCGATAACTCCGCGTTGAAGCGAACGAATAATCCATGGGACACGGAACGGGTCCCCGGCGGTTCGTCTGGCGGCTCAGCCGCCGCCGTGGCCGCCGGTCTAGTTCCTTTCGCGCTTGGCTCCGATACTGGCGGTTCTGTACGCCAACCGGCCGCCTTTTGTGGCGTTTATGGCTTGAAACCAAGCTATGGAGCGGTTTCGCGTTTTGGCCTTACCGCCTACGCCTCCAGTTTAGAGCTTATTGGAATTATCGCCGACACCGCCGCGAGAACAAGGGCCGTGTTCAACATAATGCGAGGGCCAGACCCCTTGGATCAGAGCAGCGTTGAATCGCCGCGAAACGCGCCTGAACTGGATATTCCGGCGAATGAGCCTTCCATAATCGGTATACCAAATTTTCCCGAAGGCAGTATGGATAGGCCGACAGAATCCGCTTATAAGCTTTGTCAGCAAAGGCTTGCTTCCTTAGGTCATACGCTTGTTCCCGTTGAATTACCGCCCTTGGATTACGCGGCGGCGGCCTATTATGTTATCGCAATGGCTGAGGCCAGCGCGAATTTAGCTCGTTTTGATGGGATACGGTATGGCCAAAGGCCAAAAGCTTCCAGCGATAAGGATGAATTGATAAATAAAGCGCGCGGCGAGGGTTTAGGAAAGGAAGTTAAGTTGCGGATATTATTAGGGACCTTTGTGCTTCGATCCGGTTTTCAAGATCGATATTATTTGCGGGCTCAACGTATCCGGAAAAATATCCGTTTCGCCTATAATCAACTTTGGCGCCGCGAGCCAAATAAATCAATAGTTGAAGATGAAACGCGAGCGGGGCTTGACGCCTTATTGCTACCCGTTTTCCCAACTCAAGCCTTTCCAAGAGGACAAGGGGGCTTATCCTCTTTTCAACAAAAGACGGCTGATTTATTTACCTGTGTAGCCAATCTTACCGGATTGCCAGCTTTGGCTTTTCCAGCCTCGCTCGTAAATGGTTTGCCGCTTGGTTTTCAGCTGATGGGGCCTTCTTTTAGTGAGGGACGACTCTTGGCTATCGCCGAGGGCTATGAACGCGCTTATCAAAGCGAACGGCCCAAGGGTTTTCGCGCGTTTTGGAGTTGATTATGTATGAAGTTTTTATCGGATTGGAAGTCCATATACATTTAAAGACCGCTTCCAAAGCGTTTTGTTCCTGTAAGGCCAGCTTTGGCGAAGAGCCTAATACCCATATTTGCCCGGTTTGTTTAGGTTATCCGGGCGTTTTACCGGCGCTGAACAGGGAAGCGCTAAAAATGGGCGCCGTAGTGGCGCGTGCTTTAAACTGCGAATTATCACCCATAACCTGGTTTGAGAGGAAACAGTATTTTTATCCGGATATGCCTAAGAACTATCAAATATCGCAATTCGCCTCTCCTCTGGGAATAAACGGATGGATCGAGCTGTCCAGCGAAGAAGGAGACTCTACGCGGCGGATAAGGATAAAGGAAGCGCATTTGGAGGAAGACGCTGGCAAAATGATTCATGCTGGTG
>CAZJJK010000148.1:1987-4754 GCA_964546285.1 uncultured Treponema sp. | reverse complement strand
GTGGTTTCAAATCAACTTTGTTTCCTGGGGATGAAAAATTAACCGGACAGCAGTGGTATGATCTATAATAACTTGTAATAGGATGTCGCCGCTATTCATAGTGCCTTCACAAGGTAATTACATATATTAAAAAGCGATAGACCGATAAATACGCTTATTTAGTGGGAACTTTCCTATACTCACCGCAAAAACGGCGTCGCCCAAAGGCCTTCCATGAAGCTCGATGTATTTTTTTTAAATTCCAAACAAGAATAAAAACGCCTTAATAAAGGGAAGCTCTTCCTTTTAGGAAGCTCTTCTCCTAAAAAGTGCCGTTATCGTGATATTCGGAAATCGCTCTCAGTCCACGTAATTTCCCTATGGCCTTTTCCTGAATCTGTCTTACCCGCTCCCGAGTTATGCCTAAAAGTTTCCCGGTTTCCTCCAGTGTCAAGGGACACTCGCCGGTCAGACCAAAACGCAATTGTATTATTTTCATTTCGCGTTCTGATAATTGAGACAACACATCATCAAGCGTTTCCTGCAAAGTCATGGAGAAAACCATCTCAAAAGGTTCCTCCATCGTATCGTCGCGAATAAGATCGGAAAGACGAGTCACGTTATCATCGTCAACCGTGGTATCCAGGCTAGTGGTTTCCTGAGATAACTTCATGATTTCTTTAACTTTGGCGACTGAAAAGCCTAAATATTCGGCTAATTCGTCAGCGCTGGGATCACGTCCAAAATCCTGAGTTAATTGCTTAGCGACAAAATAACATTTTTTTATGGTGTTTAGCATATGAATAGGGATACGAATAACCCGTCCCTTATCAGCGAGACTTTTAATTATCGCTTGTCTTATCCACCAGGTGCCATAGGTAGAAAAACGGCAACCACGCGTATAATCAAAGCGTTCCACAGCCTCGATTAAGCCGATATTGCCCTCATCGATCAAATCCAAAAGCGATAAACCGCGGTGCTGATAGTTTTTCGCTATAGAAACAACAAGCCGTAAGTTAGCGTTAATCATCTTATTTTTACAGAGCATAAGCTGACTTTCCAAAATGGAAACTTTTTTAACCAGTTCCACATTTGGCTCGTTTTCTTCGTTTTCCTTTAAGGAAGCAAGCTGAGCCCGTGTAACCATAATCTGCTCGCCTAAAGCTTGCTCGTCGCGTACGGTTAGGAGGGGAAACCGGGATATTTGCTTTAGATACAAAGCTAAGGGGTCCGTTTCGCGTACCACCTTCGCTTTCTTGGAATGTTTCCCAAGAGAACGAGATACCGCTTTTTTACCGCGGGGCTTGATAGACCTCGTTTCATCCATGGAAACGCCGACACGTGAAGACGCCATATCAGGCATCTTACTCTTGGTTGGTGGAAGGGTGGTTGAGTTGAGCCTCATCTCTGTGAAAATATAACACTACTATTCAGAAAAACAAGCATTATTATTATTTTTGACAAATTTATCATCTTTGTTTTAGAAATCCCTTGGGGCGTCCGCTGGATCTACAGCGATATTGTTATCGTAAACAAAGAAAAATAAGCGAGGATCACCGCTTAACTGGTCTAAGCCTAGTTTTCCAAGCTTTGAGCCGAACGCTACCCTGTCGCCAGCGATAACATCCAAACTTTCACAGCCTCCATATACATAGGCTAAACCATCGTTTGATTTGACTATTACGACCTGCCCGAAGCCGCGATAAGGTCCAGCCGCGGCCACGGTTCCCGCCTTTATCGCGATAACTGGCTCTCGCAGTTCACCCAGCATCCAAACGCCATACAGCTTGCCTTCCAGATAGGCTATCTCTTTGGCCTTGATTGGCCAATCTAAACTGAGGTCGGCGGTTTTAGAGCTGATAGGCCGAAGATCGGCGCTTGATTTGATGCCGGACGCTAAAGGACTACTTGAAAGCGTGGTATTTGGGACTTGTTCGCTCTCCGCCGTCCCGTCTATCGGCGTTGCTAGAACCGCCTCTTTTATACTGGGAGTCCCTGTTTTTGTATCGGCCCCGTCTTTATCCGGAAGCGCCTCGGCACCGTCCTCCTTTGGTACAACGTCCAGGCTGGCGCTATCCAAGGCCGCTTGCTTAGGAATAGATAAAAGCGCGCCTTCCCGCAGGGTAGCGTCAGGGGCAAGATCATTGGCGGTTCTCAAAGCGTCAACGCTAACGCCATAGCGCCTAGATATACCAAACAAGGTTTCGCCCTTAAGTACCAAATGGCTAAGGGTCATCGTCTTATCCGGAATCAACAGGCTCTTTCCAACCCACAATTTTCCGGGGTCCTTTATGTCGTTTAGGGCAATTATTTCCTCAACGCCGACATCGAATTTTTTAGCGATGCCATATACGGTATCACCCTTCACCACGATATAACTGGTTTCAGCGAATAGGGGGCTAAGATTGAGAATAAATAATAATCCGAAAATAAGGCGAAGGCGCGCCATGATACTTTCCGTATCGGCTAAAACAGGGAACGACTTCAATACCATAAACAAAAGCTTCACCAACTTGACAGGGATAAGCTCAATTACGATAGTGAGCCATGCTTAAAAACGATGGAGCCCTCTATATCGCGGCCTTTCCTTCCGGATTCAAGCCCTTAGTGGAGCGTTTGGTACGTCGCGATTTTGGCGAAGCGTCATTAGGCGGCGATGACAGCGCCATCCTGTTTAGAAGCGATACGCCTCGCAAGCCCGCCTATTTCCGTTCCGCCGCTCTTGTGCTAGATCAAATCAAAACCGGAAACATTGAAATCGCGTTCCGCCATTTCACTGAGCGCTTAG
>CAZJJK010000148.1:0-1887 GCA_964546285.1 uncultured Treponema sp. | reverse complement strand
CGCGGATGATGTCTTTTTGGATCCGTTTTGCGGCTCAGGGGCGATCCCCCTTGAACGAGCCCGCATGGGTCCTTATCGTTTTATTTTCGCTGGAGACAAAAAGGCCGCCCTTGTGGAGGGGCTTAAAGCGCGGTTAAAGGAAGAGGTTTACGCTAAAAGCCGCCGCACCTTTTTCCCAAAAATCTTGGAAGCTTCGGATTTATCCCGATTTGAGGCGGCTTTTTTTTCCGTTATCGTAACCGATCCGCCTTGGGGCTTATTTGAGAAAGAACTTGAACAGAGTCTGCTTGATCTCTATACGGCTTTTTTAATACAGGCCCGCCGTGTGGCGGCGCCAGAAGCTCGTATGGTCTTACTGGTAAACCGAGATACGCTGTTAGAAAAGGCCCTAAGCCGGTCAGCGACAAACTGGAAAATACACGAAGGGTATGAAGTACTGATATCCGGCCGAAAAGCGAGAGCGTTTTTAATTCGATAAACGGCCGCTGTTTGGCTTGCGTTGATAGCGACAACAAAGCGATAATAGTGATATGAAAAGCTCAGCCGTGCCAAAAAAAACAAGAGGAAGGCTCCGCCAGTTGAGTCAGAAGCTGGTTTTTACCATCGAGCTTTTCAGCCGCAACGAACTGATGAACCACGCGGCCGCCGGCGCCTATGGCTTTTTGCTGTCAGCCGCTCCAGCTTTTCTGCTGGCCGCTGTCCTAGTTTCAAACTTCAGCCAGCTGTCGGCGGAGGAATCGCTTCGTTTTATAGCGACCTTTGGCGGTTTAGGCGAAGCTCTGGACGCCGAATCCTTAGCTCGGGCCTATAGCGCGACGCCCTTAACCGGGTTTTCAGGGCTTTTCGCCATAGCTAACTTAATATGGACAGCCAGAGTTTTCGCGCTTTCTCTCCAACGCGGTATTAGGGTTGTCTTTAGCGGCCACAAAGCTTCGCCATTGCGTGACAACATACTACCCTTCATGATAGAGCTGAGCGCTTTGCTCTATATCTTTATCTATATTCTGGCGGCGAATACGGCTGACTCCATCGCCACGGCAACAAGCTTGAGCTCCCCCCTGCGATCGGGATTAAGCTTCATTATCAATATTCTGCCCTTTATCGGACTTGGAGTATTGGCCTATAACGCGTATCGTTTTTTGCCGACAAACCGCCCTAAACCGCTCGCCGCGCTGCAGGGCGCGATTTTCTGTGTGCTTACCTTCGCTGTTGTCGCTATAGCTTTCCGCTACCTGGTTAGCGGCGCTCGATACGCTTTGCTTTACGGCAGTCTCGGCAATATGGTCGTAGCCCTGGTAAATGTTTATTTCTTTTTTGTACTCTTTTTTTGCGGCGCCCAATTAGCCTTTGTCTCAGACTCTTTTGACGCGCTCATTTTCAGCCGTTTTCGCCGTTTAGGAAGCGCTGACTCAAAAACCGGATCGGCGTTGGAACGCAAGCTTTTTTCGGCCCCGGAACGTTTGCTTGGCAAATTCGCCCGTTCCTATTCTGAAGGGTCATATCTCTTCACGGGGTCCGAAACCGGCCGCGAAGTCTATTATATTCTCAGCGGCCGTGTTGGAATTTACTTAGGCGCTTCTCCCGGTGAAGGCGGCAATACTGTGCTGCCCGGACACAGGGTAGCGGAATTAGGCGCCGGCAATTTCGTGGGTGAAATGGCCTACCTCTTATCCGAGGAAAGAACCGCGTCCGCTTATGCCGATAGCGATGTTGTCGCCCTTCGTTTACCGCCGGAGCTCTTTGATGAAATACTAAAAACCGATCCTGAAACGGCCAGACATATCATTTCATCCTTATCGGACCGTTTAAGAAAAACCAACGATAGCGTTAGGAAAAAGTCGGCGACAAAAAGCCAAAAACGGGATAAGCCCTCACAAGCGGGGAAAG
>CAZJJK010000147.1:0-4846 GCA_964546285.1 uncultured Treponema sp. | reverse complement strand
TAAAAAATTATTGTAAATCTTCAACAAAATTGGCAGCAGTATATAAACCGATGGATCTTTTTCTTATTTTATATATGAGTCGCAAATATGCGACGCAAAATTGTTAATATGTTGAGCTTATCGTAAAAGGCGCATGCTGTCGCGATAAGCTCCCGCGGTTTTTTATGAACATTACTATCTATATACAAGATATATAATAATAAGACTTCGCGTGTTTTTTACCATTGAATTTTTAAAGTATTGACAGCGCCTGTGTTGGTATTCGCGATTATGTTCTCATTATTGGTCTTTAGGACTTTCGCGAAAGTCTCTTGCTTTAGCAAAAGAGCAGAAGGGGTATATTGTGAAAATATCTAAGTATAGTAAGTATTTAAAATGTTGAGGCCGCTTGAGAATATTTATTTAACTAAATTTTTTTTAATGTTTGGTACGCATATTGCTATAATACTATCATGACGTTAGGCATAACGGTTTGGAATGAACGAATAGCTCCCGTTTTTGATTCAGCCGCAACGGTTTGGATTCTAGATATAAGGGATGATGTAATAACCAATCGGGCCAGCCTTAACTTGCGAGGGATGGACTTGCATGATCGGGCTAACGCTTTAGCGCGCGCCGGAGCGTTTGAACTTATTTGCGGCGCCATTTCATGTCAAGCTGAAAGCGCGCTACGGATGAGGCACGTACATGCACTCGCCTTTGTCGCCGGGGAAGCGGAGACGGTAGTGTCGGCTTACCTTAAAGGTGAATTGACCAGAGAAGAGTATTCAATGCCTGGTTGTCATCGCGCGCGCCGTCGACGGGGCCAGTGTTAGGGTCAGGGGCGTCGGCGGATGATTTCGGATCGATAAGGAACATTTTAATTTAGGAGGCTAATATGCCAAGAGGTAATGGAACGGGTCCCAATGGTATGGGGCCGATGACGGGCCGAGGCGCGGGCTATTGCGCCGGTTATGGAATGCCGGGGTACGCGAATTCGGTGGGCGGCGCTGGCCGTGGTTTTGGCCGAGGGTTTGGCTTTGGTCGGGCTTGGGACCGCAGTTGGTCACGAGGCGCCGGTTGGGGTTGTGTCGCGGGAGGCGGTTTCGCGCCATACCCTTTCGATTCGGCCGCCCCTAAGGGCGGTGAGGAAACGGAACGCTGGAATCTAGAGCGACAAGCTGAATATTTGGAAGAAGAACAAAAAAATATACGCGCCCGGCTTGATACGCTTGGTAAAGCGCCGGAGTCTGAAACAAAGTAAAAAGCTCGTTCATGCCCCATCTGTCCCGCGTTCGCGCGGCGAAAGATGGGGTTTTTCTAAACCTCACTCAAAGGAAATATTTTATGAAAATAGCGATTACGATTGATGGTGAAAGCTTAGACGCTATGCTTGATCCGCGTTTTGGTAGAGCTAGACGCTTTATGCTTTATGATACCGCTGATGACAGCTATACCATTATTGACAACACACAGAATTTCAACGCGGCGCAAGGCGCCGGAATTCAATCGGCTCAAAATATCGCGGCGGCTGGTGCCAAGGTACTTATTTCAGGTCATACCGGACCAAAGGCTTTTTCAATCTTAAAGATGGCCGAAATCGCCATTTATTATAGTGAAACCCGCCCGGTAAAGGACGCGATTGAAGCCTATAAAAGGGGAGAGCTCCAAGAAGCCGTAAACGCCGATGTTGAAAGCCACTGGATCTAAAAGCGGCCTCCGTGTCGCGGTGGCGAGCGGTAAGGGTGGAACCGGAAAAACCACGATTTCCGTCGCGCTCGCTCTTAGCGCGCCTGGTTCGGTCGCTTTATTGGATTGCGACGTGGAAGAACCGAACGCGGCCTTGTTTTTATCCCATGAAGCCGAAGGAGCCATGCTGAGCGAACGAGATGTAACGGTACCAATTCCCGTTGTTGATACGTCGCGCTGCACCGCTTGCGGAGCCTGCGCCCGTGCTTGCCGTTTTAATGCCATCGCTATCGTTAAGCGACAGGTGGCTATATTTGAGGACCTTTGTCACGCTTGCGGCGCTTGCGCTCTAGCGTGCCCCGTTCAAGCCATCCATGAGGAGCCTAAGCTGATTGGCAAGCTGAAAGAATGGAACAATGGGAAGCTAGGCTTTATTCAAGGAGAAATGGAAATTGGAAGCTCCATGGCTCCGCCGTTAATTCGCGCGGTTAAGCGGCGGGCGCTTGAGGGTAATGCCGAGCTTATAATAATCGATTGTCCCCCTGGAACGTCATGTCCGATGGTGAGTGCCGTTCGTGACAGTGATTTCGTAATTCTTGTAACGGAGCCAACCCCCTTTGGTCTAAACGACCTAAAATTAGCGGTTGAAACAGTTAGGCAGTTAGCGCTTCCTTTTGGCGTACTGATCAATCGTGATGGTATTGGTGATGACGCCGTTCAAAAGTATTGCGATGCCGAGGGCATCAGCGTTTTGGCTAAGTTTCCCCATGATCGCCGCATAGCGGAAGCCTATTCGTCAGGACGCGCCGTACTTGCCGCCGATACACTATACGCGGATCTTATTGCCGCGTTGCATGATCGCGTTCGCGCGATAATCGAGAAATAAATGGCTGATAATTCAGTTAGTACGATTTACGGTCCTGTCCCCTCTCGGCGTTTAGGACGTTCGCTTGGGATAGACCTTGTGCCCTATAAAGTTTGTTCTTACGACTGCGTGTATTGTCAATTGGGCCGTACCAGCACACTGACAATAGAGCGTGATGAATATGTATCGATCGATAAGGTTTTAATCGATCTTGAAACAGCGCTGTCCAACACAAGCGCTGTTGATTGCGTCACTTTAGCGGGGTCGGGCGAGCCTACGCTTAATTCAGGTGTGGGGCGTTTATTAAAAGAAATTAAGCGGCGCTACGCGCTGCCGACCGCGGTAATTACCAATGGATCATTGCTTTGGAAAGCGGAATTACGGGATGAAATGCTTATGGCCGATTATGTGTTGCCCTCTTTGGACGCGGGAGACGCGCGTATGTTTAAGGCGATAAATCGTCCTCACCCCGAGCTTGACTATAAAAAAATGGTAGATGGAATTATTCGCTTTGTTCATGAGTATGAAGGGCAACTTTCCTTGGAGGTCATGCTTCTAAAATATATAAACGCGACACCGATAGAACTGAAGAAAATAGCGGATCAGGTAGCTATTATCGCTCCCGCTCTAGTCCAAATAAACACGGCATATCGTCCGCCTTGCGAATCCTTTGCTATATCTTTGTCTGATAAAGAACTGAATGATGCTATCTCTTTCTTTAACGTGCCCACCGAGCTGATTAAGCCGAGCCTTTCGCAAGCTGAGCTTGATAGCGCCCATGCCAAGGGCGAAGCGGATGTGATGGCTATGCTGGAACGCCGGCCTTGTACCTTGGATGATTTGTGTCTTGGGCTATCCATGAATCGGCTGGAGTTGGTCAAACTTATCGAGGCGTTGATCGGCAAGGGAGCTATACACGAAAAACGTAACGATAATCGCGTATATTTGGTCCCTTCGGATAAGCGGGCTGAGTCGGCCAAGGCGCTGGCATTATCAGGAAAAAAATAGAAGGATAAGCTTGTGAAAGAATTAGTTGTTATAAGCGGTAAGGGTGGGACCGGAAAAACCAGCCTGACCGCGGCCTTCGCTACCTTAGCCGCCAGATCGCGTAAGGCGATTTTTGCCGATTGTGATGTGGACGCGGCTGATCTGCATTTAATCCTAGCTCCCAGCATTATTTCGCGTTCGGAATTTATCAGCGGGCGCGAGGCGTTTATTGATAGAGCTAGCTGTATCAATTGTGGTCGTTGCGCCCAATTATGCCGTTTTGAGGCGATCCATCGAAATAAAGATGGCTATTATGAAATCAGCGCCTGCGAGGGGTGCGGCGTGTGTGTGGACCATTGCCTGGTCCACGCTATACAGTTCCCCGAACGGCGTTGTGGCGAATGGTATGTATCGGATACTAGGTTTGGTCCTCTTGTTCACGCTCGTTTGGATGCGGGAGCGGAAAACTCCGGAAAATTAGTAAGCCTGGTAAAACGGGAAGCTAGGAAAAGGGCGGAAGCGAATAACGCGGAGCTAATATTAGTTGACGCTTGTCCAGGGATCGGCTGTTCGGTAATCGCTTCTATCACCGGAGCCGATTTGGTTTTAGCCGTGGTTGAGCCCAGCTTGTCCAGCGCCCATGACTTGCGGCGTGTTATCGAGCTGACGCGGCATTTTAGGGTAACGCTCTTGGTACTTATTAATAAATTCGATATAAATGAGCGGATCGCGATCGATATAAAAAACGATTGTGAACGCCAAGACATACAGGTAGCTGGCTTTGTCGCTTATGAGACAGCGTTCACGAGCGCTCAATTGCGCGGTCAAAGCATCATTGAATTTGATGGAGGCGCGGTTTTGTCTCAAAAAATTGAAGCTATCTGGAATAAGATCACGGAGGAATTATGGAAACGGTAAAAATCGCGGTACCGACTGCTCAAGGTAAATTAACCGTTCATTTTGGTCATTGCTCTTCCTTCGCCTTTGTTGTCGCCGACAAAGCCAGTGGAAAAGCTTTGGGCCGCGAAGACCTTGTCCCACCGCCGCACGAACCCGGCATATTACCGCGGTGGTTGGCGGAAAAGGGCGTTAATGTCATTATTGCCGGCGGCATGGGTGGGAGAGCCAGCCAGTTGTTCGCCCAACAAGGTATTACGGTTATTACCGGAGCCCCTTGTCTGGAGCCTGAAGAATTAGTGGAACATTATCTGACAGGTAAATTAGAAACTGGCGTGAACGGCTGCGACCATTAAGATAAAAACGTAAAAGTATACTAACTGCTGCCAATTTTGTTGTAGCCTAATAGGTATTGAAACGGAGCCGGCA
>CAZJJK010000146.1:0-5138 GCA_964546285.1 uncultured Treponema sp. | reverse complement strand
AACCTGGAACGGGCTGGTTTGCCAAGCATCTAGCGGTATGAGGGCTGATAGGGCTAGGCTGTGGCGACTTGCGTGCCGAGGCGGGGTCCCACTACGCGGCGAGGGGAAGTGCCGGCTCCGTTTCAATACCTATTTGGCTGCAACAGAATTGGCAGCAGTTAGTAACATTAAGCGAGAGAGTGCTATCGCCCGCTTAGGGATCTCTACTCAGCGGCTTCTTATGAAGCCATTCACGGCGGCGCGGATCTGGTCGCGGACGATTCTGATCTTATTCATAACAAGCTCGTCGCTTCCCGTAAAGGCTGAGGGGTCGTCAAAGGGCCAGTGGAGTCGTTCCATAGGGCCTGGGAACAGCGGACAGCGTTCTGCCGCTTCCTTGGAGCAGACGGTCACTACGACATCAAAACGGCGGCCTTGTCGGTAGAAATCCATAACGTTCTTGGTCGCGTTTTTGGAAATATCGATGCCGACTTCCGCCATCGACCTGACCGCGTAAGGATTCAGGGGTCCGGCCGCCAAACCAGCGCTCTCAACCGAAAACCTTCCCTCGCCGTATTTTTTTAGGAAGGCTTCGGCCATCTGGCTGCGGGCGGAGTTGTGGACGCATAGAAAAAGAACACTTGTTCGCTTAGCCGTCTCACCCATTACTTGCTCCTAGTTGTCAGTTTGTCATGCCAAAGACCGCGCCAAAGGCGAAGCCAGCGAGCGTGGAAAGCGCGACCACTAGGCTGACATAGGTGGCCGTTTTCTTCCAGCCGATTTCTCCCGCGATGACGAGGATAGACGGCAGTGACAGGCTCGGTCCCGCGAGAAGCAGGGCCAGGGCTGGGCCTTGGCCCATACCGGCACCGATGAGTCCCTGTACGATGGGAATCTCGGTGAGGGTCGCGAAGTACATAAGAGCACCCGATACCGACGCGAAGAAATTCGCGAACAGCGAATTGCCGCCAAGGAGCCGAGCGATCCACTCGGTCGGGATTAAGGCATTGTGGCCGGGCCTTCCCAGGAGGAAGCCCGCGATCAAGACCCCGCCAAAGAGAAGCGGCAGTATCTGAAGGCTGAAATCGCGGGTGGCCGCGACCCACTCAAGACGTTCGTCACGAGAGAACCATCGGACCACGGCATAGGCGAGACTCAAGGCGAAGGCTCCCGTTATCCACCATTTCGCGGAGTAAATCGCGTCCCAAAGCGCGCTTCCTCCCTTGGAATTAGCCCAGTTGGCGAATACGAGTATGCCGATCATGCTCGCCATATACGCGATCATCTTGCCGAGGCCGCGTGTCGCTTGATCCTCATCCGCCGCGAAGAGCCTGGTGTCGGCAATGCGGGCCTTGTCTTCCTTACGATAGAGAAGGGCCATCATAAGGCCGATCACCACGGAAAAAAGCACGGCGCCCACGATCCGCGCGAGGCCGAGCCGCCACCCAAACACCTTGGCGGACATGACGATGGCGAGAATGTTGATCGCGGGTCCGGAGTAGAGGAAAGCCACGGCGGGACCTAGTCCCGCGCCCTTCTTGTAGATGCCCTTGAAGATGGGCAGTACGGTGCAGGAACATACCGCGAGAATGGCGCCCGACACCGAGGCTACGCCATAGGCTGTAACGCGTTTCGCGTCCGGCCCCAGGTAGCGCAACACTGCCTGTTGATTCAGGAACACGGTGATGGCGCCCGCGATGAACATGGCCGGCACAAGGCAGAGGAGAACGTGGTCGCGGGCGTACTCGCCCAGCATAAGAAAGGCCTCGTTCAACGCGCCCGCGACCCTCGGGTTGGCGAAGGGAATGAAATAAGCCGCGATGAAAACCCCCGCGAGAAGCAGAAGCTTTTTCGCGGGCGACCATTCCTTGCCGCTCATTTTTTCATCTCGCAGATCTTCATTTTCACGGCTTGTACAGTATCCGCGACGATTTCGGCTGTGATGGCGGTTCTACCCTTCTTAATCCCGAAATCCGTCATCACATATTGTTCACAATCCATCCCTTGCTTCGCGAATATCTTCGTGCCGCAGCCGACCAGACAGCCGTCGATCACGATATTCCGGTCTGCCATCTTGGCCGATTCCACAAAACCGGTATTCCCCGCTCCCAGGGCCGCGAGACAGGTCAGGGACCCCGCGCCCAAATCACGCAAGCCCCTCGCTACCTGGTCAGCCAGAAGTCCCGTATTGGCAGCGCCCGAGCAGGCGGAGATCAAAACCATGCTTTTCCCATCGCATCCACATGCACATCCCGCCATCTTAGTTCGCTCCCTTAAGAATAGCGACGATCTGATCCTTGGTGAGCACCTTACCCACGCTTTTCACCGTATCGTCGACAGCTAAGGCCGGGGTCATCATTACGCCCATTTCCATGATCTTATCCGAATCCGCGACCTTCTCTATGTCGGCCGCAAGCCCGAGTTCAGCTATCGCCGCACGCGCATTCTGTTCCAACGTTTTGCACTTTGGGCAGCCCATCCCCAGAATCTGAACCTTCATACTCTTCTCCTTAGCCTGCGTATTGCCGCGCGTCGATGCGCGCTTTCTTCCAACAGCCTTCGGGCCTGTATCGGTTTGGCTCCTCCGCCTCAGTACTCAACACCTCACGCACGAGCCTTCAACTCTATCCGCTAAACGCCGTTCAAGCCGATCCGAGTCTTCCTTAAGTTCCGGTGTGAGTGTGGCGGCGGCTACCGCCGCGTAGAGCGCCTTATTCACCTTTGAATCGATGAGGGAATAAAACATCATGCGGCTTTCCCGCCTCTCGGTCAGTACGCCGGCGGCCACGAGGGCTGTCATCGCCTTTGATATCGCGTACTGGGGTTTGTCCAGGGCGTCCTTAAGTTCGCAGGCGCAGAGATCGAGCCCGCAATCCACGAGGAGCCTGAGAATTCTGAAGCGGGTAGCTTCGCCGATAGCCCTAAAAGCCTCTATCGTTTGATTCATATATGCGAATATGCGCATTATTGCATTTAATGTCAAGAGGAAACCCAACGTTAAGGTAAAGCTAGCGATTTTCGGGAATATCGATACCTTACACCAGCGGAGCTTGTCCGGCAGAGTGTTTAGATAACAATAATATCCTGTTTAAATCGATATTCACCCAATTCAAATTATACAGACTCAGAACGTTTCGTGAGAAAGCGAAGCCTTTTTCAGATCACTTCATTATGTACATTCTTGACCCGTTATGATAACTCGATCAATCTGTTGTGTTGTCACCAACTTTCCTCTCCATTTCGCAAGCTCCCAATCCGTGCTACACTACAGCTATAAATCCCAAGCCCGTACGAGGCATCGCCATGAACCGAAAACGAGTTTCCAGATCGATATTGATCGCCATTCTAGAGGCGCTGGCTGTCTTGACGCCCGCCTCCCTTTCCGCCTAGACCGGCAAGCGGGGGGCGCTGGTGATCGGGAAAGGGGCCTGCACGGGTGCTTGCTTAACGACGCTGGCCCTGGAAATGCTTGATGATAGTATCGAATGATGCTATCATGGATGCCTAATGAGGTCGCCTTACGAAATAACAAATAAAATACTTCTTCTATATGGGCAAATTACAGAAGCCCTTGGCTTATGCAAGAGCCTTTTGCTTGTCAAGCCTGAAGCTAGATTCTGGGAATAATCGGCGGAGAAACAATTAGGACAGATCCTAGCTGTTCCGCCATAAGCGCAGGCCCTGATCTCTTTAAAATGCGAATCAAAGGTGATCAGCTTGGAACCGGTTTCTATACCATGAGCCGCTATCCAGATATCGTTTGGTGGTATCATTTTGCCTTTTGCGTGTAATTCCGCCTTGATCTCGCTGAAAATCTCGGCTGTTTCCAGAGTGACATTTATTAGCGCCACGACTTCTTTTCTCAGGAAGCGTTTTAGTTCATCGGTATGAGCGGCATACCGATTCCCGCCGAAAAAACCGGCATACAGTTCGCCAATCAGGATGGTGGATACATAGATGGTTTCTGTTTCGGCAAATACCTCAAATATCTCCTGATTGCCTCCCATGAATTCGCTGTATGCGGTGGTGTCCAGCAGTATTTTGTTCATTTATGCCAATCCGCTTCATCAACTTCTTCCAAGTCTTTGATCCGGGTTTGAAATTCTTTTTTCCCCTCAACCGTCCAGGTACCGAAAATTTACTGCTGCCAATTTTGTTGAAGCTTTAAGATACTAATTATCGAAAAGCAATGGAAACGACGAGACTACGAATCTATGCTTTGATTTTACTAGCCCGCTTAGTACTAGTTCCGACTTAAGACCTGTGATGGTACTTATTCATGTCCTTTCTAAAAATGAAGATACATGTGCAACAAAATTGGCAGCAGTTAGAAAGCTTTTTGAAGTATGATTTTAATCGTTCGGTTCCGACTGAGCTCGAATTCTTTGCATTTTCCGGAATTTTGCGATCAAGATCAGCATCGATTACGCGATCCTGATCTCCAAGCGTTTTCCGAGGACTCTGGCTATGCGTTCCAAGGTCTTGATGGTCGGATTACCCTTTGACGGGTTTTCCAGGCGTTGGTAGGCTTGGTAGCTGAAACCGAGCTTCGCGGCGATCTCCGATTGGGTCCTTTCGCCGCGCAGTTTACGGATTTCCCAAGCGACGATGATATGCGGAGCGGCTTCCACTGGATAGTAGCCAGCGGCTTGGTGGGCTTTAGCTTCCGGCAATGGAAAACCGTGAGCGATATCGCTTTCCAGTACGCCATCAAGCGCTTCTTTAGCATTGGCTAAGGCTTCTTCCACCGTATGGCCAAAGGTGATGGCGTTAGGAACGTCAGGGAAAACGACGTTGAACACGGAAATTTCAGGTTCCAATCTACAATAATAAACCATGACCTACCTCTTATCATTGTCGATGCCAGCTTCCTTTAAGATCCTGCTGGCGAAAGTGCCAATATCTTCGTTGCCGTGGACCGGCACCGGAACAGCTCTGTATCCGTCTTTTACCATAATGTAGTGCGAACCGGAAATGCGATCTACGAACCAGCCATTCCGTTTTAGGACTTTAATTACTTGTTTCCCGGTCATGGTTAATCATGCAATCTATATGTTGTGTTGTCAACATCCCCCCGTTTTTCGCATTCTCCCCCAATCCGTGTTACACTACAGCTATATATCCCAAGCCCGCGCGAGGTACCGCCATGACGCAAAAAC
>CAZJJK010000145.1:0-5226 GCA_964546285.1 uncultured Treponema sp. | reverse complement strand
TGGATGCGGCAGGTGTGGCAGGGGGAGTACAAGAATCCGCCAGTGATCGATTTCAAGGCTGGGAAGCTGAAGGTGAAGGGGCAACCTGGGATGGGCTGGTTCGCTAGGCATCTAGCGGTTTAGGCTTGATTGCTCGGCTTCAACAGAATTGGCAGCAGTTCAAAAATTATACGAGAAGCCAAATACAGCGAAATACTTACCGGCGTAAACACCTAACTGGCTGTCCGCTTTGCCGAGAAAGATGGGAAAAGCTAGCTCCAATTCTTTATCGGCCCCGAACTTCACCGACACGGCCGGACGCAGCGCGGCGCTCCAGTCCGTCAGCGAGATCATACCGGAAAAAGACAAGTCCAAGTTGTCCAATAAACGTGACAACGCCAAGCTGAAAGCGATAGCTCGGGAGAACACGGGAAGCGGCGCGCTTACGGGAATGTTCGGGAGCCAGGTCCAAACGGCCTCGGCAAAAGAAACAAAACCCAAGCCTGAAAAATCGCGCGCCCAACTCAGGCCGATCGTGGATCCGATACGGTCTCTCGTGATATACGGTGGAATATCTGTAATCGGGTTTTCCGAAAAAGCCTTTTCGGGATAAAAATAAACCTTCCCGGCGCCGCCGAAGTCCCAAATCGCGCTGCCAGTCGCCAAACCCGCGTCCCAAGTATACGCGTTTTCAGTCCAAAAGCGCCATTCGCCGACCACCGCCGTGGCCGCCGCGGCGAGGCAGCTTATTCTGGCCCGATGTGGAACAAGGGCGGCGTCAAAATTGTAGCCGATCGAACCTGTCCTCATGATACCAGTGAGTGTCGCCTGCCGTTCCAAGCCATAAAAAAACATCAAATCCAGCTCCGCCGGCCCAAAGTTCGCCCCTAGGGACGCGAGATACGAAGGGTCCAGATCGAAGGGGCTTAACACCTCATTCGCCGCCTCATAGGCGTAAGACACTCGAGTATAGCTTTGATTGCCTATAGATACGCTAGATGGCACTAAGGACTCTGGCAGCCAAGGCGAGCTCAGCTCCGGCAGAGCAAGCTCCGGCGTAAACGGGGCACATTCAAGCGAGGCCCGCTAGAACGACCCCGCCGCCGTGATGGAGACGGAAGCCTCCGGCCGGCGTAGCGCTTCACAGATACCCGTCTCAAAACGAGACAACGGGTCGGCTGGGCCAAAAAACAGAGTCTGTGGAAAGGCTTCCGCCGCGATGCCGTAATCCAAACCATAACCGGCCCGCAACGTCACATAATCGCCTATCCAAAATTGAACGCGGGCTTCCTCAAGGTCTATATGAGCGTCGGTCGGTAACGTCTTTCCGATAAAGGCCGCGGCGAAGCGCGCTTCCCAATAATCGGTGGCCAAGCTGAGTATGGGAGCAAGCGAAAAAGCCGCGAAATCCCCGTTAATGTCAGCGCCGTAACCGAGGGCGTAATCGGCCTTGACCCTGCCGCCTATGCTTGCGTTAATAAGCGGCGGCTTGCCCTCCGCCTCTAGGGCCAAACCCGGCCTTGGGAGAAGCCATAAAAAAAGCAAGGCGTGGAACACCCTCGCGCCGCGGCCCCTCACAACGAAGCGGAATTAAAAAGCCGGCTTGGCAAGGACGCGGGTTCGGACAAGGAAAGGACAGTGAGCTCTGTCCTTCCGCCACCCTTAAGGTCTTCCATGACCGCTTTTACCGGGCAGGCTAGGGAGCCCGCGCCTTCTATGGCGGTCACGCGGTAACGTTTTATCACCGCCGCCGACGCGCCAAAATAATCCAGGCCAACCAGGATTCTTGTTGAAATATCGATATAGAGAAGCTTCATGGCGTAGGCGGCGGGCTTTTTGGGGATGGCGCTGATCGCCCGCTCGCCTTGCCGGTCGTACGAGGGCGCGTAGCTAAGATCGAAGCCCTCAGCGCCGATGGTGCCGAAATCCTCCGCCGTAAAGTGCGAATCAAATACGGCTTCCGACCGGTTCGTCTCGCTGAGCCGCCGCGTTCCCCGCGAGGTTTTGACCCACTGAGCGTCCGCCTTACCGGGTCCCGTTATCTTGCTGAAGCCATCAAACTGACTTTGGTAGCCGCGTTGACCGAAGTAAGGCTCGCTCCGAGTGTTACCGTGGGAGACGTCTCACTGATAACATCACTGACATCGACGCTAACCGCGTTATCGCCAGTATTAGCGTTAGTGATAGCGGTCGCGATAGCTTCGCCGGCTTCGGGATCGACGCTGGAAAGCTCCGCCGCTATCCCCCGCAAGAGCTCCGCCTTAAGCCCGCTATCTGAAGCGATGACGGCCACGGCGGCCGCTTCAACCACCTTACCCACAATCTTATTTATGGCGCCGGCGCTTTCATCGGCTGTTACCGTAACAGCGCTATCTATCGCGGCGACAGCCTCCCGGACTATGGCCGCCTTGAGTTCGCGGGCCGCGGCTTTATTGGCGCAAACGGTTTCAGCCTGCCGCACGGCCACCGCTGTTATAGAAGCGATCACGTCCTCCGTCTTCAACGCCGCGTCGCTAACCAGAGCATCCCGCTCGCTGGCCGCGGCCGATTTGACCGCGCTCTGGGCGGCCACCGCTAGGATTTTTGAGGCATTGAGATCCTCGGACGCCAGCTTTTCCGCGACACCTTTGATCATCGCGTCTAGAATCTTATCCAAAGCTTGTGACTTAGACTGCCCTGCCGCAACGATATAGCTTAAGGCCGCTTCCTTCAAATCATCGAACTCCCCTATCGTCAAGCCGCTGACGCTTATAGCCCTAGCCGAAGCGCTTTGTCCGCTTGACGCCAATAGCTCGTCGCCGAATTCGTCGACGACTATCTCCACTAATGATTTAGACGGAGGATCATCGCCACCACCGGGGAATAAGCCGCCGCCGGGGAATAGGTTAAAATCGCAAGAGGCTAAAACAAACGTGATTATAAGAAAAAAAGGCGCAATTTTCATAAAACGTTTTATTATTCCTCTAAGCATCTACGCTTAAAATCAGTTTAAGTTCACCATTTTCCCTTGTCAATCAACTATTTAGACGCGTACATGAAAGCTTTTCTTTATGAGCGAACGAGTTTAGCGCGCCTTGTTTTAATCCGCTCTATTAGTACCGGCAAGACATACAACGGTGCATATTCCGTTTGCGGTGCGGCAAGAAAGAGGAACAAGCCAGCAGTACGGCCATGGACAGGGCGATTAACAGGGTTGTATCGATGATCGCCGCGCGAACTTCGGTGGTCCAACCGCGAAAAACTAAATTTATCGCGTTATCAACCCCAGTGCCCGCCACGGTCGCCAAAGCGATGGCGTGAACCGGCGAAATGTCCCATCCAACTAAGCCCATTAAACCCAAGGTCGCTAGAAAACCAGTCGCGGGAACGATCATGACGGCAAAAGCCCGTTTTACAGAACGAAAAACGAGACAAAGCCCGATAAATAAGAAAACGAAGAACCACACGCCGCCGCTTACCTGTCCCTTAATAAAGGCGCGCTGGGAAATGGAATCGATAACCGCTTCCCCAGCCCAGAGGCTGTCGACTTCGGGAAGCCGTTCGTTGATCGCGCTTTCTACGGCCGCCTTCAGCGTGGGGAAATCGGTGTAATTGTTAAAGACGGGGGAAACGGAAATGTTGATTTTCGCGCTAGCCCAAGCGGAATCAACAAAACCGCGTGAAAACAAGCCGTCTGACATACCAGAAAGCAATTGGAGCGTTTCGCCAATATCCGCCTCGTCACGCGGTTCTTCCTTTGCCAGGGAACTGCCTTCGTAGCGCGCCAACGCTTCGGCTATAAGATCGGTCGGACCATACACGTCTCCCACTAAGGGCAAGGCGGCTATATCACGTTCCAGGGCGTTTATCGCCCTGTATGTTTCCATGTCCACTAAGCCATTTTCCCGCTTGGTATTGAGGACGAGCGTTATATTAAATAGACCGCTATAGGCCGACTCGAAATAAGCCGCTTCCTCGGCGTGGAAGGACCAAGGAGGCGCCAAATCGATGGGTTTAAGACCGGCTTGGAGCCTGGTGGAAAAAAAACCGAGAAAAACGGCGGCGGCCAGCCAGAGCGCTATCCGTGCCGCTTTTCGCGCGGGTGGCGCTGTGAGCCGATCTTCTGAAGCGGCGAAACGAATGGCGGCCGGCGACGGTCGGCGGACCAAACCCAGTGCCGCCGGTAACCCGACCAAACCGACCAGCAACGATAAAGCCGCCCCCGCGATGGAAAAAGCGCCCAAGATAGACAATTCTTTTACCGGCGAAAAAAAAAGACTGCCCAAACCCAGAGCGGTCGTCCCCGCGTCCATCGCTATGATGGAACCGCGCCCGCGTATAGCGGCGCGTGGATCAAAACCGTAAGCCGCCCAAGCTCGATAGATATGAGTTATATAGGAATTGGACAACGATAGCGTTATTACCGGCGCGAACACATACTGTATACGCAAAGGCGTCTTGAGCGCCGCGAAAAGCCCCAACAGAAACAAGGTCGGTAAGAGAGAAAAAGCCCAAAGCAAAAAAGCCGGACCGATGGATCCACGTAAAACGATAAGCTCAACTATCAATAGCACAATAGCCGCGGCCAAGAGCAGCAGTCCAAATTCACTCTTCAGCACGCGTTCATTAACGGCGTAATAATACGGCAAACCGGCCAGCCGTATCTCAGGGAAAAGTCTCCGCGCTTCTTCCAATTCATCAAGCAAAGCTTGTCCAGCGGCCTTAACGTTTAGAATGATTGTCCAGGCCCGCCCATCTGACGAAAGGAATAGCTGGGATAGCGATGGCGATAATTCCAGCCTGGCTCGAGCAGTTAATGCGTCCTCAACCGGACCTGCCTCGTAGCCGCCGATAAGCGGGACAGAAAGCTACTCATCGCCCAGCCGTTCCGGAACGGTAACAATAAAGGGTGAATAGATCGACCACTTTTCTTCCTCTGCCCCGCCTATCCGCGTCAGAGCCTTAGTTAAAGATCGAAGCCGCTCCAATGAAGCCGCTGTCCAAGGCTCGCCGCGGGGTAGCGAGACAAAAACCATCCGCTCGCTTGGAAAAAGAGCTTCGGCCGCGCGGGCTTCCCGAAGTTCCTCGTTTTCCGCGACGGTAGAATTGAATTCGGGATCTATAACCAAATAGCGTAAGGATATAATCGAAACAATGCTCAATACGGCCAATAGGATAAGAATAAATACGTCACATTTGGATGAAACCAGATAGCGGTGAGCTTGCTGTTTGGGTGGAATGGAAACGAAGGGCAACGCCTTTTCTCTA
>CAZJJK010000144.1:2557-5247 GCA_964546285.1 uncultured Treponema sp. | reverse complement strand
TTGTTCCTTGAATTTCATTACATTTTACCTTCAGGTTATTTGCTATTTTCATTTAAAAATAATTGATATGCAATTAAATATCCAATTATTAATCAAGACTTATTCTAATTCTGTTTGACATTTGATGGATTGCGATAAACGATTCTCTATTTTCTCAGCAGTACTGTCATATTTCTATTGCAATATACTGATTTTACCCGTCTACTGTAGAAAAATCAGTTTAACAAAAAATCTATTCCTAATAAAAATCGGTATCATAAGGAGATAGTTAAAACTTTGATCGAATTACCGGCAAACAGAGCGAATATAAAAAAAGCTGCGGAAATAATTAAATCAGGCGGACTAGTTGCCTTCCCCACTGAAACTGTGTACGGCCTGGGTGCAAACGCGTTTAATCCGATCGCTGTAAGTAAAATTTTCGAAGCAAAAAAGCGGCCTTTTTTTGATCCGCTTATTGTGCACATCGCTTCCATATCCACAATTGGAGAAATAGCTGACAGTTTAGGCCCGATAGAAACAAAGCTTGCTGAATCATTCTGGCCGGGCCCTCTTACTCTTGTTTTACCCAAGCACAACAGCATACCTGATATTGTTACAGCCGGACTGCCTACTGTGGCAGTGCGTATGCCTGCAAACGAAATTGCCAGAGAGCTTATTCTCGAAGCAGGCGTTCCGATCGCAGCACCAAGCGCGAATCTTTTCGGCCGGGTCAGCCCGACAGAAGCCAGGCATGTCGCGAATCAGCTCGGGAAAAATATCGATATGATACTCGACGGCGGCAAATGCGAAATCGGTATGGAATCAACCATCATAAAAATCGAAGATGGAGTGCCGTTTCTGCTGAGGTACGGCGGGCTGCCGATAGAGGAGATCGAAAAGACAATAGGCAAAGTAAACCGGAATGTTTACAAAGCTGATACAAAGCGTACTGATGCACCTGAATCACCCGGACAATTAACGTATCATTATTCACCTGTTACACAGCTGATACTTATTGACGACATTAAAAGCATTAAGATTGAAAAAACAAAGGCCGGCCTTCTTGCGTTTACTCAGCCACAAAACGATTTGCCTTTTGAAAAAATCGAAATATTATCTGGAACCGGCAATATGAGAGAAGCGGCAGCCAATCTTTTTTCCTGTCTTCATAATCTCGATTCCTCAAATCTGGATATAATTTACGCGGAAAAAGTTCCCGAAGAAGGTCTGGGAAAAGCAATTATGGACAGACTGACCAAAGCTGCAAAAAAAAGATAACTTAAATTTTTATTGACCTTTAAGAAAAGGTATTATATAAATTTGGTTTTATATACTGTAAATCGAACACGGACACCCGATTAAAAAATACCAGACAGCATAATTAAGGAATTCCCTTTTTAATGAAAATAAATCTCCCGATTTTTATTGTGTTTGAAGGAATAGACGGTTCAGGCAAAACTACTCTTTCCGATATGCTTTTCAAGTTCTTTATCAAATCCGGAATTCCGGCTGTGATAGATCATGAACCCACAGAAGGCATTTGGGGCATCAGGATTAGAGATATGCTTCAAAATGATGCCGCGAATGCCGATGAACTGCTTAAACTATTTTTAAAAGACAGAGAAGATGATGTTAATACAACCATTCAGCCTGCGATTAAAAATGGAAAAGCCGTCATTTTAGACAGATATTACTTTTCCAATGCCGCATATCAGGGAGCCATGGGTATTTCACCTGTCTCAATTATACAGGAGAACCGAAAAAAAAAATTCCCGGAACCAGACAGGGTTTATCTGGTTGATATTGATCCGGATCTCGCGCTGAATAGAATAAACATCAGAAATAATAAAAAAGAAATATTTGAAAAAGCGGAATTTTTAAAAAAAGTAAGGGAAATATATTATAAAATCGCTGATCAAAACTTTGTCATTCTGGACGGGTCAAAAACAACAGAAGAATTATTAACGATTATCAAGAACGACATTTTAAAAAAGCCACACAATCGATGAGATCTATTATACAAAATATTATTTTAAACCGAGCAATTAATAAAATTATCAACATAACAGTTGTCTCGTGCGTAAATTTTATTTTTATAATAATTCTATTATATATTATAAATTATTTATTTTTATTTACAATCGAAGGTGAATATTTCTTATTACTAATATTTCTGATATTGTTCTCTTTACTGCCTATTTTAAACTTTTTACTGGATAAATTTGATTCAGTTATCAGCCCTGCCGGATACAAAGACATTTACGCAAAAACAATTGATTCAATACTGAATATAGAATCCTTCGACGAGATATTGCTTAAAATTTTCGGCATGGTAATCAGACTGCTGAAAGCTGAATTCGGGCATACAATTTACTATAGGGACGATAAAGATGTAGTTGATATTGAATATTACAATAATGATACGCATAAAATGTATCACCGCGAGAAACTGGAAAGCGATCATATATTATTAAAAGTAATCAAAGGCCCGGATGATATTATAATAAAAACAAAAAACAAAAAGCCGTCTGAGAAGGATAAAGAAATAATTAAAGCCCTTGGAATGATGCGGGCTGATCTTGTTGTACCTATTTTCTATAACAATAAAATATCCGGCATAATCGCAGTTGGCGGTAAAAAAGGATTCTCCGAAAAAGACATCAAATTATTAAAAATAATCGCTTTCAAATTAGCTCTGCTCTATTCAAACA
>CAZJJK010000144.1:0-2547 GCA_964546285.1 uncultured Treponema sp. | reverse complement strand
CAGTTTTTATTTTAACGAGATAAGGAAAAGAAGAGAGGTTGAAAAAGAATATGAATTAACCAATAAGATACAAAAACAATTTCTGCCAGAACCAAGTTTAAAATCAGGCAGAATAATCATTGAAGCGCATCATAGTACAGCTTCCTCTTTTACACGGGAATTTTATGACATTTTTGTAAATGACTCCGTACCTGATGATATCCGGCTGTCTGCCTACCATGTATTCGGAGATGTAAAAGAAACCTCAATTTTTATGCCCGGTGTGCAGGCAATTCTGCAAAGCTACGCAAGGCTAGATTTTTCCCCCAGAAAGACAATAATCAAATTAAAAAAATTTGTCAAGGAACGGGATGTACTTAACGGAGATTTAATGATTCTTCACTCCTCCATAAAGCAATCGGGAGAATTCATCTGTTACTGTTCAAATTATCCTGCGCCTTTTCTATATCATAAATCTCAAAAAAAAATCGTTCATCCGGCGAGCAAAGGCAGAGGATTAAAAATTTTAACAGTTAAAATGAAACCCGGCGATATAATAATCGTTCCATGCGGTTATTATTCTGAAATTATAAAATCGAATATCACGCAGTATTCGAAAATATTAAATAAAAACAGTTCACTTTCACTGGAAGAAATCAAAAATATCCTCGTAAAGATAATTAATGATTCAAAAAAAACAATTAAAATAAAGAATACCAACGAAAGTGAAGACCAGCTTCTTATCCTCATAAGCATGGAGGATATTAAGTGAATAAAATCATCAGAACAATTTCAATTATAATAATATTATCAGGTCTTGCTGTCTTTAACGTGTATTTCTTTAATAAGGCATTTGAATTTTCAAAAATATATCCTTTTAAAAGAACTCTGACAGGGAATACATTAACGGCTAATATCGATTGTGCACCATCTTCCTTTACATTCAATACCAGAATTATCAGAATTGAAAATGATGATGTAGACGCAGGAAATATAAGCAGGTTACTTTCTAAAAATGCAAATGAAGATATATTGAACATATCCTTTGAAAAAAAAGGACATGTATTTAAAAAAATAATAACAAAAACCCGGGAAATCAACCGCGAGTATCTTTTATTTTTATATTTTCTATTGATATTCGGAAATGTCCATTATATATGGGGGAGTATTGTTTATATTATCCGGCCATATGAAATCCGGTCAAAACTATTTTCCCTTTCTTCCTTAGTCCTTGGGTTATTTTATTTCAACCTCATTGAACGATTTACCTATGGAAGCAATAACATTACTTTTGTACTTATAATATTAATTATGGGTTATATCTTAATACGGCTGGGAGCTAATTTAACAAACCAGAGTGTAAAAAAAATAATCTCTGCTTCTGTTGGTATTTACGCATGTGCAATAATTATTTACAGCAGTTTACTCATTTATCTTTATGGAAGCATTGATACTATCACTTACATCGCCCTCTTTATTTATCTTATTATTTGTTCATTTTTCAGTTTAGAAAGGGTGATTTATGGAATTATCAGGGGAAAATACGCGTTTATTATCTGGCGTAATTTAGTCCTCTTTATAAGTATCTTTATCGGTTGCTCAATTCCAGTATTAAATATATTATTTTCTGTTTTTTCAAGTTCGAATATTCCCATTTGTCTGTCATCAATTCTCAGCCTTTTTTTCCCTATTATGGCGGGAAACTCTTTTTTAAGATATAATCAGTATGACTTTTCCGGGTTCAAAATTTTCCAGTTAAATGACATTAAACTGCAAATCTACAACATTATTGTCAGTGTATTAAGCGCCGTATTACTTTATTCGATTTTGACTATTTCAGCAATGTCTTATCATGTAATTATGTATACAGTGTCTGCTTTCGTAATAATTATAATACTGCTTAACGGAGAACGCTTGCTGATCAGGACTTTGAAAAATATAAACTATGAGAACAAAGATAATTATGCATTTTCCGCTCAGAGAATCGCAGAATTAAGTTCATCATCTAAAAATATTGACTATAAATTAATACATATCTATCGGGAGATATCTGATTTAACAGGAGCTATATCAATTAAATTAATATTATTTCTTAATGATGAAGACGAATATTATTCGAATTTAAGCAACTATATTGAAGCATTGCCTAAAAGTTCGGATCTTTTCAAATTAATTAATTTAAACAAGGGAATCATACTTAAATACGCACTTATTAGAAGTTCGGCAATTGAAAAAAGAGTGTATGATTTTTTCGAGAGGAAAAAATTTATCTTCGCAATACCCATGATTGAAAAAGATGAAGTCAGGGGAGCACTGCTGATCGGAAAAAAACGTTACAAGGGTTTTTATTCAGATGAGGATATTCATTTTTTCCAAAGCGTTATGAATCAAATATCTCAGCTTGTCGAAATAGACAAATTATATAAAGAATACATTATTAAAAAACAATACGAAAAAGAACTGGACAACGCGTCTTATGTCCAGCTGCGTCTTTTCCCTAAAGCTGCTCTTAAAAAAAGAGGAATCTATATAAGTTTCTTTTACAGGCCCTATTTAAGGGTAATCGGC
>CAZJJK010000143.1:0-5458 GCA_964546285.1 uncultured Treponema sp. | reverse complement strand
TACGGTTCCGTGAGGGCCTTGAGGTGAAAGTCCTCAGGGCTACTCGACTGACTCGCCTATTGTCACGGGCTGCGCAGGTTAAACTAATGATACACTAAAGTGTGATATCTCAACGCGATTATACCTTACCAAAACTCATCAGAACCTGTGACAACCGTCTCTCCAAAAGCTCATAAGAAAAATATTTCTTAGCCAGCGCATAGTTTTTCATCGCCATTATTTCTCTGGTTTCCTTGGAATCCAGGATGGTTTCCACCAATTCCACTATCTCGGGCGTTACATAATTATCCATAACCACCACATCAAAACCAATAGGTTCAATGTCTTGCTGAAAAATTGAGTAGCGGTTTACCATCAGCGGCTTTTTAAACCATACGGCTTCTAAAAACGCGTTGCCAAAGCCTTCGTAGCTGGAGGGGTAGGTGACAAAATCAGCGTTTAGGTAGCAGTCGTTAAGGCTATACGTCTTTATCCCCTGATTAGACACGCCGCGTTCAGCGCTGATCAAATCCGGTCTAATCAAAACATCCACATCCAAGAGTTTGGCGTAATCCATGGTCCGTTTATAATACGCCGATCCCTCATCCCTTTCCTGATGGCTGATAAGCAGCTTCGCTTTCCTATGCCGTAATCGATTGGCGAGCTCCACGGCGTGTTCTATTCCCTTTCGAGCTATAACACGTGTCGGCTGTAACAGGAGCAGCTCCCCGTTATTTAAGCCCAAAGCGCTTCGAAAGCCGCGAGTGTAGTCATCAATTTCGGGCGGCGGACTGTCAAAATCATGGACATTGGGAATGACGACAGCGGCCAAACCGCAACGGTAAGATAATTGACGCCGACCTTCGGTATTGATAACGACATGGTTTATGGAATGAAGCCGAGGCGGGAAGGCCATGGATAAATAGTCCTCCACCGCGTTGACAAGAAAGCGCTGGCGTTCCCAAACAAAATCGTGATGATGAGCGACGGCCGGAATGCCGGTTTCAGCGATCAGTTCGGTGATAGCCAGCCCAAAGGGTATATGCATTGGTATGGTAAGAGCGTTTTCAATAACAAGTAGATTAATTCGATATTTGGAAATGAAATCATGGAGCGCGGTCTTTAAACGGAAACGCAGGGCTTGAATATCGCCAGTAAGAGAGCCGGAACGAATCGTGGTGCCAAAACAGCGTTCTTGAATATCCACAACGTTTTCATGCCCAAAAAAAGCCTCAGGCACGACCATGGTATGGGAGCTATCCCAGTCGGATTGGCCAGCAAAATAGAAACACTCATAGCCCATTTTTTCCAGTACGGCGGCCCATTTACTTGTTTCCAGAGAAACGCCGTCCGTTCCTTGAAACCGAGTGGATACAAAACCGATACGATCAATTTTCGCCGACCTGCTCAAATACATGCCTTACCCCCGGCTCCTATCACAAGGCGCCTTCCCTTGCATAAATCCTAGGCGCGCTATATCATGGAATAAAATACACCAAACCACCCCCAAACGAGGAAGGTCTATGTCCGATAAGAACATGGTCATGATTGACGGGAATACCGCGGCGGCTTATGTAGCTCACGCCGTGAGCGAAGTCATCGCGATTTATCCAATCACCCCCTCCAGCCCGATGGGAGAACTCTCCGATGAGTTCTCCGCCCAAGGCCGGAAAAATATCTGGGGAACAATTCCCCAGGTTATCGAGATGCAATCCGAAGCCGGCGCCGCTGGAGCCGTTCACGGAGCGCTTACAACCGGCGCCCTCAGCACCACATTTACGGCTTCTCAAGGCTTGTTGCTGATGATCCCTAATATGTACAAAATCTCCGGCGAGCTGATTCCTACGGTCTTCCATATCGCCGCGCGGGCTATAGCGGCTCAAGGTTTGTCTATCTTTGGCGATCATCAGGATGTTATGGCCTGTCGACAAACCGGCTGGGGCATGCTTGCCTCCAATGGTATCCAGGAAGTTATGGATACCGCTCTGATCGCTCACGCCGCCACCTTGGAATCCAGGGTTCCCTTCCTTCATTTCTTTGACGGCTTCCGTACCTCTCACGAAATCCAGAAAGTAGAGGAAATTCCCTACGATCTGATGCGACAGATGATCGATCCCAAGCTTGTAAGCGCCAACCGCCTGCGCGGTATGACACCGGAAGCGCCGGTACTACGGGGCACCGCTCAAAACCCGGATGTCTATTTTGCCGCTCGCGAAACGGTCAATAAATACTATAACGCGGTTCCGGCGATAGTCCAGAAGTATATGGACAAGTTCGCGAAGCTTTCTGGCCGAACGTATAAAGTATATGACTATTTAGGCGCCCCCGATGCCGAAAGAGTTATAGTTGTCATGGGTTCTGGGGCCGAACCGGTTGAGGAAGTCGTAAGTTACCTCAACGCGAAGGGTGAGAAAGTCGGCATCCTTAAGGTCCGTTTATACCGCCCCTTTGACGCCGCCATGTTCGCGGCGGCCCTTCCGGCCAGCGTTAAGGGTATCGCGGTTCTGGACCGTACCAAAGAGCCGGGCGCCATAGGCGAACCGCTTTACGAAGACGTTCGTACCGCTATAGGCGAGGTGATGGAAAAAGGCGATAGCCGCTTCAAAGCCTATCCCGCTATCGTTGGCGGCCGCTACGGTCTTGGCTCGGCTGAATTTACCCCCGGCATGGCCAAAGCCGTCTTTGACAACCTGAAACAGGCTTCGCCAAAAAACCATTTCACCATCGGCATTTATGATGATCTTACCCAGACCTCCTTGGAGTGGGACGAAGATTTTTCATTAGATCAAAAAGACGTGTTTGAAGCCTTATTCTATGGCCTCGGCTCCGACGGTACTGTCGGCGCGAACAAGAATTCCATAAAAATAATCGGCGACGCCACGGAAAACTATGCTCAAGGTTATTTTTCCTACGACTCTAAAAAGGCCGGTACGGTTACCGTCTCCCACCTGCGCTTCGGCAAAACACTGATCAAGAAACCCTATCTGGTGGAAAAGGCCGATTTTATCGCTTGTCATAAATTTCAGTTCCTTGAAAAGGTTGATATGCTGACTAAGGCCAAAAAAGGCGGCACCTTCCTTTTGGCCAGTCCCTTTGACAAAGATCAGGTCTGGGGAAATATTCCCGCTGAAGTCCAAAAGCATATTATAGACAAGCAGCTCAAATTCTATGTCCTTGACGCCATCGATTTAGCTGAAAAAGCCGGCATGGGTGGACGCACAAACGTTATCATGCAGACCGCCTTCTTTAAGATCTCAGGCGTGCTTCCAGAAGCCGAAGCCGTAGAATTGATAAAAAAGGCGATTAAGAAAACCTATGGCCGCAAGGGTGAGGAAGTCGTTAAGAAAAATATAGCCACTATCGATATGGCCTTATCCGCCATTCAGAAAGTTGACTACCCCAAGACGGTATCCAGTAAACTCGCTATGACAGACCCTGTACCGAAATCCGCTCCAAAATTCGTTAGAGAGGTCATCGGCGAAATGATCGCATTTAGAGGCGATAAGATTCCGGTTTCCAAGCTACCCGATGATGGTTCTTATCCCACCGGTACAACCAAATACGAAAAACGCAACATAGCCGAAAAGATTCCGGTGTGGAATCCAGAAGTCTGTATTCAGTGCGGCAACTGTACCATGGTCTGCCCTCACGCCGTTATCCGAATGAAAGCTTACGCGCCGGAAGCCTTAGATGGCGCTCCTTCCACGTTTAAGTCCACCGCGGCGAAAGGAAAGGAATTTGACGGCATGAAGTTCACGCTTCAGGTTTCACCTGAAGATTGTACGGGTTGCGGAGCCTGTGTAAACATCTGCCCCGCCAAGGACAAGACTGACCCAACTAAAAAGGCTATCAACCTTGAACCCCAATTGCCCTTACGTGAAGAGGAAGCCAAAAACTGGGATTTCTTCCTTAAGATACCCAATACCGATTCCAAACTACTCAATCTTAATTTGGCGAAGGGTATTGGAATGAAGCAGCCCTTATTCGAATTCTCCGGAGCCTGCGCCGGCTGCGGAGAAACGCCCTATGTTAAACTACTAAGCCAGCTATTCGGCGACCGCGCTGTCATGGCCAACGCGACTGGCTGTTCTTCCATTTATGGCGGCAATTTACCCACCACGCCCTATGCCCATCGCGATGATGGCCGAGGTCCCACCTGGTCCAACAGCCTGTTTGAGGACGCGGCGGAATTCGGTTTGGGTATGCGGCTGACCAGCGATAAGCTGGCCGAATATGCTCGCGAGGTTGCCGAGGAAGCCAAGGCCGCCGGCTTACAAGCGGAACTACTTGATAAGATCCTAGCCAACAGCCAAGCCGATGATGAGGCTATAGAAGCCCAGCGCAAGCTGGTAGATGAGCTCAAAGCAGCTTTGGCTAAGGATAAATCACCGCTAGCCAATAATCTTTTCTCCTTGGCGGACCACTTTATCAAGCGTTCTGTCTGGATACTTGGCGGCGACGGCTGGGCTTATGATATCGGTTATGGCGGACTGGACCATGTTATCGCCTCGGGACGAAACGTAAATCTATTGGTCCTTGATACCGAAATGTATTCCAACACCGGTGGTCAAATGTCCAAATCCACACCGATAGGCGCTATAGCTAAATTCGCCGCCGCGGGTAAGAGCCAAGCTAAAAAGGATCTTGGAGCGATGGCCATGAGTTATGGCTATGTCTATGTGGCCAAAATAGCCATGGGCGCTAATATAGGTCAGACCATAAAGGCCTTCCGTGAAGCTGAAAGTTACGACGGCCCGTCCATCATCATAGCTTACAGCCATTGTGCTAACCACGGCCTTGATATGATGAAAGGTATGGATCAGCAGAAGGCGGCGGTGACCTCAGGTCTCTGGCCAATATATCGTTTTGACCCCCGTCTCACCGATCAGGGCAAGAACCCGTTTCAATTGGACAGCAAGGACCCGACAACGGCGGTTGAAGACTTTATGTACAAAGAGGTTCGCTTTAAGAGTCTTAAAGCCGCTGACCCCGCGCGTGCCGACGAGCTCTTAGCCAAGGCTAAAGCTCATGTAGACCGCGTTTGGAAGGAATATAAGTACCTGGCCGAACGACCGTTTTAACAATTGTTCGCGTTTCAGACGCGGCTAAACTCTTTATGCCCCCCGGTATAAACCGGGGGGATTTTTATGGCTAGTAAAAATCTAGGTCCATGTTCCTGTAGTATCATTTATTTAATGAACTAAGCCTTACTAACTGCTGCCAATTCTGTTGTAGCTGAGCAATCAAGCCTAAACCGCTAGATGCCTAGCAAACCAGCCCGATCCGGGTTGCCCCTTCACCTTCAGCTTCCCGGCCTTAAAGTCGATCACAGGCGGATTCATGTACTCCTTCCCCCACACCTGCCGCATCCATTCCATCTTCTCCGTCTGATGGCTCCACACATGCCGGTGGGTATACAGCCGTTCAAAGGCCCAGCGATACCTCGGCCCTCCCGGAAGTCCCGTCATGTCCGCGTGGG
>CAZJJK010000142.1:0-5911 GCA_964546285.1 uncultured Treponema sp. | reverse complement strand
CAATGTCTGTATTTTTGAGTCTGTCCTGGAGTAATATTGCATGCCGGATAATTTCACAGCGGATGCAAGGATATTATATACATATAATTTTTTTTTGCCGGTCAATTCATAAGCAAAAAATGCTTTTTCAACGCTGATCATTTCATAAGAAGCTAAATCTTTTTCGATGTACTGAATTTCCGGAAGAATTATTTTTGCGTCTGTGTCCGGGGTATGTACAGTTCCATTATGCTTTAAAAAGCTTTTAGTAATGATGCCGCCTTTAAGCACATATCCTATCTCATTTTTATTGAAAAAGATGTCCGTTGATATTTTTTCTTTTGCGTTGGTAGAGGCATTAATTATTATAAATAAAATAATTGCAAACAGTGTTTTAATAGAGTATTTATTCATTTGATAATAATCCTAATGTTAAATAAGTATTTTACTCTGTGAGTATAGCACTGATTACTTTGTTTGTCTAATGCTTATTCAGCATAAGGCTTCTCAAATGAATCAATTATTATAGCATTAAACAATAAAATAATATTTATATTGCCTAATATTGCGGGTTATGTTACTGAATTGTTAAATTTATTGAATAATAAGTGATTTGCATCAACAAATCTTGACAGATTTCAGCCTGGTCTTGTACTTTATAATTATAAGTGGTTCGGAGGAATTCATGAGAAATAATAAACCAATAATTGCAGCAGAAAGGAGTCATATGTCACATAAAGAAATCGATAAACCTATATCATCATATTTTGGTGAGAATACATTTAATGCAAGGCTGATGGAAGCTAATTTGCCGAAGGATATATATAAAAGGCTGTTGGAAATAATTGATAAGAATAAAAAGCTGGATATTGATACAGCGAATACAATAGCGCATGCCATGAAGGAATGGGCAATGGAGAACGGAGCCACTCATTTTGCTCACTGGTTCCAGCCTATGACCGGCGTGACAGCTGAAAAGCACGATGCTTTCATTGAACCTTCCGGCAACGGCGAAGTTATAGAAAGATTTTCAGGCAAACAGCTCGTACAGGGCGAGCCGGACGCATCGAGCTTCCCCAGCGGCGGAGTACGCGCTACCTTTGAAGCACGGGGCTACACAGCATGGGACATGTCGAGCCCGGCTTTTTTACGGAAAAACGGTTCCGGTGCTACTCTATGCATACCCACAGCTTTCATCTCCTATACAGGCGAAGCTCTGGATAAAAAGACTCCGCTTCTGCGCTCCATAAATGCCGTAAATAAAAGCGCTTTGCGTATATTAAGGCTTCTCGGCAATAAAAAGTCGAAGAAAGTTATTTCCAATCTCGGCCCTGAGCAGGAATATTTCTTAATAGATAAAGATTATTTTTATAAAAGACAGGACCTTGTGCTAACAGGCAGAACTTTAATAGGCGCTCCGCCTGCCAAAGGACAGGAACTCGAAGACCAGTACTTCGGAAGCATTAAAGAGAGAATACAGATTTTTATGCACGATGTTGAAAGAGAGCTTTATAAGCTCGGAATACCGGCAAAGACGCGTCATAATGAAGTAGCCCCAAGCCAGTTCGAGATCGCACCGATTTTTGAAGAAGCTAACATTGCGGTAGACCATAACCAGCTTGTTATGGATACATTGCATAGAGTCGCGAAGCATCACAATCTTGCATGTCTGCTTCACGAGAAACCGTTCGCGAGAATTAATGGTTCCGGAAAACATCTTAACTGGTCTTTGTCGGATACCGACGGCAATAATATGTTCGAGCCGGGCCGGACTCCGCAGGACAACATGCAGTTCCTTGTGTTTCTGGTCGCTGCTATAAAAGCTGTGTATGAATATGCTGATATTTTACGGGCATCGGTCGCATCTTCCTCGAATGACCACAGGCTTGGGGCTAATGAAGCTCCGCCTGCTATTATTTCGGTCTTTCTCGGCGATCAGCTCACGAAAATTCTTGATGATATTGAAAATGGAAATGTATCGAATGTTTCCAACGACGCAATAATTGATCTCGGATTATCTTCCCTCCCTTTGGTCAGCAAGGATACAACTGACAGGAACAGGACATCGCCGTTTGCGTTTACGGGAAACAAGTTTGAATTCAGGGCGGTCGGCTCCTCGCAGTCAATATCATTCCCTGCTACTGTTTTAAATACAATTGCAGCGGCCGCTTTGGATGATCTGGCTGACAAACTGGAATCGAAAAAAGATACTGATATTAAACAGGCTGTATTCGATGTAATAAGGGAAGAATTAAAGAAAATAAAAATAGTGCTGTTTATGGGGGATAATTATTCTGAAGAATGGCATAAAGAGGCAGAGAAAAGAGGCCTGCCGAATTTAAAGACTACACCAGAGGCTCTTATGGCCCTTAACAAAGAAAAAGCCTATACTATTTTTAATAAATTCGGTGTTTTATCCAATGTAGAATTAAAATCAAGATATCATATACGGCTTGAGAAATACGCAAAGGATATTGATATAGAAGCGAAAGCATTGTTCGATATGGTCACAACACAGGTAATTCCTTCCGGCATGAAATACCAGAAGGAATTAGCAGAATCTATTGCCGGAGCGTCAAACGCGCTTGGAAGCGGAGTTGATCTCTCGGTTCAAAAGGATTTTCTGTTGAATATAACCATGCTGATAAGCAGTATTAAATCCGCATTGCTAAAATTAAAAGTGAGCTGTGAAAAAGGCGGGTCCATTAAAGGTGAGCAGGCAAAATCTGATTATTACTGCAAAGAAGTAAAAACGAAAATGGACGCAATAAGGGAAGATGTGGATAAGCTCGAGACGCTGGTTGATGATGATTTATGGCCAATACCGAAATTCTGGGAGATGCTTTTTATAAGCTGAGGCAAGCATGCCGGATAACCCGCGATTTATGAGATCGTTAACAAAGTAACTCATTTTAGATCGTCTGTGCTTTTCCGGCCCACTATAGGGGAGACTTAAAAGCAGGTGTGTAAAGAAAATCTTGCTGAAATTTTGTTTTTAAGCTTCCTCGGTGCAGAGCTATGCGCAATAGCATGCCGGGATTATTAATACAGCCTTAACCCGTGAACTAAATTATTTTACTTCACTTTCGATCAAATCAAGAATTCTCTCTGCTGCTTCTGCTTTTAAAAGGAGCGGCAATTCGGTTTTTTTAATTCCATCACTGTCTTTAGTAAAAATAATAATTCGATTGGTGTCTGTACCGAAGCCCGCATCTTTCTGAGTAACGTCGTTCAGGCATATCATATCAAGATTTTTTGCGTTAAATTTTTTAAGCGCGTTGCTTTCAGTGTTGTCTGTTTCAGCTGCAAAGCCAGTCACGAAAATACCGCTTAGCGAAGCATCCTTTGATTTTTTTTCTGCAATATTTTTAAGGATGTCCGGATTCTTTTTTAATTTAAGGATAAGTTTGTCCGTGTCATTTTCTTTTTTTATTTTAGTTGATGATTTTTTCTCAGGTTGAAAATCGGCAGGGGCAGCTGCCATAATAATAACACATCCCGGTGTAAGTTCATTCAACACGGCATTCATAAGGTCAGCCGTGGTTTCAACATATATTGACTTGAATATTTTATTTATCAGCAGGCTGTTTTCAATCGGCCCGTGAATAAAAACAGTTTGCCTGGACCTCGAAACAGCGGCATCGGCCAGTGCAATGCCCATCTTCCCGGAGGACGCATTGGATATATACCGTACAGGATCAATCCATTCGCGGGTTGGGCCGCCTGTGACTATTATTTTTTTATCCTTTAACGGCATTTTCGGCTGCCTTGAAAATTTTTTCAATAGGTGCGAGCCTGCCTTCACCTTCATCGCCGCATGCCACTTTGCCTTTTTCCGGGCTTATGAACAGAGCCCCCCATGATTTAAGACGTTTTATATTTTGCTGCAACGCCGGGTGAGCCCACATATTCGGGTTCATCGCCGGTGCTATCATGACCGGACAGGTAACTGAGAGAAAAGTCGTGCTTATAAGATCGTCAGCGATCCCGTTCGCGAATTTGCCGATTATGTTCGCTGTAGCAGGAGCCACAAGGAAAAGCAAAGCGTCTTTCTTAAGTTCAATGTGCCCCATTTCTTTCATGTTCTTTACAAAGTTATCGGAATACACAGGATTGCCCGAAAGCGTTTCAAAAGTAAGAGGTGTTACAAGTTCTTTTGCGTTTTCCGTCATTACGACAAACACTGAATATCCGGCTTTTTTAAAAAGCCGGGTCAGATCGCAGGCCTTGTAAGCCGCGATGGAAGCTGTTACTCCAAGGATTATTTTTTTCATATACGTTTGAACACCTTTTCCAGATCGTTTTTTTTAAGCTTAAACATATAAGGCCTGCCGTGAGGACATCTTTTCTCGTAATCTCCGCTCAGGGCGCGGCTTGCGATGAGCTCTGCATCCTCAACCGTGAGCGAATCTCCTGAGCGCTTTGCGGACCGGCATGCTGCCTTTTCAGCAATCGCTTTCTTTACATCAAGCATATGGTCTGCGTCATTCTTCAGCGCTTCAAAAATATCAGCAAAAAATCCTTCAATGTCAAGGCCTTTTACGGCGCAGGGCATTCCTCTGACAACTATGGACTTATCCGAAAAAATATCTACGTCAAATGCAGAATTATCAAAATAATCTTTTTTTTCAAGAAATATTTGATAATCTTCGATTGAAAGTTCAATTACATTCGGGAAGATCAGAGCCTGCGTTTCAGGTCGGGTTTCTGCATTAAGCAGTTCATTATAAATAGATCGTTCGTGTGCAGCATGAAAGTCGATAAAAGTGAGATCGTTACCATGCTCGACAATAATATAAGTGTCAAAAATTATACCGAGATATTTAAAATCATAAGACGGTTTCACTGCCGGAAATGATTTTTCAGCTTCCCTTACTAGTGTCTTCCGGGCATATTCCGGCATATATGTACCCGTATTTGTAATAAGACTATGATGTTTCGTTTCGTAATTAAAAGCAAATCCTGCGGTTGCGGGGTTAGTGTCAATATTGCTGAATATGGCCGCGCCTGCGGGCTTAGCGCTTATATGTTCAATATTAAGGCTGTGTGTTTTTCCAAGCGCCTTTTCTCCAAGGCGCATTATAATACTGTTGATGTAATTCTGGTCACAAAATTTTATTTCTTTTTTTGCAGGATGAATATTCACGTCAATTAACTCAGGGTCTATATTTATAAATAGAATTGCTGCCGGATGGCTTCCCTTCGGTGCAATAGCCTCATATGCTTTTGATAAAAGAAATCCTAAATATTTATGCTCGATGCACCTTCCGTTAACGTACAGAGCCTGCATTGAGCGCGAGGATTTTAAAAAGTCGGGCTTTGAAAAGAAGCCGGATATTTCCGCTTTGTCTTTCAGGCTTTCGAAGCTTAGATTTTTAACTGCTGATTTGCCGTAAATCTGTTCAAGCCTTTCTGTCAGCGTATTTGCTTTTGTGAGGGTTATTATGCGTTTTTCGTTAATGCTGAAAGAAAAGCCTGTCCCGGGTTTTGCGAGAGCAATCTTCAGAAATGATTCCCTTATTTTTCTAAGCTCGGCGCTTTTTGACTTTAAAAATTTTTTTCTGGCCGGAATATTATAGAATAGATTTTCAATTATGATGGTTGTCCCAACCGCTCCCGCGTAATCACTTAGATCATTTTGTTCGTTGCTGCTTACAAACTTAGCGCCTATTTCCTCTTCGGCCGAGCGGCTGATTATAGTGAGCTTTGATATTGATGATATGCTTGCGAGAGCTTCGCCTCTGAACCCGAATGAACTGATGCTCTCAATATCCGCAATGCCTCTTATTTTACTTGTTGCGTGATTCTGCACGGCGAGCGGAAGGTCGTCTTTGTGTATGCCTTTACCGTTATCTTTAACAATGATCTTTTTCAGGCCGCTGTCGAAAATTTCAACGTCAATTTCCGAGGCTTCTGCGTCAATCGAGTTCTC
>CAZJJK010000141.1:1255-6009 GCA_964546285.1 uncultured Treponema sp. | reverse complement strand
ATCCATTTTGAAATCGAATCTCGCATGTTAAAGGTTTCTCCTTCTCTTATGCCGGAATTACTCGTTATACAGAATTAAAAATAGTATCAGTTCACTAGTATAGCATTACATTTAAAATTGTAAGTAAATAAATTTTTAAATTAAAAAACATTGCAAAATTCTTGAGGACGCCTTTCAGGCCTTATGCAAAAGCTTTTTAAAACAAGAAAAACTAACCAGGATGGCCTGATTCCGCAGAAAAGTTTTTAATGTATTTCAATTTACGGCATTATTTACCATTAAAACAAATGTAACGCTGTAATACAGCAGTATATAACCCGAAAATTCGGATTAATCAATAAAAAAATTGTGCTAATTTAAAGAAATCATTTTTTAAGGCCGGATATGATTATATCCCTTGCTTTATCAATTAAAGTCTGCAGATTGTCCTCGTTATAGCCGGCAATGTCGATCGGTTTATGGATGATCATTTCCGCTCTTCCGGGGAAAAGGTCCATTGTCCAGGCAGGCAGTATATCCCTTGTGCCGGTTATTGTAATGGGAAGTATCGGTACTTCAAGATCAATTGCGGTTTTGAATGCTCCTTTTTTAAAAACGCCCGCTTTCCCGTCTCTGCTTCTGGTTCCTTCCGGAAAGAACATTACCGAAGTGCCGTTCCTTATTTTTTTCTTTGCTGCTTTTAATGATGCAACAGCGGATCCCGGGTTAGACCTGTCAATGAATATATGCCCCAGCTTTTCACACGCTATTCCCAGCGCAGGTACTTTTCTTAGTTCCATTTTCATGACCCATTTAAAATCCACACCCAGCCATCCGTAAACCAGAAGTATGTCGTACTGGCTCTGATGATTGGAAATAATAACATACGATTTCTTTTTATCCAAATTTTCTCTTCCTGTTACTTTAACTATTACAGGAGTCATGATAGCATTAAAGCGTGCCCACGGCATTCCGCTTAATATACTTGCGGTTTTCGGATTGACAATAAACACCAGTATCACGGCGAGACTTCCAAATATAAGTGTCGATAATGCTACAAGCGGTAAAAAGATCAGCCATTTATAGGGGCGATATAATATCCTTATAATTTTTTTAAACATAATATACCTGTTAAAAAATACATGTTATATCAGAGATACTGTTACATGATAATTTTTAAAGTAGATTAATATTAGTTTCTGTCAAGATAAATCATTCTAAAAATTATAATAAAAGATTGTTATTGATCGTATATTTATTATAATTGACTAAGAATAATTTATGGTTTTTAATTATAACAGTATTAAGTCAAATAGTAATCATGATTAGTCAGCTTGGAAATAGCTGCTGCAGTATAAATTAATAATTATGCGGGTAAAATAATGCCAATATCATCCAAAAGGATTGTTTCATACATAAATGACAACAACAAGCCGTTTACAACGCAGGGAATAGCCAAAGCGCTGCTTTCTCCTCCAATTAAAGAAAAGAAATCGAAAGCCGGCAAAAAAAAGAAAGGCGGATCACGCGAAAGTGAAGCTTTCTCTAAAATAAAAACTGTAATTCATGCTTTTGTCTCCATAGGTTATCTTGAAGAGAAGAGAAAAACTTATGTTAAAAACAACCGCTTCAAACTGTCAGGAAAAGTAATTTTGAATTCCACCGGCAGCGGAATATTAAAAACTGATGACGGCGATGAGATTATTATTGCAAAAGAGTTTGTCAATAAGGCCCGCAATAACGACAGGGCTGAAGCGAAGCTGATAGATTTCAGGGGCGGCGTATATTACGGGGAGATAATAAAGATATCTGAAAGAAAGAGAGAGCAGTATTTCGCTAAGGTGACTCATGGAAGCGGTAAGTATATTCGCTTTAAACTGCTCGATTCGTACGGGGACACTGAAGCATGCGCAGCGTCATCTGAAGAAGGACAGAATGCAGAGTTTGCGATAGTCCGGCTGACTGATAATTACATGTCCGGTATACAGGTGTGCGAAGTGGAAAAGTTTTTCTCGTCATATGAAGAGTACGACGTAAAGAGAATTGTCGCCAAGCATTCGCTTCCCGGAGAGCATAAAGAGTATGCCGAACTTAAAGATATAGAAAAGAAGACAGCCCGCGCGGAATTGCGCAACCGCAAGAATTACACAAAACTTTTTACTATCACCATTGACGGCGAAAGGGCAAAGGATTTTGACGATGCGGTTTCACTCGAAATAACAGGAAGCGGCTATACTCTTTATGTGCATATTGCGGATGTATCGTCGTATGTAAAAAAGGGAAGTGAACTTGACAAAGAAGCGTTTAAGAGAGGGACGAGCTACTACCTTGGGAATTCGGTTATTTCAATGCTGCCGGAACTGCTCTCAAATGATCTCTGCTCTTTGAAGGAGGGCGTGGAAAGGCTGACACTCTCGGTTGAAATAATTTTTGATAAGAACGGCAATGAAACAGGGCATGAATTTTATCGCGGGATCATCAAAGTTGATAAACGGATGACATATATTTCTACTGATAAAATTCTGAATGAAAATGAAAAACCGAAGGATAAGAAAAATGCCAGGCTGCGGGCTGTGTTAAGCCAGATGTACGGGCTCGCGGAAATTCTTAAACAGAACCGCATTAAACGCGGACGTGTTGATTTAAATCTGCCTGACCATGAACTGATTTATAATGATGAAGGCCTGGAAGATATTGAGTTTGCTTCAAGGCTCAAAAGTCATTTGATGATAGAAGAATTCATGCTGAGCGCGAATGAAGTAGTATCCAGGGCATTGACTGAAAAGAATATTCCCGCATTATACAGGGTGCACGAGAACATAAGTGAAGAAAAAATGCTGACGCTTCGTAATTTTCTGGGTACATTGGGTATCAGCCTTAAACAGACAAAGAACATAGGCCTTGCACTTCAAAGGGTTATAGATAATGTAAAGGGCAGGGAATATGAGAAGGTCGTGAATTTTATAATACTTAAGTCTTTTATGCAGGCATATTATGGTGCTGATCCGCTGGGCCATTTTGGCCTCGGGTTCACGGATTACACCCATTTTACTTCACCCATAAGAAGATACCCTGACCTTATAGTACATCGCTGTCTTAAAAGCCTGATTGATAAAAGCCTGCCGCCTTATCAGAATGATGAGTTGGATCTAATTGGAGAGAAGAGCTCCGAGATGGAAAGAATCGCGCAGAATGCGGAGCGTGATCTGTTTAAGCTTATCTCGTGCAGATATATGCAGGATAAGACAGGGGAGGTCTTTGACGCGGTGGTGAGCGGAATAAGCAGAGCAGGATTTTTTGTTGCGCTGATCGATAAGCCGATAGAAGGCATGGTCCCGCTCAGGTTTCTAACGGACGACTATTATCTGGTAATGGAAGACGAGTATACGGTAGTAGGCAGAAGGCTTGGGAAGAGATACAGGATTGGCGACCGTTTACGGGTCCGTTTAAAAGAAGTATTTTATGAGACTATGAGAATAGATTTTGAAGTGGAGACCAATGAGATTCACAGTTCAGCATCACATAAACAAAGACGATCATTACGATCTCATGATAGAAACAGAAGGCGCTGATTCCCTGCTCACATGGAAGATTGCAAAGCAGGATCTGGATCTGTTCGTCAGAGGGGCCGTGATTAAGGCTGAGAGGCTCGCGGATCATCGCAAAGAGTACCTTGCGTACGAGGGCCCGGTGAGCAATAACAGGGGAAGCGTAAAGATTTTCGATTCCGGGGAATGTGTGACTGTGCTTAAGGAAGACAATAAGTTCGTGTTCGATTTAAACGGTGGAAAGCTGGCTGGGACTATAATGATTGATTATAATAAAAGCAATAAATTATTTTCATTAAAGTTCATCCCGGCGATATAATTGAATAATTATTCTTTACTTTTATTCCATAGCCTGCTAAATTAGAATCCATTTCAAAAATATGATTTCACATGAATAGCTGATAATAAATAGAAATACATTACAAAATTTTCTGCGGAATCAGGCCTTCATGGTTAGCTTTTTTTGTTTTTAAGAGCTTTTACCTCAGGCCTGAAAGGCGTCCTCAAAAATTTTGTAATGTATTTCTATTTATTGTATGTATAATTTAATTTTGAGATGGCTTTTAATTTTTTTTATCGTTCATTAAATAACAGTTTTGTTATAAATTTATATTCATTTTAAATTATATAATTCTATTGTCATAATCAATAAAGTCGCACATTGCGTTAAGTCCAATAACAATAAAAAAAGGAGGGTGGAATGCGGCTGACTGCAAGACCTGCGGTTTATACTTTTAAACCAAAAGATACTATTGCTATATTTCTTCCAGAAAATTATAATACGGGAACCGGGATTATCCCGGAGCTGTCATTTATTAAAGTCAATTCGGATATTTCTTCTTTCAAGGGTAAGAAGTCGGAAGCCATATTTATACCTTTTAAAAAATATCCGAATGCAATCCTGATCGGGATGGGTGAAAGGCTGAAGATAACCAGAGAGTCAATCAGGGTGAATGCAAGTGCAATAGTAGCACTCTGTAAAAAGAGGAATATTTCACAGCTGCATATTGTTACGCCTGCTCTTGATGAGATTGATGAACTAGGTGTTTCAAGCGCTATTGCCGAAGGACTTGCTCTTTCGGATTATTCTTTCGATAAGTATAAGACTACCGGTGAAGATGATGACCAGCAGCTTAAGAAAATAGAAGAAGCTGTTTTTTACTGTACAGAGGCCGGAAAGCTGGCAAGGATTTTTAATGAGATAAAAATTGTTACCGGCAATACGAT
>CAZJJK010000141.1:0-1155 GCA_964546285.1 uncultured Treponema sp. | reverse complement strand
CCGGAAAGCTGGCAAGGATTTTTAATGAGATAAAAATTGTTACCGGCAATACGATTCTCTGCCGCAACCTCATAAACGAATCAAGCGAGATCTCCAATCCCGTAGCGATAGCGGATATGGCAGGAAAGCTTTCGGGAATGAAAGGCGTAAGCTGCAGGGTTTACGGCAAAAGTGAACTTGAGAAGCTGAAGATGGGTTTATTACTGGCGGTGAGCAGAGGCAGCAAATATCCCCCACGGCTTGTTGTAATAAAATATACCGGCAATCCCAAAAGTAAAAAACAGATTGCTGTTGTGGGCAAAGGGATCACTTATGATTCCGGCGGCATGAATCTGAAACCATCGGCATCCATTGAGGATATGAGAAGCGACATGGCCGGGGCCGCGGTTTGTTTATATGCAGTTAAAGCAGCAGCTGAACTGAAGCTTAAAAAAAATGTCGTTGCAGTTCTTCCGCTATGCGAGAATATGCTGAGCAATAATTCCTTCAGGGCTGGGGATGTGTTCAAGGCATTTAACGGCAAAAACGTTGAGATCGGTAATACCGACGCGGAAGGCAGGCTGATCCTTGCGGATGCTGTTGCTTTTACCGAAAAGAATCTGAAGCCAGATTGTATAATTGATATAGCTACGCTTACCGGCGCCTGCCTTGTGTGCTTCGGCGAGTTTATTGCAGCACTCCTTTCGAACAATGACAGACTTGCGGAAGCTGTTTTTAAAGCGGGGGAAAAAACAGGCGAGAAGCTATGGAGGCTGCCGCTCGATAAGGATTACGATGATCTTATCAAATCCGACATTGCAGACGTAAAGAACGTGGGTCAGGGAAGAAACGCCGGAACAATCGTGGGAGCGGCATTTATTAAAAGATTTATTAAGGATGTTCCGTGGGCGCATATTGACATTGCAGGCACCTCGTGGTATAGTAAAGCAAGAGGTTATAAACCGAAATACGCCACGGGTTACGGCGTACGATTGTTTGTTGAGCTTTTTAAAAATATTGATTTTTAATAATTATACAACGGACTTATGCAGAGTCCGCCATTTATATTTTGGAGGATACTTATGTTTAAAAGAAATGCATTTTTATTTGCTTTTATGTTTATAGTATGCTTAACGGCATCTACATTATATGCAAACAAAACTTCTGTTGGAATCG
>CAZJJK010000140.1:0-6099 GCA_964546285.1 uncultured Treponema sp. | reverse complement strand
GGTGATACAGTGACACTACAAGTAGTGTCGCCTTAGTCAACAGCATACCCAGGTACTATTTTTAATGGTTAAACCCGCTTCCCGCCAGACCGCAAGCGGCTCCCCCGAATTCTAGCCCAATCAAGTCTGCCTTTACTACCCGCGTGAAATCGCGCCTAATCCAACCTGGTCTCAACGCTGAAGCGAAAGGACTATTGACGCCTGAGCGGAATAAGCGAGGCGGAACCTTCCACCACAAAACGAATGCTCTCTTCCGTTTTTAGGCACGCTTCGTCGAACGATCGCGTATCTTCGTAGACGTATGACATCAAATTGAATATAAGCGCCCCGTATATCAGATTTACCGCGGTATCCGACGCGAAAGCCATTGGCAAACGGCCTTCAGCCTTCATTTCCTCCAAACGGCTCTCAATTTTACCCATAAATCGATAATCAGCTTGGATGAGGTCCTTAATTACGCTGTGATTGGACTTCATGCTCTTAAGGGCGGACGCGAGAGCGACGCGCCATATTTTTTTTCCGAATACGTTCAAGCGCCGAACCTGGCCAAGGACCATATCGGAAATGATTTTCCCCGGGCTTTCTTCCAGCCTTTCAACGTCTTCCGGTCCTCCTACCCCTGTCGGCTCAGTTTCTCTTTGTCGCTCGGGCGCGTACTTTGTCTCATTTTCAGCTCCACCCACGAGCTCCCCAGCCATCGCGAGTATAAACAAGTCTTCCTTTGACTCAAAATAGTTATAAGCCGTTCCGAGTCCGACTCCCGCTTTATCGGCTATTTTCGCGATGGTGGCGGATTCAAAGCCCTCTTCAGCGAAGATTTTCCGCGCTGAGGAGAGTATTTTTTCTTTATAGAAAGCCTTTTTTTCTTCCCTTTTTACCATATCGACGCCTCCGCCTCTTTCCATCAACGCTGATTGGTCTGAGCTTACATAGACATGATTTATATATGCTCTGTTTCAAAACGGTACCCGCTTTCCTCCCAGGCTTTTTTCATCATCGGGTTTTTCAAAAGATAAGCGTCACGGTGTTTCTTGTCCACCCGATTAAACGGACACGAAAAATTAACACAAGCCGAGCAGATATTATTCACCATAATAAAACCGAAGGCGGCTATCGCGCTTGCCGTAACCGTGGCAAGCGCGATAACGGCGACAAGCGCCGCTTGACCATATTGTTCGATGTTTTTAGCGAAGAACCATACATTGTACCCGAAAACGGCGGCAAACATAAGGACAAGAAAAACTATAGCCGTAAGGACCATCAAGCTTTTTTCTATTCTGCTCATCGGTTCCGGGCGATAGCGCCATATCTTTGGAAGTCCATGATTGGCAAGGCAATGCAAGATACGTCCCTCTTGAGCGTAAAACGGACAATGACTGCAAAGAAAACGGGTTTCGGCGACTCCCAACCCAAGTGGAAAGAAAAGGACATAAGCTAACGTAGGCCACCATATCCCTTGGACGACCCATATAAGCAGGGTGCCTGCTAAACAGCCCAGCATCATCGGCATGACGGACAATAGAAACAGCAGTAAATCAGATGCTTTCCACCGGCAGTTTAGGTGCTCAAGATTCTCGCAGCCGGCGCAAAGAGCGGGTTCCTTCCAGGTGCATGAGGTAAAATTGCTTGTCATATATCGCTCCTATAAACATGAATACGTTCATGAACGTATTCATGTTTATAGGAGTCTAATGATCCTCTGTCAAGAATAGTCCCAGCCTAGCAAAGAGCTTCAACAGCGCCACTTATATAGGATCGCTTTTTGACATTAACACGTATTTCAAGCTTCATGACGCGGCCGGATTCTGTTATCGCGCAAAGTCTGATGTAATTAGAAATTTGATGGGTAGGGCTTTTTTTTAAGGCTTTGGTAGGCTAGTATTTCTTTTTTGTCAGCTAATAGGGTGATTAAAGCTTCTCTAATATACGCTTATCGCCTGAGCTCATTTTTCGGGAGAATCGCGCTTATGTATTTTTGCGTTGCCATGTTATTGGATGACCTTATTCAAAACGAAATCAGGAAAAAGGTGTTAATCCTCAATGAAAAATACGACATAGGTATAAACGCGTCGCTATTGCCGCAGCATGTTTCGCTTAAGTCGACATTTATGACGGATAGAATCGATGTTTTAACAAAGTATTTTGATACTTTATCCATTGAGCGTGATTCTATTGACATAGAGGCTCACACTATCGAATTGATACCGCAAGAGGAAAATGGAGTAAATTCCGCGTTGCTTTGGTACACTATCGCCGAGAATGAGCCATTGAGAAAGCTTCATAATCAATTGAATGATGATTTGCCGATGCTTTTGGGCATTGACAATTCCAGAATCGATGGGACGGGTTTTAAATTCCATTCAACCATCGCTTATGGGAAAAAAAGATTTGAAACGTATCGAGCTATATTTGAAAACGAAAAATTCTTATTTCAACCGTTTAAGACAGACGTACGCAAAATCGCCTTATTTTGCTCTCACGAGAAGGAAATAAGAGCTGGCACGTTTTACGTGTATAGAACAAGGCGGCTGGCGGGTATTTCAGCCTGAAGCTTTCGTTTCGTCAAGCGGCGCGAACAATCCGCCGCCATTCCCAAACCGTTCTTCTATGCGCTTCAGCGTTCAGCTATAGGCTTGTAGTGGTCGCTGACAACACCTATATAGATCTGACGCGGCCGGCCAATGCGGAAAGGCTTGGTGTCGTGCATCTCTTTCCACTGGGCTATCCAGCCCGGCATTCGGCCAATAGCGAAGAGGACCGTAAACATATTGGTGGGAATGCCCAGCTCGCGGTAGAGTATGCCGCTGTAAAAATCGACATTGGGATAGAGATTGCGCTCTATAAAATAGTCGTCTTTCAACGCGGCTTCCTCTAGTTCAAGCGCGATGTTTAAAAGGGGATCATCAAGCCGCCGCTTAGAAAGGAAATTTTTAGCCGCCTTTTTCAGGATACGGGCTCTCGGGTCGTAATGCTTATAAACCCGATGCCCAAAACCCGATAAGAGAAAGGGATCTTTTTTATTCTTGGCGTTGGCGATTACCTGAGCGATAGAAAGGTTGGAGTCGCGTATTTTTCTCAGCATCTCAATCACTTCCTGATTGGCGCCGCCATGAAGCGGGCCCCAAAGCGCGCAGACACCCGCGCAAATGGAGGAATAGAGATTTACTTTGGAACTGCCAACTAAGCGGACGGTGGAGGTACTACAGTTTTGCTCATGATCGGCATGGAGCACCAGGAGCATATTAAGGATACGTTCCGCTTCGTCGTCAACGGTATACGGTTTGACCGGACTATCGAACATCATATTGAGAAAGTTACCGCAGTAACGCAGATCATGGCGGGGATAGACCAAGGGGTCGCCTATCGATTTTTTATAGGAAAACGCGGCGATAGTCCTGATTTTTGAAATAAGCCGAGCCGCCATGGTTTCAAAGACATCAAAATCTCTTTCAGTGACGAAATATTCTGGGTAAAATACGGCAAGAGCGTTCACCATGGTGCTGAGTATGGCCATGGGGTGGGCATAGGATGGAATGGGATCGAAATAATGGATCATGTCCTCATGGAGCATGGAGTTTTCCGTAAGCAACGCTGAAAAGCGCGTTTTTTCCCGCTCATTTGGCAATTTGCCATAGATCAGGAGGTAAGCGGTTTCCGTGAATTGCGCTTTCTCGGCCAATTCCTCAATATCGATGCCCCTATATTTAAGTATGCCTTTTTCGCCGTCAATAAAGGTAATCGCGCTCTGACAGCTGCCCGTATTTTGGTAGCCGGTATCCAAGGTAATGTAACCCGTCTCGGCGCGAAGTTGGGATATATCGATCGCTCTTTCTCCCATACTGCCTTCAATTATTGGCAGAGAATAACTGCCGCTCTCCAGTCTCAATTCAGCGCTTTTCCCCATGATGGCCTCCGACTATCGCGTATTCTACCTGAAGAAAGCATATTCATTATAAAAAAATCAATGCGGTTTAAAAAAAATAATATCAGCGCTTCGTATTTGGTAAAAATTGTAAAGCTAGCTTGACAAGTTTTTCATTTTTCGTGATAGTAATGTAAAGCTAGCTTTACACACTACCTGAAGGAGGTACGTTTGGAAAACCGAATACGCGAGTATCGCGAAAAGCTCGGTTTGAGTCAGGAGGAACTTGGCGCTCAGGTGAATGTTTCGCGGCAGACTATTATTAGCTTGGAACGCGGACGCTACGATCCTTCTATCGGTCTGGCGCGCCGCCTGGCGCGGCATTTTGAAACGACTATAGAAAATCTATTTATCTTCAAGGAGGATTGAATGCTTCTAAGAAACGCTTCATTAAAATCGGTACTCATATCATTAGGGGCCTTAGCCCTGCCCACTACCATACTTTGGTTTATTCCGTTTGAAGCTGGTACCCCGTCTATTGATTTTTTGCGAGGCTTGCGGGACGGCTTAAGCGGAGGCATAGTCGCGATATTGCTTGTAATTGGGCTGGTTCGTCTCATTAAAGGCCGCTGGCCCGGCCGCTCCCCGGATGAGCGGGATCGTATGATTTCGATAAAGGCGGGCGCCGCCGCGTTCTATAGCATCGGCCTTATCGCTATGGTTGGGGCCGTCGCGCTGCCGGTGGCTTGGCCGCTTGTCACGGTTCGCCTTTCCATGGTGGTCGTTGTTGGTTTTATCGGGATAAGCGTTATTTACGCTATGTGCAGGATAGTGGCGGAGCTGCGGAGCTAAAGGCCGGCTTTCATAGTCCAGCGCCTATCGTCAGAAGCCCGCCGCCGCTCTTAAGCGGGAACGGATATAGGCGCCGGACTGGCTTAATTGTTCTTCCGTCCAATATTTCAACCCGTCAAAGCGAAATTTGGCCGGCGTCAGTGACGTCCCTTTTTGGGCTTGGACCAGGCTGCTCACTGGATCGCGCCAACGGGTTTGGGCCTTGAACGCGGCCGAGCTTTCGTTTTTATTGCTCATGGACCAATTTACCCAGCCGATGCCGCGCGCTTCCAAGAAATCCAGCCAAGCGTCGGCCTTGTCCAAAAAAGGCCCCTTATCGCCAGAGGCGTCGCTCGTACCCCATTCGCTACAGAACACGGCGGTGCCTTGGCTTAGGGCTAGATCGATTCTGTTCCTTAATTCCTGTCCATGTGTGCCAGCGTAAAAATGGACTGTGTAGGCCAGGTTCTCTCCGGATAGCGGGGAGGCTGAGGCTACATCGATTTCCTGGCTCCAGCGGCCCGACCCGATAAGGATGATGTTATCCGGATCCTCTTCTCGTATAACGCCGACTAAACGTTCGGCATAGGGCTTGAGATCGTTTTCCCAGGACAAAGCGCCATTGGGCTCGTTCATGAGTTCATAGATCACGTTCGGCAGCCGGCCATAACGCCTGGCGATATCGCGGAAAAAAGCGTCCGCCCCGGCATAGATGGGGTCATTGGGGTCGCCGGGCGTAAGCACATGCCAGTCCACGATGACATAGAGCCCTTGTTCCACGGCTAGTTCGATGCCCGTTTCAACAAGCCGTTTGAGCGAGGGTTTAATGGCGTAGCCGCCTTCGCCGACATAAAGGGCTAGACGGATTAGGTCGCAGGCCCAGTCTTGGGCAAAGGCGGCGAAGGCGTCGCGGTTGACGATATCGGGGAACCAGTGCAGGCCGGCCGTACTGACGCCTCGGAGAACGACAGGCTCGCCGGTCGCGTTCGTGAGCCTACCTTCCTTGACGCTGAGCTGGCCATGGCGGGCGACCGGAGACAAAGCCGGCGGCGCCGGCGCGGCCGCGGTATCGAGCTCGGCTACGGCTAGCCCGGTGTTTAGACCAAGGAGGCACAGCGCGACGACTATACTTCGCGCCCGTTCCGTATTTCTTCTTCTCATGGCTCCTCCCAAGGGCGATAGCCGATCGATCCTCGAGATTAAGCTATCAGATAGCGGCTTCGCTGTATAGAAAGCGTTAATCGTAAAGAGTCTGGGCGAAGCTCCGTCTCCGCGAGCGGCCAAGGCGGACAGGGAGGTAGCGTAAGGTCCAGGTTGTTTGAACCTAAACCCGCATGTTTTTGTTATAGCAAGCTAGTACACCACAACCAAGGGTGATAGAACAGCGAATTGAGACAGCTTTCCTA
>CAZJJK010000139.1:0-6178 GCA_964546285.1 uncultured Treponema sp. | reverse complement strand
CTACTGGACTGACTCAACGGAAACGAGTACGCGGAAACCACCTTTGTTACTCTGACAGGCAGGAGCGGTTTTATGATTAGCCGGAAAAGACAGACCTGCGAATGGTATTATTGCTGTCCGATCAAGCGTTTCACCGATGAAGGAAAACTGGAAAGGTATTGGGTGGAACATTATTGTCTAGTCGGAAACAAAAGCTGCGTCAGGTACCAAAAGGAAAAGAGGGGTGAATATCATCCGGACGAACTCCTGCCTAATGGCGAGATCAGGGAAGACTTATCGTAAGAAGGCTGATCCTCCGTCAGCACATAGCGCGGTATGACGAAAAAAAGACGACAAGCGCCCGCGGTAGATAGAAAAATTCAGAAAAGGCTCACATCGAAACAAGCAGAATAAAGAGCTAGGGCCTTTCAGCGGTCTTCCTTACGGCGGCCTCGCCGCCTGGCCCACATACTGTGTGCTTCTAGTCCAGATCGCCTTTGGTAAGCCGAGCGTATAGGCCCTTACCCGCTAAAAGATCGGAATGGCTACCCTTTTCCCGCACCAAGCCGTTATCTATAACCACGATCTGGTCGGCGTTCCGTACCGTTGAAAGGCGGTGAGCGATGATGATGGTGGTCCTTTTATCCGACAGCCGGTCTAACGAAGCTTGAATATAACGCTCGCTTTCCGTATCAAGGGAACTGGTAGCCTCGTCAAGAATAAGGATGGGCGGGTTTTTTAGGAACACCCGAGCAATGGCGATACGCTGTTTTTGCCCCCCCGACAGACGGACACCTCGCTCGCCCACCTGCGAATCGTAGCCGTCCGAGAGGCTTATAATAAAGTCGTGAATGTTGGCGTTTTTAGCCGCTTCCACTATCTCGGCATCAGTGGCGTTACCCTTTCCATAGGCGATATTTTCCTTTATAGTACCGCCAAATAAATACACATCCTGTTGAACAATACCGATGTTAGCCCGGAGCGAACTCAGTTTCACATCACGTATGTCCACGCCGTCTATCGTTACCCGCCCTGAAGCTATATCGTAAAAACGCGGCAAGAGCGAACAGATGGTTGTTTTTCCTCCGCCTGAAGGTCCAACTAAAGCGCATTTGCCGCCAGCCGGGATATCCAGGCTGACGCCCTTAAGAACGCCTGGCGAGGTATCGTAGCCGAAATGCACAGCCTCAAAACGGACAGTACCCTTCACCGTCGAAAGTTTCTTGGCGCCATGCCGGTCCGCGATATCCGGAATCGTATCCACGATTTCGGCGAAACGAGAAAAACCGCTGAAACCCCGTTGAAATAGCTCCGTGGAATCCAAAAGGGCATGGAGGGGGCCTAGATAAATCGCGATATACAGAGCGTAGACGGCTAGATCGCCGACAGCTAGGCTTCCCCGCGCTATGGCGACGACACCAGTCAGGATCACCAATGCGTACAGGACGCCCTCGAAAAAAGAAATGCCCGCGTAAAAACGGCCCATAAGCCGATAGCTTTGGGTCTTTGACGCGAGAAAGGCGCGGTTGCTTTCATCGAACTTAGCCTGTTCCACCGGCTCATTGGCGAACGACTGGACCACCCGGATGCCGCCCAAGCTGTCCTGGACCTGAGCGTTGATGGCGGCGATCTTTTGACGATTGTCGCGAAACACCCGACGCATCCTCACATTTTGCCAGCCGGTAAAGACCACCATAAAGGCGGTCACCGCCACAAGAACAAGAGTCATTGGCACATTGAGAAGCATCAAGAAAGCGAAAGCGCCGCCTATCTTAAGCAACGAGATAAACACGTTTTCCGGTCCGTGGTGGGCTAGTTCGGAAATATCGAATAGATCGCTTACTACCCTGGAAAGCATCTCGCCGGTATTATTGCGGTCATAGTAGGAAAAGGACAGCTTCTGCATGTGGTAAAAGAGGTCCCGCCTCATGTCCCGTTCCATTCGCGCGCCCATGATGTGGCCCCAAGCGGTGATAAAATATTGCGCGAAAAAACGCAAGCTATACAGGCCGAATAAACCAAGGGCAATGATGACTCCGACGCGAATCAGCTCAGAGGGATCGAGCACGGAAAGAGTCCGCGTTACATAGCGGAGGGCTTGAGGAAACAGAAGATCGATGCCGGAAACGACTACGGCGCAGACCATGTCCGCCCAGAACAACAGGCTATAAGGTTTATAGTAAGAAACGAAGCGCTTAAAAATACCCATAAGCCATAATAGCCAAAAGGGCTCCCGCTTTGACAGCCCCAGCCCTAAAAACACGCTTCTCCCCTTTTCCGCCAAGTTTCATTTCTAGCCAACGCCTAGTTTGAAGCGGATAGAGCTCCCTCATTAAGCCGTTTTAGAAAAGTCCAAAATGAAGAAGCCCGGGGTATGGAAAGCTGCCTTCCAATCATTGAAACCCGCTGTTTACGGCGGGAGCGTCAGCCGCCGCTCATTCTTCTATGGCGCTAGTTGTTCCATAGCGGCCTTCAACAAAGCCCTCGCCTCAGCCAAAGCGTCCACCGCCGACGATGTATATGAGTAATTCCTTTCCATCGCCGCTTGAGCGGAAGCCAAGGCCTTTTCCAAAACCGACCAGGAGCCGGCCGTATAGTCCTTTTCTTTGAGCGCGCTCACGGAAGCGATCAGCGAAACGATAGCCTTGTAATGGAGAGCCACATCCGTGACGGCGTAAAAAGCGGGTTTACACTGATTCCTCGCGTCCCACAAGGATGCGTTAGGCACGAAGGCCCATTGATCGTTTAAGCCGTCTTTGGAAACGTTGATTATTTTTCCCCGTCCGGAAAGAAAGCTACGGTCAAGGAAACATTTGAACAACTGGGCATATTGATTTGCCTGTTGGGTATTAGCATCTAGGGACGGAAAGGAGAAAGATGGCTTTACATCCAATTCCGTTACCGCCATCTCGGTGCAGATCGGATCGAATTTGTCGTAGGATGCGATCCACTGTTCGGCGGAGGGCGAATTGTACTGATCATGATCCTGCATGCCTATTCCGTCCAGATAGCCAGCCTTAAAAATGGGCGCGCAGAGCCTGGCGATGCCATCAGCCTTGGCGGGCAGATGGGTGTTGTAGTCGTTGTAGTACAGCTTCATCCGCGTCTCGCCGTAGAGGACGGTATATTTGCGAGCGAATTCGAACGCCTTCATGACATAGCTGTTGTCGCCGAAGGTTTGGTACCATTCGCTAGCGGTTCGATCCTGGCCGTTGTCGCTTACGGCTTCGTTCACCACATCCATAGCGGAAAGCAGGCCCGGCCAGCCTTCATGGAGAATCCGGATAACTTCCTTAATATAATTCTCCAGGCGTTCGGTCATTTTCTCTTTAGACAGCCTGGCTCCGTCCTTCGCGTAGCCAGTTCGAAAAAAAGCGGCCCCCGGATGTTGGTTATGCCAAACCAACGTATGCCCGCGAAAGGTAAAACCCTGTCTTTTCGCCCAGTTGAGCTGAGCCGTTATATTCCCGTTGAATACGACTTTTGGGTTGACCTCGATCAGGTCCCGTTCCGCCTGTGTCGCGGCCGCTTTGTAGGCCGCCGCGCTGCCAGCCACATCGACGATATATACCGCCTTCATCCAGTTGCCGGGGCTCATCGAATTCATGTGGTACTTGATAAGCTGGCCGCCGCCGCCGCTTGAATCCACCGGTTTAGATTGCCCGGGAACGGAGGGATCGGTTGAAAAACCGACATGGGCGTAGGAAAGGAGACAGCCGATAGAGAAATCCTCGGCGAAAACATCCTTCAAGGCGGGCACATCCGTCTGAGGCAAGGTTTGAGCGCCAATTGGGACGCAGGAGGCAAAAATCAAAAGCGCCGACAGTAAACCAGCGGGATTTGCCGCTTTTTTGAGTGGATGAACCTTCATAAAAAATCCTTTACAGCCCAGACAACCGACTTTTTCCCGTATCGGTTTTTTGGGCTTTCACTGTCAATATTATCGCCAGAGTGCGTCTCGCGAAAGCAAACCGCTTTCACGGGAACAGCTAGATACTATAGCTTTCAAGCTTTCCGCGAAAGCCTCTCAAACGGGCGAGACAGTCGCGCGGATTGGTGGGCTAGCCCTTTTCCTTCAACCTCTACCACGTCCAATTCCAGGTCTGAACCTGGCCTAGGTCGGTCTGATCTTCCAAACGCATCGCGAAACGCGTATCGATGCCGGCCAGGGCCTTCAGCGAGGGAACGTAACGAATATTCGCTCCAAGAGTGCAATCTACCAACACAGCCAGACGAACCACCTTTGCCTCGGCAAGATCGATATCGTACATCAGTTGTATCGGATGAGGCTCCGTACTGTCATCAGAGTAGAGCACGGGACCACTTGGGAAATTCACAAGTAAGCGCCCGGCCTCGCTATGGTAATACGTGCTATAGAGAGTATCAAACGGAAGAACCGCCGCGTCGTTAAATTGTGACTCAAAGCGCAGACAGTACTGCCGGATGGTCTTATTTTCCTCGTCAAGAATATAGAAATTGGAATCACGATCGCTCCAAATAACCGTGTCCCCATCCGAGTACACATCACACAGTGGATACGCTGTCACCACCTCTATCGTCATATCAGGATTGGTGAAATGGTATCCCACGGTGGGTGCCGAATAATCTAAAACCGGCAGCTTTACGATGACGGCCTCCAGGGGGGATTTTCCGTAGACCGCGTCGATCATGTATACATAATCACCCGCTAGCTGCATAGGGCCAAATCGAAAGAAGGGGGAAGCTCCCCAATCCAGTTCATCCACTAGACGAGGAATTTCATAGCGAGCTGAAGGCTCATCGTTAGAGAAGAGAGCTTGGATTGTATAACCATAATTATACCACACATGCGGCTCGCCGCGGTAGAGAGACAGGAAGGCGGGCTTGTTGAGCCGTAAGTCACGGACATTGCCTGTGGATAGATCTATACTGTAAACATGGTTGTCTTCATCGACTAAAAGATTGGACGATAAAAAATATAAGAGGTCATCGTCACGCGAGGCGACCGCATAATGGTTCTTAGCATAATCTACCGAGAAGTTAAGTAAGCTATTAGAGCGGGGAAACAGAACCACAAGCGTATCCGATACATAGTCATCCGAGCTGCCGGAAAAAACGAATTGCCGCATATCCGCGACAAACATATTGCCCTTTGAATCCTGATAGTGCCGGAGGCCAGGATCAGGCAGCTTGATTGTTATAGGTTTGACGAGTTCCAGTTCTTCTACTGGATAAGTCGGCTTTCCCGCTAATTCCGCATGCCGTTGTCCCTGGGCTGTGCCGCCGGCGAACAATGGCTGGCTGAACGCTAGAAGCGCCATATACACAAAATAACGTTTTCTCATAGGTCCTCCAGTAAAGGGTAATTAGTATGGATTTTTACCAGGCCCCTCGGATACGAGTATATGCTCTACAGAATCGATAGGTAGTTTCTCCCGCCATATAAAAAGCGATGTATTTGAACTTCATTATTATCTATGATATAGAATAACAAGAAATTATCAATGGAAATCATTCTATAGCCCAGTTGATGTAGATAAGCATCTTTTACCAAGGGAAATAGAAATGGATTTTCTTCCAAAACATCAATTTTTTGGTAGAACTTTTCAAATAGCTTGTTTGGGGATACTTTTAATTGGTTTAGAAAATAATCCCGTATTTCAAATAAATCCCCTTCCGCGCTTGGATAGATTCGGACGGTATATTTAACTGCTTTCATTATCCATTAGGCTATTAAGCACTTCACGCGCGTCTTTCCCCGTTTCTCCCTTGGCAATTTCCTCTCGCGCTTGATTTAGTTTTTGATACAGTTCAATTCTCGCGAGTTGCTTTTCATAGTAATTTAAGGACATTACAACCATATCGCCTATTCCATTCTTTGTGAGGAAAATAGGCTCATTATCGGAATGGACAGACGCGGAAATACTTGTAAAATTGTTGCGAAGGTCGGAAATGGGTCGGATAATGGGCATATGCAACTCCTATTATCATTATAATGATATTTTAATGATAATTCAATAGATCGTTATCTCTATGCCCCACAGCCCCTACCACGTCCAATTCCAGGTGTTGATTTGTCCCAGATCGGTTATATCTTCAATCCTTTGCCAACGAAAATTATCGATACCAACGAGAGCTTTTTTTACCGGAAGATATCTCAGACAAGTACCTATGGAACCATCAAACAGTAGAACTAGGCGAACCAACTTGGCCGCCGCTA
>CAZJJK010000138.1:0-6305 GCA_964546285.1 uncultured Treponema sp. | reverse complement strand
CCAGCGCCGGAGCCTGTGCTGGTAGAGGAAACGCCACCTCCCGTGCCGACACCCGCCAAGCGGGTAAGGCCGACAGCGCCGGTTAAATCATATAAGATACCCAGCGTTATCCCCAAAGAAGGCTACCGCTATAAGATAAGATGGGGAGATACGTTATGGGATATAGCGGAGGCTTTCTATCGCAATCCGTGGCTTTACCCAAGAATCGTCCGCTTTAACGCGATCAAGAATCCCGATCTCATCATTTCGGGTGAACACCTACTGGTTCCGCCTAAAAACTAGCGCCGTACATTTAGCGGTATTGGTATTCTCTGTCATTAGCCTCGCTAGGTGCGGGGTAAATGAAGTTTTAGACCTGTCTCAAATGGAAGTATATGCTCGTCTTAAACGTGGAGCGGTGGATTTTATTACGGAAGCGCCCCTTGAACGTCTTATCGAATTTAAACGGCTTGGCGCTGACGCGCCATACTATGTGGCACTATGCTTGATTGAAAATGGCGCGAATACCCACGCTATTTCTCGTTTAATGGAATTGGCCTTTGAATTCGGCTCGGAGCAAGTGCGGGATGAGGCCAGCGCGGTTTTACTATCGTTTGTGGCGCGGGGTTTTCAGGAGTTTGGGCTTAAGCCAATCGAAATAAGTAAAAATGATATCTATGACCAGGAAGGACTCAATAGACTGCTCAAACTATCACGAGCCTTACTCCTGCGATACCCCAGAGAAGACTCGATACGCGCTGTAGCCGCCCTTTGTTTGGCGAGACTTGGCGATAAGGCCGCGCTAGATGCCCTCTATAATCAAGTATATGAAACTGAACTGTCTCCCGCTGAGAAACTCATTATCGCCTTCGCCAATAAAGATGATAAAGCTGTTTGCTGGCCGTATTGCCTTGAGGAACTTTTTTTGGAAGGCGAGATGGATAAAGAAAAGTACCGCGTGTATCAATTGCTCGCGGTGCTTGATCCTCTTTCTTTATCCACAAAAAGCGGTCACGCTTTTGCCGGTAGGATAGCTATATATGATCGCTGGTATAGTGAAGCCCTTAGGCGGTTCAATTATGTCATGTCAGAGGATGAGGGGCTTTTTTATCATTATCCGGAGCTTTTAAGCGATTTGGGTAAGGCCTTCCAATATACCGACCCAGAGAAGGGGATCGCTTATTTTGAGAAACGCTTACTGGAGGATGCCGCCTTATCAATAGAGCCGCGTTATCGTCTTATGTTTTACTCAGCTCGTTTACGGCGCCAGCTTGGTGATTTTCAGATGGCGGAGCGGCATTTGGCGACCGCTCTGCCTTTCGCTCCTCCGGGCGAGCAGAGGGACGCGTGCGCGTGGTATCTTTTGGATACGGCTAGGCGTTTAGCTCCCTTGGCGGCATTGGAATGGTTAAGTTCCCTAGCGCCGGGCTGGGATAATCCCGAGTATTTTAATGATTTTCTAGAGGATTTGGCGGCGGATTTAATCGTTTCAAAAAATTGGTCCGCTCTTTTGACCGTTTTTGCCATGGTCCTCCCTTACGCGACGCCTGAAGTTACCGCCCGGTACGCATATCTGCTTGGGCGGGCGACGGAACTAGGGTATCTTGGTCAAAATGGAGCGCTACGGCTCAGTGAAAAGGATGAAAAAACAAAGGCGGCGGCCGCCGCTAGCTATTACTATCATATTTGCGTCGCCGCCGAGGGAGCTTCTTGGTATTATCGTAGTTTGGCTTCCTACAGGTTAGGGGAGTTCTTGCGGCCGCGTTTCAGCTCTGGAAAGGCTATAATTTCTAAATCTGAAAACGAATACGCTTTTATCAGCGGCTTTATGGATTTCGGGCTGTATGATGAAGCGTACGCAAGGGCTGAAGCCTTATCCGGAACGCTTGAAAGCGCCGCGCTTATAGAGCTGTCGGAAACTTTCGCTAAAGCTGGTCTAGCGGATTCGTCCATACGATTGGCCTCCTTCGCCTATCAGCGTGATGACGCTAAGATGACCCGCCAGCTTTGGGAACTCCTTTACCCCCGCGCTTACGCGAAAGAAATAAGAGCGGCATCAAGGCGCTGGAATATATCGGAAGCGCTTTTGTACGGTTTGGTGCGTACGGAAAGTTATTTTTCCTCGGACGCCGTATCAAGCGCTGGAGCTATCGGTTTGTCCCAATTGCTGGAAAGTACAGCGGCGGATGTCGCGTCTCGCCTTAGACGGAACGGCGAGATGGATATTGATGAGACCGCTCTTAATCTGACTGATCCCGGTGTTAATACTCAACTAGGTGCTTGGTATTTGGCCGATCTCAGCCGGCGTTCTTTTAGTCCTTTTTTAGGACTGCTCTCTTATAATGGCGGTCTGACGCGTGTCAGGCGTTGGCGAGAAGCGGAACCCGAACCTCCACTTGACCTTTTTTTGGAAATGGTGCCGTTCAAGGAGTCACGGGAATATGTTAAGGCGGTCCTGGCCGCCGCCGCTGTATATGGGTTTTTATATTATGGGGAGAATCCGGAAACTCTTATTTCTTCACTTATCGAAACGACTATCCCCGGTCTCTGAATTTCATGTGGTTTATATTCGTCGCGAAAGACGCTTGTTTTGGTTCAAGAAGTTTTCGCGGTTTTATTGTATAAGTATGTATTTATCAAGGCGATTTCATATCGCGGCCTATTAATGCCGATACTTACCATGGGAGGACCGTTTTTTCGTGCCTTTTTCGAATGTTCCCACATCAACTCCAAGACGAGCCTCCGTGATTGGCGCCATTATACTGGGCGTTATCGCCGTCGCCTTAGCGGCGTCAATAAGCGTGGCCTTATTCGGCGTAATTTCCTGGTTCATGTTGCCAGGCGCTTGGTTGCTGGCTATATATGGCCACGCCTCCTTTCTTATACCTGTCTATCTCGCCGCCGGTTCTGTGCTTTTAGCCGATAAATCCTACCGCCCAGAGCGTTTGTTTCTGTTCGCGTTGGCCGTCTTGCCGCTCCTGACGGTATTATTCGGAGCCGGCCTTATTAACGGCGGCTTATGGTCTATAGGGCTAATCGCGGCTTGGTCCATAATTATCAGCGCCGCGGCTGTAGAAGTGGTTCTAATCTTTTCGTTGCGGGGTCTTCTTTTTAACATAAGCGAACGTTCCAAGCATATGCCGGAGAGAGCGCTTGGACGACGTTATCTGCCTTCTCCCAACGACCGGCCACCTGTTTCTGAAATAGCCGCTAAAGCCGATACGCGGAACCAAACGCCCAGCCAGTCCGTTTATTCTCCCGCTGGAGAGCCAGAACGTATTCCATCCAAGGGGCGCTTTCCTGTTAATGTAGCGGCGCCTTCGCCGTCGGCCAGTCGTTTTCCGGATTGGCGGACGGGTGAAGCGTTGCCGCTAGCCAGCCTTAAAGCGGAAGCCGATGTGGAACTAAAACGCCTAAAGGCCGAAACCGCCGATAGCCCGCTCCTGTCCGATAGAGTCGGCCAAAAGCAAGGCGCCCGAGATGAAACGCGTTTTTCACCAGAGTCTTTTGGCTTCGCGCCGAAACCGACGCTCAGTGAAGATAAAAGCTTGAAAATGGAAGAGTTCGGCCAGTTTGTATTGGCGGATGAGGAAGCGTTAGCCGGTGTAGACCAAGGCGGTGAGGCCGAGGATGTAGACTGGGATGAAATTGAAGCTGGCGTAGAAGAAGATGACGAGGGCTTGGAAGCTATCACGGAATTCGAGAGTGGTAGTGAAATGGATCCTCCGGCACATAAAAATGAGCCGGAAAAGAAAAATATACTGAAAGCCGATGTGGACCAAGCCTTAGCGGAAGCTGAAAAAGCCGCTGAGTTGAAGAGCCGCACGTTGGCTGCCGCCAGCGGAGGGCAAGCCGCTCCCAAGCCCTATGTGCCCGCCTGGAAAAAGCGGCAGAATTATCAGGTGCCGATTGATGGGCTTCTTCTAAATTACCCGGATGGACAATATTGGATAATTGATCAAGCAACGCGAGACGCCGCCGTCATCCTTAAGAATACGCTGGAGGAGTTTAAGATTCAAGCGGAAGTAACCGGAATCCGTAAGGGGCCGGTTATCACTATGTTTGAAATACTGCCCGCTCCGGGCGTGAAGTTATCCAGAATAGTTAATTTGCAGGACAATATAGCGTTGCGGCTCGCCGCCTCGTCAATTCGTATTGTCGCGCCCATACCCGGGAAGCACGCTGTCGGTATTGAGGTGCCAAATCGAAAACGCAATATAGTCAGTTTCCGCGAAATGATAGAAGGGGAGCTCAAAGCTAGCTCTAAGCACGCGGAAATACCTGTTATTCTTGGAAAGGATATTAGCGGTGAAGCTCAAACGCTGGATCTGGTTCAAACGCCGCATCTTTTAATAGCTGGTGCTACCGGGTCGGGGAAATCGGTCTGCGTTAATTCGATGATCCTTTCCATCCTCTACCAGCGCTCGCCGGCGGAAGTCCGTCTTATCCTCATCGATCCAAAAATTGTTGAGCTCAAACTGTATAACGATATCCCGCATCTTCTGACTCCGGTCATCACCGAGCCTAAACGCGCTTTCCAAGCCCTACAATACTGTATTTACGAGATGGAACGGCGCTATTCTCTCTTGGATTCCATGGGCGTGCGCGATATCCGCAGCTATAACAAGCGGATTAAGGAACGCGAGATGGCCGCTGAGCGACTGCCGTATATCGTGGTGGTAATAGACGAATTCGCCGACCTTATGGCGACCACCGGCAAAGAGTTGGAATCCACCGTGGCCCGTTTGGCGGCGATGAGCCGCGCCGTTGGCGTCCACCTGGTTTTGGCGACTCAGCGGCCTTCCATAGACGTGATTACCGGGCTTATCAAGGCCAACATACCCAGCCGTATCGCCTTTATGGTCGCGTCAAAAATGGATTCGCGAATCATTATTGATATGGTTGGCGCCGAGAAGTTGCTTGGCCGCGGCGATCTTTTGTTTGCCAGCGCTTGGGACCCCTTCCCGATCCGTATGCAAGGCGCGTATGTTTCCGAGGAGGAGGTGGAACGCGTGGTTGAATACGTGAAAACCCTCGGTGAACCTGACTATATAGATGAGGAAATATTTTACGATGAGGAAGAGGAAAACGAGCCCACTCTATTCAGCGACGGCGACGATCCGCTCTATGAAAAGGCTTTGGAAATAGTCATGCAGCAGGGGAAGGCCAGCGCCAGCTATATTCAACGGAGGCTGAAGATAGGATACAACCGCGCGGCTAGATTAGTGGAGGAAATGGAAGAGCGCGGCATCGTTGGGCCCTCTCAGGGGTCAAAACCGCGCGATTTACTGCGTGCGCCATAAATTCCGCGCTCATAAAAGCCGCTGATGATTTGACAAGAGCGCCCGCATCGCGTACTAATAGAAGTATTAGATACGGAGGATCCCGCGATGAAGAAAGCGATTATAGCGACGGTTCTAGTGCTTGCCTCGGTAGGCGTGTTCGCCATGGGCGGCGAGGAAAGCTATAGCCGGAATACCGACCCAGCCTACGACTTTGTGGACGATAACTCGGTTTCCCCGACCGGATTCTGGGAGAATATTTACGAAACGAAGTTCAATCTAGATTCCCAGCGCTTTATGCCTACAGTCGTCGCCCGTTCCTGTAAGGGTTTAGTGGTGTATATCGATTATATGCCGATACGCGAGATTGAATGGGCCGTGGCTAAAAATGAGGCCATGAAGACCTATTTTGAGATTTACGTCATTTCAGATCAGGTCGCATCAGCCGAGGAAGCCGCCGAAACCGAGGCTGACGCCGAAGCGGTTCCCGTAACAGCTCCCGCGGCTGGACCCGGCGAAACGATTACCGCCAATGGCGAAGTCATTAAATTGGTCGGCGCCGCCGATGTGGGAAACATGGTCAAATATCGCATTGTCGGCCGCAATGTGATTTTCGACTTTATCGATCTACCCGCGACCACAAAACTGATCACGGTCAAAATACAGACCGGAGACGCGAACCGGTATGTTTCAACTCAATTTAAAGCCTCGGGCTTAGCGTCTCGTCAATAGTCAATAAGGGATTAAAAAGCCGGACCGGGTAAACCTCGGTCCGCTTTTTTCCGCTAAAGTTAAGAGTTTGACAAAGGAGGTTGCTTTATATGGGCGATAAAGCAAAGGGGAAAAAAGCGGTGGAAGAGAAAGAAGCCCAGGATAAAAAACGGCGCCCTGCCACTAAAGAGGAGCTTGATGCCTGCGCTAAGTCTTTCGCCTCTGAAACCGCTAGGCTGAAAGATGATGACGCTCCCTGCGATGATGGAATAAAATAATAGAGAAAAGGCGTTGCCCTTCGTTTCCATTCCACCCAAACAGCAAGCTCACCGC
>CAZJJK010000137.1:4489-6637 GCA_964546285.1 uncultured Treponema sp. | reverse complement strand
TATGATGAAAATATTAACTTCTTGCGTTGTCGGCCTTAGCCGTGTATGGTGTATAGCGGAGTTAATAACGAGGGGGTATCGATGGGTTTCTTTAAAAACCTCAAAGACTATACCGCTCGCGCTTTTTCAGGATTCGCTAAACGCGCCGGCCGGGCGTTGACGCGACAAGCGGTGTCGCCCCTAGCCGATAGATTCTTAACGGATGCTTTGTTGTTTGCCCAGCAAGCGTCGCCTACGGAAAGAGAGGAGCGTCGGGCGGCCTTTATTCTGGAACGTTTGTCGGCCATGGGTTTCGCTTCAGCTGTGGGCGAGCGCGGCGAGATCATGGTGCTTGTAAAAGCGGATGATCCGCCAGGCACAAAGCCCTTTCTGCTGTTCGCGGATGTCGCCAGCGCGCGCTGGCATCCTTTAGCCAGCTTGGCTCGGGTGGATACCCAGTACGCTAGGGGCGCCGGTTTAGCCGATGCTCTCGGCGTGGCTGGGCTCTTGTCTGTGCTGGAGGCTATTAAGGAAAGCATTTTACGGCCCGCTTCCGATCTTTTATTGATATTTTACGTAGGCGCTCTTGACGATCCCTCTGGGGAAATTTTTGACAGCTTGATAGAGGATCCCGGTCGCGCGCCTTTCGCGGCTTTGGGCCTGCGCGGTTTGGAGCTAGGGGGGATATCGCCGAAGCCGCTTGGCACCTATCGGATTTCGACGCGGATACGCAGTGTCGCCGCCAATAAAAACGCTGAGGCGCCGCAACCCTCCGCGGTGGATGCCGCCGTGGCGGTCGCTCGGCGGCTTGGCGGGGTTCGCTGGGATGCTCAGGGCGATACGGTTTGCCGACTCAACCGTATCGAGGCCGGCTTGGGGTTTGGCCATATCCCAACGGAAGGCGTGGTTGATATCGAATTGGAATCGGCTAGCCGCGAGGTCTTGGAAATGGCGAAAAACGCCGCGATCGCCACCGCCGAGGACGCCGTAAAGGAAAGCGGTGGCCAGGTTGAGGTCCGCGTTGTGGGCCATGCTCCTGTCGGCGATCCCTTGTTGAATAACCGACTTTTAGATGGCCTACGGGCGTGGATGAAAGAATTGAAAATTAGGATTAAAGAAGAGAATGTTCCCGATCCAACCTCTTTTTTAACCGCCCGCAGGATACCGGCCGCGTATTTAGCTTTAGCGTCAGGTACGGAAGGTTTGGAGGCGGATGAATTGGATATCGCTTCTCTGGAGAGCGGCCAGCGTTTATTGTTCGCCATCCTCAGCGACGGCCGCTTAATGAGAGATTTAGCGAAAGCGAGCATCGAGTTAAAAGGAGATAAAGCGTGAACCCCGCGGATGATTCTCTGCTGGACCGGACTTGGCATCATTCGCGTTTTGCCGATCTGGAACGCTTGGTTAGGCTTAAAACCCAAAAACGGGTTCGCGTCTCAGTCGCTTTTCCCACCTTAAATGAGGAAGCGACGATAGGCAAGGAAATACTCGTTATGCGAACCGAGCTTATGGACCGTTTCCCGCTTATTGATGAAATCGCCGTTATCGATTCCGGTTCAAAGGACAATACCCTTAAGGTGGCTGAGCGCTATGGAGCCCATGTCTATGAGGCCGCTCATATACTGTCAAAACACGGAAACTATAGAGGAAAGGGCGAAAATCTTTGGAAAAGCCTGTATGTGCTGGAAGGCGATATCATAGTATGGGTAGACGCGGATATCTCTAATATCGAGGCGAAATTCGTGTACGGTTTGGTCGGGCCGCTGCTGGAGGATGATCGCGTTTCCTATGTTAAGGCTTTTTATGAGCGGCCTATCCGTCAAGGCGGCGCCATAGCGGCTTCTGGCGGCGGACGGGTTACCGAAATCTTGGTAAGGCCGCTGTTTTCGCTGTTTTACCCGGAACTGGCTCGATTTGTTCAGCCCCTATCCGGTGAATATGCCGGCCGTAGAAAATTGTTGGAACGCTTAACTTTTTCCGTCGGCTACGGCGTTGAGCTAGGGCATCTTATCGATGTTCACCGCTTGGCTGGTATTGGCGCTATGGCCCAGGTAGATCTAGATCTCCGCGTCCACCGCAACCAAAGCAAGGAAGCGCTTGGGCGCATGTCTTTTGGCATACTTAATACCTTTTTGAATAGAGCCGAACGTTATGGCGATGCCGAAGTGT
>CAZJJK010000137.1:0-4389 GCA_964546285.1 uncultured Treponema sp. | reverse complement strand
AGAGACTCCGTGAATTGACGGGCAACCTTAATATTGGTGAATAGTGGAATATCAAAGTCCACCGCTAAACGACGAATCAAATAGTCGTTTTTAAGTTCCGTTTGGCGGTTGTTTTTGGGGACATTGATAACCATATCGATTTCACGCTGTTTAAGCGCCGTGGCAATATTTGGTTCCTTAGACTCCAGCGGCCAATATAGAGCCTTGGCGGGCACGCCGTTTTTGCCTAGGAATTTCGCCGTGCCATGGGAAGCGACAAGCTCATAGCCCATCTCGCTTAGATGCCGTGCCGATGATAGAAATTCCAGCTTATCTTCCAACGGTCCGGTGGATAAAAGAATACGTTTCTGGGGAACACTATAGCCAACGGACAGTAGCGCTTTCATGAAAGCGTCATCCAGGTCCGTGCCGATACAGGCGACCTCGCCGGTGGAGGCCATCTCCACACCGGAGACGGGGTCGGCGCCGTGAAGGCGGGAGTACGAAAACTGAGCCGCTTTCACGCCGACCCAATCCAGCTCTAAGGCCGAGCTTATGGTTTTTTGAACGGGCGCGTCCAGCATAGCCCGTACGGCCATGTCGATCATATTTACGCGGCTGACCTTAGAACAGAAAGGGAAACTGCGGCTGGCGCGTAGGTTACATTCTATTACGCGGACTCTATTCCTTTGAGCTAAAAATTGAATATTGAAGGGGCCGGTAATTTCCAGTTCCTGGGCGATACGTGAGACGATGTCGCGGATTTTACGAATAGTTTGAATATAAAGCCGCTGGGCCGGCAAGACCACCGTCGCGTCGCCTGAATGGATGCCGGCGTTTTCAACGTGTTCCGTGATAGCGTGGAAAAGGAGTTCGCCTTTCCTCGCGACGGCGTCCACCTCTATTTCCTTCGAATTCTCAACGAATTTGGAGATGACCACCGGATGCGAACTGGATACGTCGGCCGCCAGATCCAAAAAGCCAGACAAGCTGTCGTCATCCCAGGCCACGTTCATGGCGGCCCCAGAGAGGACATAGCTGGGTCGGATTAGGACAGGATAACCCACTTTGGCGGCGAAGGCCTTGGCGGATTTCAGTTCGGTGAGCTCCTTCCATTCGGGTTGCTCAATACCCAAGCGGTCCAAGAGAGCGGAGAATTTATGTCGGTCCTCAGCCATATCGATGGAAATGGGACGGGTCCCATATACCAACGCGCCCGCGTCATATAGTTTCAAGGCTAAATTATTCGGCGTTTGTCCGCCCATGGACAAGATAAGGCCGTCGGGCCGTTCCGCCTCATAGATGTCCATAATTCGCTCAAAGCTCAGCTCCTCAAAATAAAGCCGGTCGCAAATATCGTAGTCGGTGCTTACCGTCTCCGGGTTACAGTTAACCATGATTACATGGTGGCCTAAATCACGGGCGGTGGCGGCGGCGTTAACGCAGCACCAATCGAATTCCACAGAACTGCCGATACGATAGACCCCTGATCCAAGCACCATCACGCCACGGTTGGCGGGGGTGACATCATCGCTTTGGCCGTTATAGCTTAAGTAGAGGTAATTGGTTCGCGCTGGGTATTCGGCGGCTAGAGTGTCTATCTGCTTAACGACAGGGCGTATTCTGTATTCTTCCCGTAAGGCGCGGATACGAGCGCCTGAAAAACCAGTAAGTTCGCCAACGCGATCATCGGAAAAACCTTGTTTTTTAGCATGGAGTAGCAGATCGCGATCCGGCAAAAGCGGCGCCCTGTCGTTTTCCGCGCGGCGGAGTCTTTTTTCAGTTTCGGCAAGCTTTGCCAGTTTGGCGAGAAACCAGCGGTCTATTCCCGTGTGCTTATGGATGCGGTCAATTGACCAGTTTTCCATTAACGCGCGGTAAACAGCGTAGATGCGGCGATCGGTCGGTTTGGTAAGCGCGTCTTTTAGGTTTTTAAAGGAACGGCCAAGATATTCGTCCTCGCCGGCTAAGCCGGGGCTGTCAATGCCGGTCATCCGTAGCGCCTTTTGGATAGCCTCCTCAAAGCTTCGGCCGATAGACATTACTTCGCCGACTGATTTCATCTCGCTGCCGATACGGACATCGACATTTTTGAATTTGGATAAATCCCAGCGCGGAACTTTAACGACACAGTAGTCTAGGGCTGGCTCAAAACAGGATTTAGTTACTTTGGTGATACGGTTTTCAATATCGGTAAGCGCATAGCCCAGGGCTAGTTTGGCGGCGACAAAGGCCAAAGGGTAGCCGGTGGCCTTGGACGCGAGAGCGGAACTCCGCGATAAACGGGCGTTTACTTCGATAACGCGATAATCCTCGGAGGCTGGATCAAGGGCATATTGTATATTGCACTCGCCGACTATGCCGAGTTGTCGTATCACGTCAAGCGCGATACGGCGCAGTTTATGGTATTCGCTGTCGCTTAAGGTCAGGGAGGGCGCCACGACAATGCTTTCGCCCGTATGTATGCCCAGGGGATCGAAATTTTCCATATTGCAGACTGTGACGCAGTTGTCAAAACAATCGCGCACCACCTCATATTCAATTTCTTTCCAGCCGCCCAGCCACTCTTCCACCAAAACCTGCGGAGAATGAGCGAAAGCGCGATCACAGCGGCGACGCAATTCAACGCGGTCGCGGCAGAGCCCCGATCCGGATCCCCCTAAAGCGAAGGCCGCGCGGACCATCACCGGATAGCCAATCGCTTCAGCGGCCGTTTCGGCGGCGTCCGTATCCACGGCGGCGACGCTGCGCGGCGTAAGAACGCCTATTTCTTTCAGCTTATTAGCGAAAAGTTCGCGGTCTTCGGTTTCTTCTATCGCGCGTATCGGTGTGCCAAGTACCGCCACCCCATGTTTGTATAAGGTTCCGTCGCGATGAAGCGCGACGCCGCAATTCAAGGCTGTCTGGCCGCCAAAGGATAGGAGTATACCGTCTGGCTTTTCCTTCTCTATTACCTCACGCACAAAATCAGGCTTTACCGGTAAAAAATAGGTAGCGTCGGCCATGCCCTCGCTAGTTTGGATCGTGGCGATATTTGGATTGATCAGTATGGTCTTGACGCCTTCCTCGCGCAGAGCCTTAAGCGCTTGGGAACCGGAATAATCGAATTCGCCGGCTTGTCCTATCTTTAATCCGCCGGAACCAAGGACGAGAACCTTTTCCGGTTTTTTCATAGCGAGCCTCCACATCCCGGTTTTCGCGGCTTGTTATTGTTTTCGGGGAAGTCGCCGTTTTTTTTGCCGCTCAAGCGCTCGCGGACCTGATCCAGAAAGGCGTCTATGAGAAACTCGCTGTCACGCGGACCGGGACAGCCTTCCGGATGGAACTGAACGGCTGAGAAGGGGGAGTGGAGAGAGCGGATGCCTTCTATGGTGCCGTCGTTGGCATTGATGAACCAGGGTTCCCAGCCTGACGGCAGGCTTTCGCCTCGGACGGCATAGCCGTGGTTTTGACTAGTGATATAGCAACGCTTCGAATTGACTAAGGTGCAGGGTTGATTTTGTCCTCTGTGCCCATACGGCAGCTTATACGTATCCGCTCCGGCGGCGAGAGCCAATAGCTGGTTCCCCAAGCAGATGCCGAAGATAGGCTTGTCATCGTTCATGATCCGTCTGAGACTGGCTATGGTTTTGCCGCAGGCTTTAGGATCGCCGGGGCCGTTTGATAGGAATACGCCGTCATAATCCAATAACGAAAGATCGTGATTCCATGGCACGCGAATAAGCTCCACGCCCCTATCCAGGAGGCAGCGCAGGATATTCGCTTTGGCGCCGCAATCCACCAGCGCGATCCGGACGCGGCGCTTTGTGTCCGTATCCGCCAAGCCAGCGGCCGTTTCCCCTTTGGCGATAGCTGGGGTATAAACGCTGACTTTTTTGGGGGAAACATCGGAAACTGGATGATTCATGTCGCCGGAGGCGAAAGTCGTATCCTTGCTCCCCTCTACTAGTATTTTACCACGCATGGTGCCGTGTTCTCGCAACCGCTCAGTCAATAAACGAGTGTCTATTCCGGCCAGACCGGGAATGTCTTGTTTATCCAGCCAGGCCGATAAGCTAAGGCCAGCCGTGAAGTGGCTTGGCTCGTCGCAGGCTTCCGCCACCACAAAACCCGCCGCCTGTACGCGATCGGACTCAAAAAAACGCGGAATACCAAAGCTGTCAACAGCCATCGTCTGGGTTTTGGGGTCAAGTGGAATGCCATAATTGCCAATCAAAGGATACGTCGCTACCAATATCTGGCCTCTAAAGCTGGGGTCGGTCAGCGATTGTGGATAACCAGTCATGCCTGTGGTGAATACGACCTCGCCGGCTTGGGACCGGGCGCGGCCAAAGGACCGGCCAATAAACTCCGATCCATCTTCCAGAACTAAACGGGCCAGCGGCGCGCGTTTTTTCATGGGACCTCCCC
>CAZJJK010000136.1:0-6801 GCA_964546285.1 uncultured Treponema sp. | reverse complement strand
TTGGCAACTCCGGTAATCTCTGAAATTTGCAATCATGGTGGTTTTTGGGGCTGAACACTCGGATTTTTTGATAGGTTTACTGGAATTCTGAGAAGCGACCCGTATAAAGCGTAGAAAAAGAAGCGCCAAATAGCTTTGGAGAATTTATCGCTCAATTTAGGTAGGATTAAATATCGAAATAATAATGGTTTTTATGTAAGGGAAAGCGATGTTTAGAAGAAGGCTGACTAAGTAAAAAAGATACGCGGAATAGAAAGGCTTAATGAACTTTGGTCTTCGCTGAAGTGTCCTGTCCAATATACCTTGTTGGATTGAATGAATATCGATGGTGTAGGCTGGATAGAGCAATAAGGCGAAGAGCGGAATACCCCAAACGATTAAGAATAGAACGGCGACCTCCGTACCCAAGCCTAAACCGCCGGCTGACAGATCGGAACGAATCAGCTCTATCGGAATAAGCAATAATTGGCGGGCTATTTCAGCGTTAATCACGATAGCGGGGAGCCCGGCTAAGGCCAGAAATTCAACAAGGTAAGGCTGACGGCGCATCGCCGTGATCAAAGGCTTGAAATGGTCGCCCTTTACAACGCCGAGAAAGCGTCCTGTGACAAGTGCGGATATAGGAGTATAAGCGACAAGGAAGAAATAAGCAAAACCGATAACTTGATTGGAATCCGAAAAAACCTGGCCAGCGCCAAAATCGGTAAAAGCTATTATGAAGGCGCCAATTAAGGCTGCTATAAGGCCATTGAGAGCGGCGAAATGAAGTCTCCCGCTAAAGCGAGGGTCGCCATAAGTAGCCAAGATTAAGACAGTAAGCGCGAAAACGTTGAGAACTTGCGCTCCGGCCAAGAGTATCCCATGAGAAAAACCGTTTAGCAATAAATCTTTGCCATCCAAAGGAAGCGGTAAAAGAGCCCCAAAAAGCGGTTCAATGATGACATACCACGCAAAACAAACAAGACCGGCAATGGGAAAAATACCAAAAAGCCGTTTTTGATCGGCTACTATCGGTGTGGCGGAAACTGATGATTGACCGGTGAGAACAAAGTTTGGAACGCGGCCGGTGTCAGCGATACAAAGTTTTCGCGCCGCCGCCTCGTTTTCAGCCCAGACAATGTACCGTTCAGATGAGTCAAAAACACAATAATAGTGAGTCCGGTTTTGTTCATGCGTTTTATCATTGTCGGGCATAAAATAAAGCTTATCTCGTCTTTTTACCGTAATCAATATTTACTGCTGCCAATTTTGTTGAAGATTTAAGATACTAATTATCGAAAAGCAATGGAAACGACGAGACTACGAATCCATGCTTTGATTTTACTAGCCCGCTTAGTACTAGTTCCGACTTAAGACCTGTGATGGTACTTATTCATGTCTTTTCTAAAAATGAAGATACATGTGCAACAAAATTGGCAGCAGTTAGTAATCAATATATTAGCGTAGGGGTGGAGCCTTTTCGCCTGAATGTATTAGGGGAACGAACTTAACAGCCAATATTTCCCGCTTGGATAGACTACCATCGGGGGTCTTACTAAAAAGGTATAAGGTTTGCTTTGTTTCCCCAATCGGTATGAGCATGCGGCCCCCAACCGCTAATTGGGAATTAAGCTTGTCTGGAAGCGTTGGGGGCGCGGCGGTGACTATAATGGCATTATACGGAGCGGCATCGGGATGTCCGGAGTACCCATCGCCCCTTATGCTGTGTATGTTTTTATAGCCGAGAGAACGAAGGACCGCGCTTGACCTAAGGTGAAGCTCTTCAATAAGTTCTACTGTATAAACAATTTCCGCGATTGAAGCCAAGATAGCGGTTTGGTATCCTGATCCGGTCCCTATTTCCAAGACTTTGTCGCTTGGCTCTAACGCTAGGAGTTCCGTCATTAGCGCGACTATATAAGGCTGTGAGATGGTTTGATTAAAACCGATGGGTAATGGCGTATCAGCATAAGCGAAAGGATAAGCTTCTGGCGGAACAAAGCTTTGCCGCTCCACTTCCAGCATGGCTTTTAGTACCCGTTTATCGCGAATGCCACGACTTACTATCTGATCTCGGACCATCGCACGACTAGCACAAACCGTGACAAAGGGCGAATCATGATAAAATTGTTGAAAGCGTTTCATATACCTAAATTTTAGCGCTTTTCATCATTTTCCGGCTCTCTTTTTTTTACTTTAATCAAACGGCTGATGCGCCGTTCTATACGGTCACGTATCCATTCTGGTAACGCCTCCAAGGATGGTAGAAATTCACGAGCAAGGTTGGGAAAGGAGGCTAAAGGCTTTAGAAGATGGAGAATTTCTAGAGGAAGGCGTCGGCTGTCAAGGTTGTCAAAGGAAGGCAGGAAGTGTTTGCCTTGCGCGATCAACGCTTTTATATCAGCGGTAAAAGCCTTGAAGTTGAAAACGGTTTTCGCTGAACGCCAGGTATCGATAATAAAATATGAAATAAGAAAACCGGCCGCGAAATGTTCAATGTAAGGACCGGTAAATTTTAGTAGTTTTAGTACTAAGGGGTTTAGGCCGAAAATTAACACCGGCGTGAGAAACGCCCAAATAAGAGAGAATTTTAAACAAATTCGACCATGGAAATTAAAACGCTCATTGGAATAATCCCAGAGCCGCAAACCAAACAGTCTTTCTAAAAAGAGAGAACTTAGGTATTCAAGCAGAGTAGGCGCCAGAATCATTGCTATCCAAGCGGGCACTGGAGCGAGACGCAGTGTGGCTTGCCCGATGGCTGAAATAGCGAGAGCGCCGAATCCGTAAATTGGGACAAAGGGCCCGGATAAAAAGCCGGCGTTGACAAAATGACGTTCTATAAAAGAGCGATAAAGCGTTTCCAAAATCCAACCGCCAAGGGAAAGGATTGAGAAATACAGGAAAACTTTTAAGAAACCAGAAGGTAACATCGGCATGAGTATATTGATACTAAACGATGGGAGCCTTAGTCAAATAAACTCTGTCAAAGCTTTGAAAGCCCTTTGTTAAAACGCGGCGCGGAAAGCTTTATTGTCAGATGAAGTGCCTGGCCTCCCTCTCTTCCTGAAAACCGCTGATCTTTCCTAAAGCGAAAGTCGCCAGAGAAGCCACCATTATATCGAGAAAAGCGCCAACGGAAATTAGATAGAAAGCGATGGGTTTTAGAATTAAGTAGCCGGCTTCAAAGCCTCTACCAAACCAAGCGCAGAGTATCGCAAGAGCGGCAAAGGCGCCAACGCCGGGAAAACGTACCAATAGAAAAGAAAGAAGTCCGGCATGAAGCAGGATGAAGACTAGATCGGAGAGAGTTACCCCAAGGCTGGAATAAGATTTGATTATAATAATAAGCGATACCGCCGCGACCATGGCGCTACCAGAACGGCCGAAAGCGCTATGCGCTAAAAAGGAAAGAGTATTTACCTTTCTTTTAACGCCATGGTTTTCCTTAGCGTGCCGGAAAGCCAAGGGTAGAGAAAAAAGAATGTCACCCGAGAACCATGCCGCTATAGCCGGTCCAATACAGCCATATAATTGTTTCCAAGGGTTTGTTTTGATGCCAAAGAGGTATAAAAGAGTCGGTAGAATGATAAAGCCAATCACAATAGCTAGAATAGTCAAGAGCGAAAAAATATCCCTAAAAACTTCAGCGTCAAGAGCCGCCCGGTAGCGAACCGCCCAATAAGCTCCAAGCGCGATCATCCCTATTCCGATAACTTCGGAAAAGAAAGCGGACACATAATAGAAAATTCTAGACAGTGAATCGATAAGAGCGCTTATCGGTTTTGCGTGGGATCGATCATAAGAAAGCCCGGCGCCCAAAAAGAAGGCGAGAAGCGCGAGAGGTAGCAGGTAGTCGCCATCACCGCCTAAAGCGGCGAAAGCGTTAGTTGGCACAAGCGCCTCAGCCGCTCCAATAGGGTCTAGCGCGTAGTTTATAGTCTCGCCCTCAATTAAAATAGGGATTCGGGCTGGCGGAAAGGCGATAACAGCCGCTAATCCGATTGCCGGCAATAGTATAGCTGGCGCCGCGATAAGGGCGAGTGACATAAGAATGATTCCCCACATCTTTTTGGCTTGGCGTAGTTCAAAAACCGATATGGCTAAGGAAAAGAAGATGAGGGGCGTTAAGGAATAGCGGCCAATTTTTATGACCATCGTTTCCAGCCATTCCAGAGTGGATTGGATAAATGGATTATCTTGAGGCAGAAGAAACCCCAGCGTAAAACCGATCGCGGCGCCAAGACCCAATTTAATCCATATTTTCATGACAGGAAGGATAACGGAAGCGCCGCCAGAGGTCAACGATCATCGGTCAGTGATCGAGATAGCTAGGACTGATGAAAAGCTCGGCTTCTCATTGTGTGTTAAGCCTGACAATTCTCTTGTCTATGACTTATATATTGTGTACTATATAATAGTTCGAAATATATAGGAGACCATCATGAAGCTAGAAAAAACTGTATTCGCTTATAGCGTTGAAACGATAAAGGGTGAAAAATTAGCTCTGTCCGAGTATAAGGGGAAGGTCCTGTTAATCGTTAACACCGCGAGCAAGTGCGGCTTTACTCCCCAATATAAGGGCTTGGAGGCTTTGCATAAGGAATACGAGGCTAAGGGCTTGGTTGTACTAGCTTTTCCTTGTAATCAGTTCGCTAACCAAGAACCTGGGGAGGCGGCGGAAATTATTTCTTTTTGCGAATTGAACTATGGCGTTAGTTTCCCAGTAATGGCCAAGCTTAAGGTAAACGGCCCCGATACCCACCCGCTGTTCCGTTTTTTAAAGACCAAGGCGTCTGGTTTACTAGGGGGTGCGGTGAAGTGGAATTTCACTAAATTCTTAGTTTCCAAAGATGGTACGAGGGTACGGCGTTTTGGCCCCGTCGTAGAGCCAAAGGACATAAGACAAGCTATTGAAGAGGAGCTTGGTCGTGAGTAATCCTGAACTCTTTTTGTCCAATCAACTGTGTTTTCTATTTTATCGTATGGAACGCTTAATCATGGCCGCGTATAGGCCCCTATTGAAACCCCTTGGCTTAACATATTCACAGTATTTGGTTCTGCTTGTGCTCTGGGAAAAAACAGAATGTTCTGTGGGCGAGCTTTGCGCCGCCCTTAAACTGGATACGGGAACTTTGTCGCCCCTGCTTAAGCGTATGGGAAAAAAAGGCTTAGTAAGCCGAAAACGTCGCGATGCGGATGAACGCGGCGTCCATGTAGCCCTGACGAAAGCTGGTATGGAACTTGAATCGCGGGCTGTATCGATCCCGCGTAAACTTCTTTCTTGCGTCGGTTTAAATATAGATGACTATCACGCGCTTTCAAAAAATATGAGGACTTTAATAGCTAGCGTAGAGACTAATGGGCGCTTTTTGGCAGCGGTGCGGCCGATGGATACTAATAAGCGCTAAATCTTGTGGGGCGACAATCGGCTTAGACGTTTTCAATAGTGCTTGTCGTAAATCCTGGTATACTTATTTTGTGATTATCCTATTCTTCACCCTGGTTTGTTTCGGTTCATGAAAAATGAAACGACCGCGGTCCGTAATATAACGATACTCTCTTGGTTCAATTTTTTGGAGGACCTTAGGTTCTATGGCCCTGTTGCCGTCCTGTGTTTCCAGAGGATTTGCGGTTCGTACGCTTTAGCCATGGGCGTTTTCGGCGTAACCATGTTTTCTTCCGTTCTCTTTGAAGTACCGACGGGCCTCTTGTCTGACCGGGTTGGGCGACGCCCCACATTAATATACGGACAGATCGCCGGGTTTGCCTCGGTTTTAGCGTACGCTATCGCGGGAAGCGGAGCTGGCTCCATAATACTGTTTATTGGAGCCGCTTTAGAGGGTATAAGCCGGGCTTTCTTTTCAGGCAACAATAACGCGCTCTTGCACGATAGTCTAAAGTTATCCGACCGTGAGAGAGAGTTTCACAAGATACTGGGAAAACTTTCCTCCTATTTCCAATTGGCAGCCGCTGTAAGCGCGGTCGCTGGCGGTGCCTTCGCGTATTGGTCCTTTTCTATTGTGCTCTGGCTGTCGGTAGTGCCTCAGGCGGCGGCCTTGGTTTTGTCTTTTCTCATTGTGGAACCAGGCCCCATAAAGGACGCCGACGCTAAAAAAGACGCGGAAAGAGGGCTAGCCGGATCCTTTCGGCATCTTATTGGCGCCGCCAAGGCTTTCTTCTCAAAAAAACGTATTGTGGTTGTGGCGAGCGCCGGCGCCGTTTCCGGCGCCTTAGGCGAGTCGGCGTATCAGTTTTCCTCGGCGTTTTTCGCCGTGTTGTGGCCTGCCTGGGCGCTCGGTTTTTCTAAACTGCTTTCCAGTTTGGGCGCCGCTTTGAGTTTTCGTTTATCTGGTCGCGCGATTGATCGTTTTGGCGAATTCCCTGTTCTTATCGTTTCCAGAAGCTATGGCCGTATCGTAGGGACTATTGCCGCTCTTTTTCCCGGTCCGCACTCGCCTCTTCTTATGGCGAGCTCATCGCTTTTTTTCGGGACGGGTGTTATCGCCAATGAGACGATACTGCAAAAGGAATTTTCAGATAGCCAGAGAGCGACGATGGGTTCTATTGGCGCTATGTTGGAAAGTGTGATGTTTGCCGTTGCCGCTCCTCTATTGGGCTTTATGGCCGACCGTGTAGGGCCGATCAAGGCTTACTTGTTAGTCCAGTTGGCTATGATTCCCGTCGTGCTCATAATCTGGCTGGAATTTCGGAGACGGGATAAAAACAAGCTTCAGGGGCCTGACGGGAAATAAGTAAAACTTTATTAACTGCTGCCAATTCTGTTGAAGATATTTTTTAGAAACTTTTCCCAAAACACAA
>CAZJJK010000135.1:7058-7358 GCA_964546285.1 uncultured Treponema sp. | reverse complement strand
AGGAGAAGACGCTTCAAATATATGGAAAGATCTTGTTCCTGTACTAGAGAAACAATACAGGGTGATCTACTTTGACCTTCCCGGATTCGGAAAGTCAGATAAAGGCGACGCTCTTTATTCTCCCGCAAATTACGCTGCACTGATAAAATGGATTTATGACACGTATGTTTACGGGCAAATGTATCTAATAGGTCATTCAATGGGAGGAGCAATATCGCTACGTTACGCAGGCACATATACTCAAAGTCTGCAGCGCCTTATTCTTGTTGATGCTGCAGGTATTTTATACAGAGCCGCATT
>CAZJJK010000135.1:0-7048 GCA_964546285.1 uncultured Treponema sp. | reverse complement strand
AAAAAGTCTTGCATCAACAAAAATATCAAGTATAAACAAATATAAACTTTTCAGCGATGAGTTGGATATTTTAAATCAATTTATCGAAATGAATTTAATAGATAAAACTGATCAAATAATACCCAAAGAACTATCCTTAATTCTTGAAAATTCGTTTTTAAGATCCAGGCTGCTTAGAACTCCTCAAAAAATTGCTTCAGCAGCTTTAATCTATGATGACTTCAGCGAACCGATAAATAAAGTAAATATTCCGCTGTTTATTATCTGGGGAGAAAAAGATGCGATTGCCCCTCTCAGAACAGGCAAAATGCTTGCTTATAATATTCCAAACTCAAGGCTAAATGTAATGCCCGGACTCGGCCATAATCCAATGATAGAAAAACCGGATGAATTCAATGATCTTGTCATTAAATGTCTTTCAGCAGAGCCTCCAAAAATTCAGGAAAAAAAACAATCATCTGACAAAAAAAACATTATATTAAACAGAAAACAAGACTTGATCATCAAAGGAGATTACAATACAATTGAATTAAATAACTGCCGGAATATACAAATAATAGACGTAAACGTGAATAATATTAAAATTACAAATTCATGGGTTGAAATTGAAAATATTCTAATTGAATCCGGTCATACTGCATTCAACGCACTTGATTCAATAGTCACAATTACAGGCGGCTCCATTACAGCTAATACAGGACTATCCATCTCCAACAGCAAAATCGATCTCGCGGGGGTAAGAATAACAGCAAAGAAAGCGGCTGTTTTTACAAATTCAGGTATAAACTCTACAATTGTTTTCTCAACATGTAAAATCAAAAGTCAATTTAACAACCGCTATTTTCACGACATACTGCAAATTACGAAAGACAATCCATTGTAGGAGAAAGACCGCCTCTGCTACAATTTAAAGAAAGACATAATTTTTTGCCTGTCATATTTACCTGCCGCAGTTACAGGCAGTTTTTCTAAAATCTTAATCTTTCTTGGAAGAGCATATGGTTCGAGAAGTTCTTTGGCACGCTTTTTTACAGTCTTATGGTCAAGGCATCCTTCGATTATTGCCGCAATTACGTTCTTTCTGCCTCCTGATACGGGCAATGCTATCACAACAGCATCTGCAACCCCGATTATCTGTTTCAGCTTATTCTCAACCTCTTTTAAATCAACGCGTTTGCCTGCTACTTTTACTATACCGTCAGCCCGTCCTAGATGCATAAAATTATTTTCACCTGCGTTCTCTACCCTGTCTTCTGTTATGTAATAGCCTTCAGCATCTCTTGGTAATTCCGGAGAAATAAAGTCCGATTGTACAGACAGTTTTCCATCCTGAATTTTCCAGTCGATATTTTTAAAAGGCATTAACGCTTTCTCCTGCCCGGAATTATATCTAATTGCTATTCCACCGGTTTCAGTTGATCCGAAAATCTCTGCGATTGCAATTCCTGTCTCTTTAAAAAAATATTCAGCATCTGCATATTCCAGACTGCCTGCGGAAGATAGAGCAAGCCTAAGCGATGGAAAATTTAAAGAGCTGCTTTTAAGGACACGGTAATGCACCGGAATGCTGACTAATATTGTGCCTGAATTAACCTTTATTGATGATATTATTTCCTGCGGAAATGCACAGGTCTGTCCGATTACTTTTGCAGAAGAAATGAACGGGACAATGACAGAATACAGTAAGCCATATATATGCTGTGGCGGAACTGTGGATATAAAAATATCCTTTTCTAAAACCTTGAAAGCCTTTGAATGATACAACGCTTCCGAAAATATATTTCGAGGTGTCTTTTGCCATATCTTTGATTTACCTGTGGAACCGCCTGTAAATAGTTTTAAAAAAACAGAATCAGGATCGCGCAATTGTGAAAGAGGCTTACCTTTTAATCCTACCTGGTCAGGCGTAACGACTTCAAGCTGCAATGGCATTTCCTCCGGTTTATCCGAGAGTACCAGATCAAAACCAGCAGCACTTTTCATTTCTCTGATTGTTCTTTTATCAAATGAATGCGGAAGAAGCACTGACGGGCCGCAATTGATTGAAGCTAGCAAAGAGGCAATAATTACAGCTTTATTTTCAGTGCACAGACAAAGAGTATTAACATTCGTTTTTCTGCATAATTCTGCAATACCGGAAGCCAGATCATATACTTCTTTATAAGTCTTCCCGGCTATAATAAATTCTTTGTCTGCATTGTCAGGGCTGATTAATAACTTTTCATATAAAGATATAAAGTTATTTTCAATCACTTATTGCCCCTATAAAAATTTTAAAATAGTCTCTGATAAAACACATATATATACTTTAAATCTGAGCAATAAGCTTTGTCAATACTTTCCCAGGCCCTATTTCTTCAAACTCAGCATTCGGCTGCTGCTTTAAAAACATAACTGTTTCCACCCACCGTACCGGATTACATATCTGTGATGCAAGGTTCTCCTTAATAACATTGTCTTCGTATTTTTTTGCAGTATAATTGGCAATAACAGGAATTTTCGGCGACTTGAATGTAAACTGCTCTAAATATTTTTCAAACTCTTCTTTTGCAGGCTTCATATAACGCGAATGGAAAGCGCCGCTTACTGCTAATGGAACAAACAATCTTGCACCTGATTTTTCAAAAACGCCGGTCAGTTTACCTATGTCCGCCTTCGGGCCTGATATAACAGTCTGGCCCGGAGAATTAAAGTTTGCAATATCAATTGATTCAAGCCCGGTATTTTTAAGCACTTCCTTAATCTTTTCAGGCTCAAGACCTATTACAGCACCCATACCGCCCCCCTCTGCTTTTGCCATAATTGCGCCGCGCTTCTGCACCAGCTTTAATCCTGTTGCAAAATCGAATACTTCAGCTGCAAAAAGAGCGTTGTATTCTCCCAGGCTGTGTCCCGCAACAAAATCCGGTTTACCGGACTGCTGCACTTTTTTCAGATACATAAGCGAGTTTACTATATACAGAGCAGGCTGAGTATAATCCGTGCTGTTTAATTTTTTATCCGGATCTTCCAGACATAACTGCTTAATTGAATAACCTGAAATCTGATCAGCCTGTTTTATTAAAAAGGCGAATTGATCAAATAATTCCTTTCCCATTCCTATTGTCTGTGAACCCTGCCCAGGGAAAACATATATTTTTGTCATAAAAAATTCTCCTTTTGAGCAATTAACTTTTGCCTATTCACTTTCAGATAATTGGCTAAAATTGCCAAAGATTGAAATAAGTTACATAATTTTTTGCGGAATCAGGCCTTCCTGGGTAGTTTCTCTTGTTTTTAAATACTTTTACATCAGGCCTGAAAGGCGTCCTCAAAAATTTTGTAACTTATTTCAATCTTAAACGCATCAGTGTATTATAATGATATGCGCACTCAAACGTGAATCGCTCTAATAATACTATATATAGTATTTTCATTTTTTAGTGGGTTAATAATTTATATTTCACAAATAAATTCAACTCATTTTACAATTCTTGATCGAAAAAATATTGTAAAATACACTTGACTTAATTTGACTAGTTTGATAAGGAACAAGGATTTTAATTTCATGGAGGTTAAAATGCCATCAAAATCAAAATGTGTTCATTGCGGTGAAGAAGTTTACGAATGGGTACGCGATTGCCCTAAATGCGGACGGCCCGTAGCAAATCCGGATGCACCCCTTGTTAAGGACATAAAATGGAAAGCAAGCGGCCAGCATAGAAAAAAAAACCTGATGCCTTTACTTATAGCAGTCATACTTATTGTTATTGCTGTTATAGTCTACTTTACTAAATACCAATAATTACATATTTTTGTTTACTATCTTAGCTGATCTTTTACATTAAAAAAATCCCCGCAAAAAGCGGGGATTTAAATTCAATTTAATTTATCAGTATTTTTAACCTACTTTGAAAATTATTGACGCGCCTGTATCGCCTGCCGCACAGCCAGTCCATAGACAATAACCGCCGCCAATCATGGACATTTCCTCAAGCATTTCAGCTATGATTCTTCCGCCTGTCGGAGCCTGTGGATGTCCATAGATCAGCGATGACCCATAGTTATTCATTTTCATTATATCATTGCCCATTTTCTTTGCGAAGTTAAGGTCATTTGTCGCAAAAGGATTATGACTCTTAATTGCTTTCATATCTGTAATTTTTAAACCCGCATTCGCAAGGGCCATCTGTGCTGCCGGTACCGGAGCCGCAGCCATAAATCCCGGATTAACTCTGGAAAAACCAAAGGAAACAATCTGGATCTCAATTTTGGGATCAGCGCTCAATTCTTTTGCCTTTTCCTTTGTTGTAACAATGAATCCGCAGTTACCATCCGCGGGGAACGTCTGAGCCGCGAAGCTATGCACACCACCCTTTTCAGCAGGTCCCAGTTTAGCCAGGCCTTCTTTAGTGGTGGGTGTTGCGCCCTCATCCAATTCGACCAGTACGGTCTTTTTCTTGGAGACTTTTACCTCAGCTGGAAACATATAACGTTTCTGAAATGCGCGGTCATTAGCAAGAGCCATCTGGTACTGTTCATACCGCCTTAAAACTACTTCGTCACATTGTTCTTTAGTGAATCCTTCTTGTTTTGCCACGTTCTCAGCAGTCTGCACCATTTTAAGAGGCGGGAAAACATTGGGATCGCTGTTAAAGTTGTCCATCAACCAGTTCTCGTGGATAACTTCTCCGCCCGGTCCCATCGGATTCGGCCAGATAGTGTGAGCGCCGTTGGATGTGCGGTCGGACATCAAACCAAAAGCTGTATTAACCATGCCTGTTTCTATCGCCTGTGCCGCAAGATTAAGAATTGTCGTTGAAGTCGTGCATGCCTGGCTTATCATACAGCCGGGCAGATTTTTTTTATTGTCTGTAAGCATGCCTGCTGCCCAGTTATGACTGTAAAATAGATGATGCTGGGTAATGCTGACACCATAATACAGATAGTCAAGAATGCCCGGATCAATTTTCTTTTTCTCGAGAAACCATCTTCTCGCAGTCTTTGCGCCTAATTCAATAGCGTTTTCATTTTGCATACTTCCCTGCCACCGGCAAAAGGGAGTTGAATAGTATCCGTTATAGGGGATATATGCTTTTGTAAAAGTTGCCATAATATTTTATCTCCTTGGAACAAAATTAAATATTTTTAACAAAAAAATATTTCCTTAAGCTTAATTAAATTACTTACCTTTGTAATTCGGCTTTCTCTTCTCGTTGAACGCATTTATGCCTTCCCTGCCGTCCTCGGAAGTAAAGGCTATTACAAAAGAATTAATTTCCATTGATAGACCGGTTTCAATATTCATATCTACTCCGCTATCAACACACCTTTTTATTAACCCAAGCGCTACTCTCGGTTTTGAAGCCAGTTTTTTCGCCATTGCTTTTGCTTCTTCCATGAGCTTGTCTTTAGGTACCACTTTATTGGCCAGCCCAATGCGGTAAGCTTCCTGAGCATTAACATTATCTCCGCTAAAAAGCATTTCTTTTGCTCTTGGAACCCCTATTAGTCTGGTAAGTCTCTGCGTAGCGCCCGATCCCGGCATAATCCCCAGATTAATTTCCGGCAGTCCGAATATTGCATCTTCGGTAGCAATCCTTAGGTCGCAGGCTATCGCTACTTCGCATCCGCCGCCCAGCGCCAGTCCAAAAACAGCAGCTATGACTGGTTTTTCAACACCGCTTATTTTGCATAAAGCTCTCTTTGAAACCTTCTCTGAAAAATAACGGGCTTCAACACCGGACTTACCCATAACTTCCTTAATATCAAGTCCGGCGGCAAACGCTTTTTCGCCATTTCCGGTTATAATAATGGCTCCGATATTATCATCATTTTCGAATTCGGTAAGTGCGTCATAGAGCTCATTATATACTATTGTATTCAGCGGATTCACAGGCGGCCTGTTAAGCTTGATTATGCCTACCTTATCTTCACGTTCAATTATTAATGTTTCGTATCCCATATGTCCTCCCGGCTTTATTTGGTCTTTTTATACCAGCCTTCACCTGTTTTATTTCCGAGCAGTCCTGCTTTTACCATATTTTTGATTGCTAAAGGCGGATCCCATTTTAATTCTTTCGGCAATTCTTTGTGGAAATAATCCATAACATGATAATTGATATCCAGTCCGGTTAAATCCATTAGTTCAAATGGTCCCATAGGATAATTAAGCCCTAGTTTTGCAGCCTTATCTACGTCTTCCTTGGAAGCTATACCCTGCTCATAAAGTTTAATGGCTTCGATGGCAACGGCAATCATAAGCCTGTTTGCGAGGAATCCCGGAACATCAACCTTTACTTCTACCGGTTCTTTCCCGAGTTTCTTTGCAAGTTCAAGTGTGGTTTTAATTGTCTCATCATTTGTCCTCATGCCTCTGATTACTTCAACAAGTTTCATGAGAGGTACGGGATTAAAAAAGTGCATGCCGCAGACTTTTTCAGGTCTTTTTGTAGCAGTAGCGATTTCGGTAATGGACATTGAAGAAGTATTTGAAGCAAGTATAACACCCGGTTTTACGATCTCATCCAGTTCTGCAAAAGCTTTTTTCTTCACATCCATGACTTCTATAATTACTTCAATTACAAAATCAGCATCTTTTAAATCTCCCATCTTTGTTGTTCCCTTAACTCTTCCCATGACCGCGTTCTTGTCATCAGCGCTCATTTTACCCTTTTCAACGCTCTTGCTGAGAAATTTATCTATATTCTTGATCCCGCCTTCAACAAACCTGTCCTCAATATCTCTCAGAATAACATTGAATCCTGCTTGTGCCGATACCTGGGCAATCCCGCTTCCCATAGCGCCAGCGCCTACAACTCCTATGGTTTTAATGTCCATATAAATCCTCCTATATTAGCATATTTTTAGTGAGATATATTTGTTAAGGGTATAAAATTGCGTAAAAATCAATATAATAAGCAGAATTTAGCACCTTAACATTAATATAATTTGTGTAAAGTGTATGTAGATTTTATTTATATTTAATTGTATATAACAAACAAGTGTTTTATTCACTTAAGGACAACGATAAAAGACGGAGTCGGAAAGTCAACAAAAAAATAATCAA
>CAZJJK010000134.1:0-7389 GCA_964546285.1 uncultured Treponema sp. | reverse complement strand
CACCCTTCTACGCCAGCGCTTTGCGGGTCAGAACGCATTGATGAGCGTATAGCATAAGGCGGAGGCTTTGGCGATAGAGCCTATTTACGCTTCCCAATCTCTCAATACAAAAAACCGAAAATATATAGGGGTATTTCATATTTTGAGCCGAAGACGATGTCATCCTTTACGAGATATGCCGCCGTGAGTGAATTCTTGATTTGAGTTAGTCCTTTATTTCTACCGCCGATTTCAAAATAGTACCCTTCTGATGTAAAATCCCCGATATCGCTATAGAAAACTTTCCTTCCGGAGTTCCTTACCATGTTGATGAAGAAGATTTCGCGAATAGAACCGATGTCGGCTTCAAAGCCGGTCTCCTTCATGACCGAATGATACAGATTCGCGTTTTCCAAATAGATTTTCTCAGACGACCTCAAAATAGCGCTTTGCGTCTTATTGTTTGAAACCAATGCGACTAAACCCGTATCTTCCATTATGGATAAATACGATCGCACGGTTTTATTGTCTAAACCGATTGTTTTCGCTATGTTGTTCCGGTTAAGTTCGCCTGGCGGTATTGTTCCTATATACGCCAGGATTTTCTTGAAATAGACAAGATTCTCCGTTTTTAGGCTATAATAATTTGAAATGTCTTCATAGATCGTCTTTTCTATAATACTGAATAATTTCTGATTGTATGACGCGATATCCTCGTTGAAAAAAGGATAGTATCCGTATTGAAGGTAATCTTTGAAGTGGCCGCGAATCTTGGGAATAGTCCCAACTTCTTGCTCAACGCGAGTTCTGTCTTCAATGACCTTATCGAAGGCGATCGGGGGAATTTTCGCGATCCCTTTGAACCAGAGATATTCCCGGAATGATAATCCGTTGATTCTATAGATCGTACCGCGGCGGGATAAATCATAGCTGCCGTGAATCAAGTCGATGCTGGAACTGCCGGAAAAGATGATGTGGATATCTGGATACGAATCATAGATGTTTTTCAGCTCTTGGTTCCAATCGCGGTACTTGTGGATTTCATCAAGAAAGAAATACTTGATGCCATGGACTTCATGGAGCTCGTCCACAAAATCGATAAGACGATTATTCATAAAATAGATGTTGTCTAGCGATGCGTAGATGCATTGATCAATATCCGCGATTTTGTTTTTTATGTATTGCAGAAGCAGCGTTGTTTTTCCCGTTCCTCTGGGGCCAATCAATCCCGTTAATCGATTGTCGATCTTAAATATATCGTACAGATATCTATAAGTATCGTAAGCCGTATGAGCTAGAAGCCTTTTATAGGTAGCGAAGATAGGGCCTGGCATATGAATACACTCCAATATTATTATATATTATATGGAATGTATTCCAGTTTCAAGTGCTATCCTTTTGGCTTTTTTGCGGAGGTGTCTCCTTCATTGCCCCTTCGCTACACTTGCCGACCATACCACACATAAAGGTACGCCATAAAATTGACAGCACGTGCAAGCATGCTTATACTATACGTGTTGGGGGTTCGCATGTTAACAAAATTGACGCTCACGATTGAGCAAGATGTTGTCGCTAAAGCAAAAAGCTATGCCCAGAAAAAGAAAAGAAGTGTTTCCAAAATTGTTGAAGATTACTTAAATACAGTGTCGGATAATGAAAAACTACTAAATGCTGAAAAAAAATATGAAGGATCATTGACTGACAGTATAGCCGGTATGTTTGAGGATGAATATAAAGGACAGCCTTGTAAAGAATTGTTAGAAGATGCAATACTTGAAGGTAATATATGACAAAAAAAGTATTTATTGACTCAGATGTAATTCTTGATGTAGCGACGGGAAGGAAACCTTTTGTTGATTCTAGCGGTGAAACCTTGGCAATTATTGAAAACGGGCTAGCTATTGGGTTTGTATCTTCAAATAGTATTACAAATGTATATTATGTATTGAGAAAGATTAGTTCCAATGAAAAAGCGAAGACCTTCATTAGGACGATTATAAAATACCTTTCAATAATTCCCGTCGGTCAAGCTGCTGTTTCAAAAGCATTGAAATCAAAATTTATTGACTTTGAAGATGGCGTTCAAAATCACTGTGCTCTAGAAAATGATTGTGATATGATAATAACAAGAAATTTAGATGACTATAGATGGACCGAAATCGCGGTATTGGCACCTCAAGAATTTGTCGCATTGTTTAAATGAAAAATTATCCATCGACTGCCTGCGGGCCATCTCGCGCTTTTCTTCTTCCCTGCCTTTCTCAATGCCCTTTTCAAGTATATCGTCGCGCCATAAGGTTATCTCCGTTACTAACATGCTTTTCGCCTATTTTACCGCTCTAATTTCTATCGGCGTCCGATAGACTGGAATACTATACAGTCATATCGGCTTTTCCTTGTTATCCATAGCGCCCAATCATTATTTATGGTGTTATACTAGCGATATCGCTTAAGTCATTTGATACACTTTGTTTTGTGTAATATTTTCATTGGAGGCTTTTTTTGGCGGCAAAGGCGCGTCGTGTTAAAAAAACACCGATAGTGAGGATAGCTTTACGACGGAAATTCTCCATGGTGACAAGCTATATCAGCGCTCGGCTTAAGGAACAATTAGGGCCCGTGGCCTTCATTAGTCTGTATCTTTTACTGTTCCAACTTCTTATTCTCCGCTCTCCTATTCAAGATTTGCCCGGTATTATCGCGGGAATATTTGCTGTGGTCGTTGGCCTCGCTTGTTTTATGGAAGGGCTTTTTCTCGGCATTATGCCCCTTGGCGAACGTTGTGGTTTACGCCTTCCCGTCAAACTTCCTCTGTTCATTCTTCTTTTATTCGCGGCTCTTCTTGGACTTACCGCAACTTTGGCCGAGCCGGCCATTTCTCTCCTGCGTCAACAAGGCAACGCGGTCAAGCCGTGGACGTCCCCCCTTTTGTATTATTTATTGAACGATGGTTCTACCTGGTTGATTGTCGCTGTCGCTGTCGGTGTCGCGTTGGCGGTTGTTCTAGGGGTTCTGCGGTTTTTACGCGGCTGGCCTATAAAACTCTTTATTTTCATCATCCTTCCCCTTGTGTTATTATTATCCGTTTTAGCCTGGCTAGATCCTGTGACTCGTTCCGTTGTCGGTCTGGCTTGGGATACCGGCGGCGTAACGACGGGACCGGTTACGGTCCCCTTAATTCTTGCCTTAGGCGTTGGCGTTTCGCGCCTCACTGGTTCAGGTGATAGGGGGACTGGCGGTCTCGGTCTGGTTACACTCGCGTCCGCTTTACCGGTCGGCGGGGTTCTCGCCCTCGCGCTTTTAATCGCGCCAGCCTTTCCAGCGCCCTCAGCGCCGGCGGAGTTTTTTTCACCGAAAGAGCGTGAGGCCGCCGTGCGTACCCTAGGATCGATTAGCGCCCTTGAGGCTAGCGCACTTGAGGCCAGCACGCTTGAGGTTCTTCCAAAAGAACTAGTAAGTGCTTATTTCCCAAAAGATGAGCTTATTAATGACGACTCGGCCGCGCCTTGGTCTGACGCGGATGAGAAAAAAACTATAGAAAGCCAAGCCCTCTCCCTCTCCCATCGTGCCCTTATAGCGGCACTCAGTGCCATTCTGCCTCTTGCACTGGTCCTCATTGCCGCCATGAAGCTTTTAGTCCGTGAAAAGCTAGGTCATGCCGATGAGATAGCGCTTGGTCTTTTTCTTAGTTTAGCGGGCTTTTTTCTTTTTACTATAGGTATGGAAAAAGGACTTACGGCTCTTGGCTCTCAGGCGGGTTTAGCTCTGCCAAGGGCTTGGCAGCCGACGGAAAGACCTGATTTGTCTATGACCCTTAGCTCTTTGCCATCTGACGCCATAATTTCCCTTATCGATCAGGATGGGAAGCCCCGCTCCTACTTTGCTATGGTTGGCGAGGGAGCCCCTGCCTTTATTCCCTTTGACCCCGCTAATTATGACAGCGATACTGGAGCCTATATCCACATTCCCATAGACTATCCCCCGTTGGATCAAAAGGGCGGGTATCTGTTGGTTTTGCTCTTTGTTTTTGTCATGGGCTTAGGCGCGACCTTCGCGGAACCTTCCCTTGGCGCCTTGGGGAAAACGTTGGAGGAACTGACAACCGGAACCTATCGCAGTTCTTTCCTTTTGATGACGGTTTCTATTGGGGTAGGCGTTGGAATGGTCGCCGGTTTCGCTCGTATTCTGTTTGACCTTCCCTTTTTGCCTATGCTTGGCGGGTTATATACAATAGCTCTTATTCTTACCGTGTTTACTCCCGCTGATATTGGCGCTATCGCTTGGGATTCCGCTGGAGTAACCACCGGTCCGATCACGGTGCCGCTTGTGATGGCGGCGGGACTCGGTATAGGCAGCTATAGCGTCGGGGTTGAATCCTTTGGTGTTCTCGCTCTCGCTTCCGTATGCCCGATAATCAGCGTTCTCATCAGCGGAATAGTGAATAATCTAAGCCGCAGCCGCTTGAGGCAACGAACCGAGGAGGGCTTTACGCGGTGAAAAAAATAGAAGCCTCCCGTATCACTTGTATTATCGATCGCCGCTTGTTTTTGGCAATAGAGGCGGAATTAGCCCAGCTTGGTTGTGGCGCTTACTATACGATACTGTCAAAGCAGGTTTCTTTAGTTGAAAAGAATGGATTTCTGCGCCCAAGAAACCTACTGGCGGAGGAGCGAGCGGAGCTTCTCCGCCTTAGGGTCCCCCGTGAGCTTTCCGCGAATATAATGTACCGCATAGCCCAAGCGTTGGATCTTTTTTTGCCCGGCCGGGGCAGTATATACTCTGAAAATTGCGAGCTTTTGGTTGACGACAACTATGAGTGGCCTCCCGGCCTGGCTGTTGAATTGGAAGCGCCGCCGAAACGAGCGCTTAGTGATGACTGGGATTTGATCAGCTGCATTGTTCAGCGGGGGCGGGGGGCGGAGCTGGCCCGCGTCATGCTTGAGCTGGGTCTGTGTGTCCCGGCGATCAATTATGGCGAAGGTGTGGGCTTGCGCGATAAGATGGGACTTATACGTATTACGATTCCCGTTCATAAAGAAGTGCTTTGCTTTCTCGTCCCGGGGGCGGATTCGGATTTTGTTTTTGATACAGCTCTGCGGCGGGCGGGTATGGATGAACCGGGCAAGGGCTTTCTTTACCGATCCCCAATTCAAGCCTGCGCGGTAAATAACCTCATTTTCAGGGATAGCCGTAAACATATAGCGAGCATGGAGCAGGTTATAACGGCCTTGGATGAGCTCCAGGGCTCCACCGATTGGCGTAGGCTTAGCGCGACTAATCAGTACAGGAAAACGAAGCGTAAGGGGGTAAATGAGCTTGAGAGTTTTTCATTTAGCTGCGAGGAAGGCGATGCTCAGGAAATTGCAAACAAGGCGATGGAACTTGGCGTTGGCGGGGCGACCCTGGTACGGGCCAGCTATCATAAGCCTAGGCAGTCTCAGGACAACGGAATCGCGAATCAAGCTCGGGAAACCTGTGATCTTATCCTTCGATCCGATCAGGCGGAACTACTAGAAAGAGAGCTTATGCCCCAGCTCTTAAAGTTAAAGAACGCTTTTGCCGAACGACTGCCGGTAAAAGATGCCAAAGCTTATTTAGGTGAAAATTCGACCGCGAACGCCTCATAGCCCGGACTCAGGGAAGATACCGCCCAATCCTTGAGTACTAAGGAGGTCTTGCCGGTATCAGGCTTCCAGGCAAAAAAGGGTTTCGCGACCATTCCGGCTAAGCGTTGAGTAACGCCTGGACTGGAAAGGTACTTCACTAAAAGTTCGGCGGACTTTTTTTCCTTGACAGCCGTGGCTACGCCAATAAAGGTGGCGTTGCCGACAGACCAAGCTTCATCACTAGGGCGGCGCGGAAAGGGCAAGTATTCTAGTTCAGAGCGGCCCTTTGGTGAAATGGCCGCTAAATGCTGATCGGATACTAAGCCGAAAACGGCTTCTCCCTTATCCAATAAACTCAAGCCCTTAGCCCACCCCAAGGTCCAGGTTGACGTAGCGAACCAGCCGTTCGCTTTCCAGCGTAGTAGCTCTTCGTACGGGGAGCGGAAAGCGCTATAAGGATCGCTTGAGTCGCCGTGTGCGGGGGGCGGTAAGGTTTCCGCGGCCTTTGGTCCTTTTTGAGCGGCGGTCCAAAGCTGCAGCCATAGCAGGAAGGGCCAGCGGTGGCTATTGCCTATGGCTATCGGCGTGTAGCCTTCTTTCGCGGCATCGCCTAAGAGTAGTTCAAATTGCTCGGGTGTTGCTTTGCCACCGCGAAGCGCCGCTACCGCCTCTTTTTGGCGTTCGGCGGCGGCATTCAGATAATCCGTTCTGGCCGCCAGCACCCATAAGGTACCCGACCAGGGCGTGGCGGCGCTTAAGAACTCGTTTTTCGTCGTAGTGCCGTGGCTGGAGATGATAACATCGGCGTTAGCGAAGGCTTGGGGGTCGGCAACACCTGAATTGTAACGGAGCTGAGTTGAGATTTTTGGATATAATGAGGAGAAAGATGTTAATACGGTATTAAGGGCTCTTACCATCACATTATCATCGATATCATGAACAATAAGCAAGGTTTTTGGTCTTGCGTCTTCCTCTTGGCGCTTCTTTGATATATATATAATTAGGAAAAGGATTAAAATAGCTAAAACCAAAAGGGATAACGATAATAAGCTAAGACGCGCCGTTTTTTGTTTCATACTGTCCTCACGGCTGCAAGCCAAGGCCCTTCAGCGCTTGGCTCAAAGCCAAGGCGTCCATTGGATCCTCCGGTGAAAAGAACCGGGTTATTATACGCTCCAGAACATAAGAACTTTGGCTTGGCATAAGATCTTGTGCTTGTGGTAATATGATTTTAGCGTTATCCCGTATAAGAGCTTGAGCTTCCTGAAATACTTCTTCCGTTTGTAAGGCTTCTCCTTTCTTAGCGCTTGGGTTTACAGGAACGCTTGAAGCTCGAAATATGGCGTTTGGCCTATCTGGACAAGCGGAAGCGACATAGGTGTCAGCTAAAGCTAGAGCCGCTTCCGGTGCCTTGGCGTTGGAAGCCACGAGGAAGCCTTCAAAAACCGCGAGTTCGGCTCGCTCCCAGGATTCTTCAAGTCCAGGTAGAGACATAAATCCTATACTATCGGCATTGCGGAAGCGGTTTGCCGCGTAGGAACTCATCAAGAGGAAGGCGGCTTGTCCCTTTTCAACTTTGGCTAAGGCTTGCGTCCACGTCGACTCGCTCGCCTCCGGATCGATCCAGCCCTGGTTCCTCCATTTCGCGAGAACGGCATATACCGATAGGAGGCTTGGATCGTCAAAATGGCGCGATCCGTCAAAGAATTTTTGATAGGCGGCTGTGCCATTATACCGTAGGTCAAGAGCGCTGATCCATGCTGTCGCTGTCCAACCGGATTTCGCGCCTAAGGCTAAAGGGACT
>CAZJJK010000133.1:2070-7551 GCA_964546285.1 uncultured Treponema sp. | reverse complement strand
AGACAAGCGGAAATTGTAGGAAAGGGGGAAACTATGCGGATCAAACAGATATCGATATTTCTGGAAAATAACGCCGGACGTCTAGCCGAGGTTACCAAGGTTATCGCTCAAGCTGGCGTAAATATTCGGGCAATCTCTATAGCGGACACCGCGGACTTCGGTATTTTGCGCCTTATCGCCGATAAGCCAGACGCCGCTCTCGCCGCCGTGGCTAACGCTGGTTTTACCGCCCGCGTCACCGATGTCCTGGCGGTGGAAGTGCCTGACGAACCCGGAAGCCTCGCTAAAATTATGGAAATCTTTAAGGATACCGGTGTAAACATCGAATATCTCTATGCCTCTTTGGAAGGCGCTCTCAATAAGGCGATCGTCATCTTTAAGGTTGAGGATGTGGAACACGGTTTGAAAATCGTGACGGAACACGGGTTTTCGGTTTTGGAAAAGTTCTAAGTTAAACGAACGCGGCGGAGCGGAGCCTAAAACGCGATACTGAAATCGCGCCGGCTTGGCTCCACGGCGGTCGGACTTATATCGATATTGACGATGAAGCCATGAAAACGCTGTTTTAGCTCCGCCAGGAAGCGGTCGATATCGTCAGCGCTTCCCTGAACAAGCGCTTCCACGTCGCCGTCCGCGAGATTGCGGACAAAGCCGGTCAAGCGTTGCCGCCGTGCGGCTTCGCGGGCGGTATAGCGGAAGCCGACGCCCTGGACGCGGCCTGAAAAGACGAGACGGCGGGCGAGGGCCGGGGAAGGTTTTGGTCTTTTCGATTCCATAAGTGAATTCTAAGCGCATACGCTTTTTCAGTAAAGCTAGATATAGAACCAGGCCTGAGCGGCGACAAGTAAAACCGCTATCGATCCGCGAAAACATTCCGTGATTGGAAGGCGGGGTTCTTCATCGGAGCCGCTTTCAAAACTCGGTTCGTTTTGAAAGAGCCTTATCAGACGGCTAGCTTTATCGTTCTTGAGTAAACCTTATGTCATCTTATACTGCGATATCATACTGTCCAGTTCATGGATGCCTATAAAGATAGCCTTGAAATTACCGCTTACTTCATCGCTTATTTTGACAAGGTTCTTTATCTCAAGCGCTAATTTTTCGTTATCCGCTTTTATAGTGCCTGAGCTGCTGCTAAGGAGAGATATAGAAGTTTCGATATTTTTACTGTCCCTGCCTAGATTTTCAGTTTCAGTTTTTAATTGATTGGTCAGCTCCAGCAGTTCATCGATTTCATTGATATTGCGTATAGCCTTTCGCGAATGGGCTTGGGTGGACTCAAGAATTCCATTCAGGGAAAGTTTGGTTTTATTCATATTTAAGTTCATGTGTTCAAAAGTTCCCTTTAGATTCATGAAGATAGCCGATCCCTTGCTGATCTTATCGTTCATTTCCTTAATGATGGAGGATATTCCATGAGCGGATTCCGAACTGGATTCCGACAATTTTTTTATTTCATCGGACACTACCGCGAAGCCCTTACCGTATTGTCCAGCGTGCGAGGCTTCGATAGCGGCGTTCATAGCTAAAAGACTGGTTTGGGAAGCGATATCCGTAATAATAGCCGCTATCTCGTTGATTTTTTTGCCAGCTTCATCAATTGCCTGGATAGATTTAATAGAGTTCGCGATATTACCATTCCCCTCCTCAATGGAGGCTATTAAGCTATTAAATATTTGGATATTTTTTTCCGAACTATCGTTAATCTCATTAAACGCTTTGCCCATGTCGCGGACATACTCAGAGGTGTTAATCACTTTCTCTATTTGCGTTTTTATCATTTGAACGGAATTTTCTATCACTTTAAGCATTTCATTGAACTGAACGACGGTGGAACTGATGAATTTTATTTGAGAATCCGTATTGCTTTCAAAACTTTCAATAATCGGCTTAAGCTCCGACGTGGCCTTTTTGGATTCTAAGATTTTTCTTTCCGCTTCCTGGCCTTGACCATTGACCTCCTTGCTGGAAAGACGGATGGTTGTGAAGGTCTTCAGCAAATTAGAGATTATACGGTTTATACCCGCGGTCATTATTCCTATATCATCAAAAGAGATCACATTTATTCTTTGCGACAAATCCATAGTGTCGCTGCCAAGTTTATCAATCTGGCGCATAAGGCTTTTTAGATGCGTTTGGTATTCATAAATGATGGTAATAAAAATTACTATCAACATGGCGAACAAAACTAGAATTACCTTAAGATAATGATCTAGACGTATATCTTGGCGGAAATTTCCAGTTTCGGTAAAAGACGATAGGGCGGATTGAAGTTCTTTTTCGCTTAACTCTCCTTGGGCGGCTTCTACCAACAGCCGTCCAGCTTCGGCATTTTTATCGTTAATTATTTCTTTGCTAAGGTGATAATAAAAAATAGCGGAGAACGATAGGGAGAGCAATAAAAGTATAAAAAAGGGAATGAAGAATTTATGGAAAATTGACTCATATTTTAAGCCCGATTTTTTAGTATTGTCCAGATCGTAGATATTTAACATTATTTTTGTTTTGATCAAAGATATATTGTTTATTCTAACCGTAAAGATCCCCACAACGAAACCCCATATCAAAGCGGCGATCAACCGAGACACGACAAGATCCATGACGATGGGCGCCTGGTGGAGATAATCGCTGAGCAAATTTACGATAGTCCCTAAGGGATAAAAAATTATACCGATGAGCATATAGTAAAAATCCATCTTGCTTAAGGATTTTCTAGCTCGCATAATCTTTTCCGGCGAAGGCGCCACGCCCGCGTTAATGCCCTGGATAAGCTCTTCCGCCGGTTTATAGAGAATGTAGAATAAGGCCGCGCAGATAAGACCCAGGAAAATTATTGTCACTCCTACCTTTTGAGCCAATTCAATACCGCTCTTGGCGTCCATATTGAGAATTAGCGGGAGGATAAGGCAGTACATAAGCCCAGATATGAGAATTATGAGATAAGATCTGATGATGAAGTCTCTGGACAGTTTGATTTTAAACGGATTTGCCAATTTATCGCTCCATTAGTGTCAGCGTCATCTAGTTGAGGTTCTCATGAATGCGGTTTGCCTTCGCGAGATCGTCTCACGGTTTTATGGCCGCTGTCGTATACAATACGCTTAGAGGTAAAAAAGCCGTGTTTAACTAGCCTGTTGGATTTTAAAAGTATTAAGGCTTCTAAAATCGTCTTAGTTAAGAAAACTTTAAAGCAAAGCTTTAACAAATTCAAACTTATTAAGAGGCAGCGGGATCCAGCTTTCTGCTTTATTTCGATGGCGCGAGCAAGGGCTTGGAGCTATATATCTTTGTATATTTTAGGAATATTAAGCAATTAGTTTAATCGTACCAACTGCTGCCAATTCTGTTGTAGCGCTTTACTGGAGGCTGGAAAGCTCATAAGGGTGTGAAGCTTCGTGAATGCCGTGTAAGATAAAACGGCGCGGACAGTGGTCGCTTTTCATGCTGGTAGGACGATATTGTTCTGGAACGCGGCGCATGGCCTTTCCCCTCCGGCGGTTCTCCCTATTTTTATTAGAGCTATAGTAAGAAGTTTTTCCTCCGTCCGCGCCTACTTGGTTGAGGGGTTTTTGAAAATTTGACGCTGGATGTTTAATGAATTAGATTGTTTATAAAACTAACTAAAATGTAAAGGGAGGAGTTTTGTGGAATGTCTGGAAGATACCGCCAAGCGCTTAGTATCAATCATCGATCTCATGCATCAGGTGGGGATGCGGGACGCGGCGGATCGAGACATAAATATTTCTCCTGGGGCCATTCATGTTTTGCGTCACGCGCTGGAGAATCCGGGGGCGGGCGTGATGGATATCGCTGTGGCGACAGGGTTGGCTAAGCCGACTGTCAGCTTGATTGTCAAGGACCTGGTCGCTAAAGGTGTTTTCCGCCGCGAAGGCGGGCTAGAAGATGCCCGCCGAGTACACCTGTATCTAACGGAAGCTGGGGAGCGCGTGATTCATTCTGTTCAAGAATATCGTCGACAAAAAGCTAAAATGGTGTTGGCTGTATTAGGTGAAGGGGACCTTGCCACAATGGGAGAACTTATGGCGAAGATCCTTGATTATAGGAGGCGGTCATGAAGATAAAGAGGTTTTACGCTTTAGCGGAAAAAGGGCAATGCCCTTTGATATGTCAGACTGTGGTGACGGCGCCGGAAAGCATCGCGGCCCAGGCCCTAAAATGAGGATAGGGTCAGTCGTTAGGAAGGTCGCGGCCGTTCTAATGGCCTTGACGGCGGGTTCGTGCGTCGGTACGAAACCGCGAATGACAGCGAACGAAGCGGAGCCCTTGCCCGGCGGCGGTAGCGATTGGACGGAGGCAATTGACGCGGAAGCGAAAAGCTTTATCAGCCCGCCGCCAAAAATTCCGGCGTTTTCAAAATTCTTACTAGGCTTTGCCGAAAAAGGCTTTGAAGGAGAGTTGTTGCCGGGTCGGGTACTCACCTGGTCTACGGACCTAGGCGTGGCCTCCGGCGCCCTCGAGCTCTACATAGAAAAAGGAGCCGCGAAGATACTTGAACCTCGTCTGATCTATATCCTAAGGATGCTGGTTTCTTATACCTCTTCCTGTCCTTTCGCCATCGATGTGAATTCCTCCAAATATAAAGAACACGCGATAACGGAGGAAGAATTGCGAGCGATGCAGGGTCTAGCGGATATTGGCGGTGTAGCGTCGTTTACCGAAAAGGAAAAAGCCGCGCTACGCTACGCCTTGTCTCTGACAGCGACGCCGATACGTTTTGATCCCGCTCTCCTGTCTGAGGTTCGGCGCCTCTTTTCTCATGAGGAAATAGTCGCTATCGCGGCTCTTTCCGCTAAGGTGAATTATTGGGCTCGCTTTATCGAAGCGCTGCGTATCAAACCCGCGGGCTACACCGATGATCCCCTGTTGAAGCTGGAAGCTTATCGAACTTTGGAAACGATGGATTAAAATGCCGCTATTTATTTATGTGGCTATCGTGTCGTTCTTCTTCTATTCCGTCTTGATGTCAACCCAAATCTGGGTCCTGGGCGCTATTCTCATGCCTTTTGCGCGCTTATTTTTATTTTCCTTACCAATTTTAGTGTTTGTGATAAGGAGCGGTACTTGTCGTTGGAATTTTCCAAAGAAGGGGCCGTATATTTACGCGACACTGGACTTTAGCTTCCGAGGCTGGCTAAAGACCGCACCGTCTTAAAATGATCTAACGCGAGCGCGTGGTTTACTGGTTAAGATAATTTGGCCCTATTTGTTCCGGCGGGGGTAAAATGTAATATATCTTCATATAGTTTTGTTGTATAGAATAAAGCCGTGGGACCCTCAACCGATAGGAGCTGGAAATCTGGCGGTACATATTGGTATAGTGAGCCGATGGGGCATGCTTTTATCGTTCTTAATGACATAGGGATCAGAAATAGGGAGAAACTCGCGTTTCTGGGCCTACATTGGCGGATTAATGATGACGAGTGCTGGGGACTCATCGGAGCTGAGACTTCTGGAAAAGGC
>CAZJJK010000133.1:0-1970 GCA_964546285.1 uncultured Treponema sp. | reverse complement strand
TTTCTCCCTACGAAACGGAGAAGCCCATAGTGGACGAGACGGCCTATGCCCGTCGTAGAGCCTCCGTCATAGAAATTCTGGGTATCCAGCATCTTTTAAGCAGGAATATTCTTTATCTTTCCAATGGGGAAACGCGGAAGCTTCTTCTTGCTCAGGCTCTGATCAGGGCGCCAAAGCTTCTCATCTTAGATGAACCTTTTGAAGGTTTGGATTCTATTTCCAGGGAAAAATTGATTGAAGCGATAAATAAAATGGTGATAGCTGGGGATCAAAAAATACTGATCTCTGTATCACGGCGAGACGAACTACCTAAGGCAGTGACCCATCTAATGGGAATCACTGATTATCATGTGGCTATTCAAGGTGAAAAGGCCCTTGTTTTACACTCCGGCTTAGCGCGAGAACTTTTTCTTAGCCCTTCAGAAACTGTCGCCATATCTACTTTACCCCTAATTGAGAAATGGGATATTCCAGCCCCTGGTACGCCTTTAGTGGAACTGCGTCGGGTCAATGTAGTCTATGATGGTGTTCGGGTTCTTCAGGAGCTTGATTGGAAAATGCTGTGGGGTGAACGGTGGGCTATACGCGGACCAAACGGGGCGGGGAAGACGACCCTGCTAAGCCTTATCCTAGCGGACAATCCCCAAGCGTATGCCAATGATTTCTCCCTTTTTGGCAGACGGCGCGGTACCGGGGAGAGTATTTGGGATATCAAAAAGCGTATAGGCTTTATGTCCCCTGAATTGAATGTTTTTTATCGATATGACGATAGTTGCCTCTCTGTTGTCTGTTCCGGTCTATATGATTCCATCGGTACCTATACGGTAATAAAGGAAGACGATAAACGGGAAGCCATGCTTTGGCTGGAGAGTCTAGGCCTTAGAGCTATTATAAACCAAGCTTTTCTTTCCGTGACCCTAGGCGATCAACGGCTGGTACTCCTAGCCCGGGCTCTTGTCAAGCGGCCACAGCTTCTTATTCTGGACGAACCCTGTCAGGGTCTGGATGCGGCCTACAGAAAGCGTCTTGTCAACGCCGTGGAAGCCCTCTGTGCCAGCGTTTCCATCGGGCTTATCTATGTAGCCCACCATACAGAAGAACTCCCCAGGTCAATCAAACAGGTTCTGGAATTGGACAATGGACGGGTGAAAGGGAAAAGGCGACTCTGATTTGAAGGCGGCTTTCCATACCCTGGAGCTTGCTCCGGTGTTTTTCATTGGATTTTTATCTTTCGCGCTATTTCGATAGCGATTCACGGCTTTTTAATGGGAAGGCGGGGGCGTACACCAGGGCTTGCCCCTGGCTCTTCATTTACCGCTTTTTTCAATGTTAGTTTCCTTTTTTTTAATTTTCAGTAACAACCATCCTATAAAAACCAGCGGTAATATTAACCATGTGGCATATTGAAATATTGTTTTAATGCTACCGCTTATGTTAGCGGCCGCCATAATAACAGCTAATCTTTTATCGCTCTTCAACATCACTACATTGACGAAAAGGTTTTCCAGATAATCAAAAAACATGGCCGTAATAGGGATGAAAGATATTTTTTTCTTGATATCCGGCAAAAGGCGGAAAAGCTGTATAGATAAATAACAATACACCGTGGGAAGAAACAGATCCCAGAGGCGAAATTCATCGTATATTTTGAAGGATTCACTTGTAAAGCCGCTTAGTATTTTATAGCCTTCATCAACGCTATACCAAAATCTTGTATCTAACATAAGGCCTGTATATGATGACGTAAGAAAAGCCGGCTGCAAGTAGATTACCCATCTTGCCATCAAACAAAGCAAAAATAGTATTGAAAAAAGTATGAATATGGTTCTTTTTTTCATATCCACCCATTGATTCAGCTGATAGGCCCTTTTCGATCACACTGATAAATCAAACTGAGTCATAGAGTCAATACTATTTCCTGGGTATGCTGTTGACTAAGGTATACGCTAGCAGTAGTGTACTCGAGCATG
>CAZJJK010000132.1:0-7639 GCA_964546285.1 uncultured Treponema sp. | reverse complement strand
GCTATAGTCAAAACTCTCTCCCGGCGCTCGGTCAGGAGACTGAGAAAGGACAAAGGCGCTTTTATCTGTAGCGTACAGTACGGAATTCTGTTGGTCTTCGCGGCGCGAGAACCCGGAGCTATGTGTTAAAAGCTGCCGTACGGTCACTGAGTCGCTGTAAGCGCCGCGCCAGGAAGGCAGGATATCGCTGATCGCCTGATCGTAGCCTAAAAGTCCATCATCCGCTAAATGGCCAATAAGGAGACTGGCGATTGATTTAGTGACAGACATGGCGTTATATGGTTCCCGATAACGCGGTGATCGCCATTCGGCGACGACACGGCCGCCGTAAACCACCAGGACGCCATCGGCGCCTGTCATCCGGCAGAGTTCCAAATAACTCAGTAGAGCGTTTTCGGACAGCGGCGCGGTACTAATATCGATATTTTGCCAAAAAGCTTCGTTCGCTGGATTCAGGCCGGCTATACGGCTGTCCACCGTTACACCCGAGGGCGGCGTAAGCGCCGGACTGTCTGGCGCGGCGTGTACTGGTTCGGCATAAAGCGGCGATAGACAAGACAACAGCAAACAAGAAAAGCTTAGTATCAGCCGTGAAACCAGACGCGGCCGCTTTAACCTTGTTAAGCATGCTTTCACAGCTTAACTATACACCCAGGACAGGGCGTCGGGAATAGACAATAAACGGGAGCGCCGGATCGATGGCCGGATCACCGGAAAAAAGCGCGTGACCGCGCTATCTTTATCAAGTATGCCACTAAAAAAACCGCGATCTTTCCGCTACATAATTCCAAACATTCTCTGCCTCTTACTCATCGCCCTCCAGCCGGCTAGAGCGGAAACCGTAACCAAAAACGGCCCCACCATAAGGGCGGCCAACGCTAAACAGCCCATAATCCTCGTTCATGGCTTCTCTGGCTTTGAACGAAAACCGGGCGATACCTTTTTCTATTGGGGCGGCTGGCGCGATCTTCAGTCGGAATTGATAGAAAAAGGCGCTTACGATGTCAGAACCGCTTTTGTGGGGCCCTTTTCAAGCAATTGGGACCGGGCCTGTGAATTGTACGCTTATATTAAAGGCGGAAGGGTTGACTATGGCGCCGCTCATGCCGCCCGATATGGACATAAACGTTTTGGCCGGACCTATCCGGGTATCTATCCCGAATGGGGAGAACGGGAAAGCGGCGAAATAAATACGATAGCCATGATCGGCCATAGCATGGGCGGCCAAACTGCCCGCTTACTTATCCATTTACTGGAGCAAGGCGACAGGGAGGAAAAAGAAGCGGGCGGGGACTGTTCTCCCCTCTTCCAGGGAGGCAAATGCTGGGTAAACGCCCTTATGACCATAGCCACCCCGCATGATGGCACCGTTTTAGCCGAACCTATAGCCGACAGGGAAACGCTTATCGGTTTATTGTTTTGGGTTTTACAGCCGATGATGTCCAAGCACTCATCCTTCTACCCGGATTTTCAAATTGACCATTGGGCAGGAGCGTTTTCTAATGGCCTATCCCCCTTGGACGATGAATTCGTTGAGCGCGCGAAAGAGGATATCGCTTTTTGGGATTTATCGCTGGACGGCGCGACTCAATTCAACCGCCGTGTCCCCGCTTCGCCGAACGTTTATTATTTTTCATGGTCGCTCGTTAAGACAGCGTCCGCTTTTTTTCGGGACACCATCTATCTCTATCCAAACTCCTACTTGATGGATCGCTTTCCTTTTCTATCGGACCGCCATCCAAGTATTGATGAGAGCTGGCGGGCGAATGACGGAGTTGTCAACACTGTCTCCATGGCGGCGCCCAAACTAGGTTCCACCGATCGTCAGCGGGTGTACGATGGCGTCCCCGTTAAGGGCCTGTGGAATTTAATGGGGCTTCTAGAGAATACCGACCATGGACAAGTTATCGGCCTGACCCTGGCGCGTTCGCTGACTATCGGCGGGAAAGAAATATATGACTGGTACGCCGAACAGGCGGCTCTTTTGACTAATTTACCTCGTTAAGCGCTTGGAGGCTTCTTGCCTTTCCCAACCATTTCTCCCGAGACGGCGAACTTCGACTCAGGGGTTTCGCCCGTGCTCGTATCGATATCGTCTTCTCCGATAAAATCGCGTAAGCTATCTATCATCTGTTTTTTATTCTTTTTATTTCGATACATAAAAAAGGTGATGATCGAGGTAATCAGCGCGCCGACGCTATCAACGATAAGGTCAGACATGGTGTCGCGTAAACCGCTACCCTGAAAACCGCGCCCCATCATAATAGAGTCATCCGGCAAATCCCATTTCTGATGCGCCGTACCAAGAATAAGGTCAGAAACGAATTCCAGGATTTCCCACATCACACCAAGGGTCACCGCGAAGGTGAAACTGAACATCGCCACCAATAAGGGGCTAATATCCATACTGAATTTATGATTCACCTTATAAACGACAATAAATCCGATAAACCCGATAATAACGCCGGACAAGGTGTGAAGCAGGTCGTCCCACCACCAGAAACGGTAGTACAGTTTGAAACGAACGCTTAAGAATATACCGGCGTATATAAATATTACGATAACGATTTCCAGGATATCGGGAATATCCATACGGCCTACCCGCTCTATATAATCCGATCCGAAGGATAGCACAAGCGTTATCACCGCCCAAATGATCAGCTCCAAGCGCTCGGTCAATTCACCGGCTATTTCTCCCCCTGACACATTCCGATCCCGCCAAATCATTAACACCGCGACAGCTAAATTAGCCACAATAGAGGCGATAAGCGCTAAACGAATGAGAAAGAATAGTCTATTCCTGAAGCGCTTATCGCTCATGCTTTCGTACTCCGGCTTTTATAGTCCAGGTTTCACCAGAAAATGTCAAACACATTCCTTATGACATTAAAGGCTCACAGCTTATGTGATAGTCTCCGCGAATACACTACCCCGCGATACCGCCGTGAGAGCTTATCGCGAGACGGCTTTCGCGATAAGCTTATAAAGCCGCCGCGATAGACGACCCGTCAGAAAACAGCGATCACCGTCCGCCAAAAAACGCCGGAAACAACAAAGCGACAATGCCGCACCACACAAAAATGACAGGGAGGAAGGCGGTCTGCCAGCGGAATACCACGGCGTAATCTTTACCTATAAAGAGGCGGCGGCCAATAAAAAAGGCCATACCGGCTAAGCCAACCATGAGAATAAGGTTTTCGCCGATAGCGGCCAAACGGTTTGGCGTAATCCCCCAGGTCCCCAGACGATCAGCCATCGCCGCCAGCACCAAAGCGTCAATTACCAAGGCGGAAACGGCTAGAAGAAAATCAACCCAATCAGTTAGACCAGGACTAGCCCGTGGATCGCGCATGGCGGTGGAGAACAAAATCAGGGCGAAAACGATGGCTAATGAAAGATCAAAGGCGATAAGGGAATCACGGCCAGCGAAGGGGTTAGAACCACTAAAAGCGGCTAAAACGATGAAGGCTAGCATAGCTAATAAAAACAAAGGAGCGAAAAGCCTAGCTAATACCGGGGCTATGGTTTCCACAACCCCTCGCTTAGCCAACGCTATCCGCAGAGCGGCCACCGGAGCGGCGAATACGCCGGGGAGAAGTATCCAGCGCTGAACGAAATCCTCAACATCAAAGCCTGCGCCACCAAACACAATCATGGTAAACGCGCTCAGAGTCGCCACTCCACAGAGAAGGAGGACAGCGTAAATAAACGACTCACCGCTGAAGCGTATAAAATCCATGCCCTTTTCCGCCCTTAGCCACCGAGCCCCAGCGAAAAGCGGTAGGAGGACAAGCCATAAAAAGAAGGGCAAATGGATAGCGGTCAGGAACTCTGTTTGCCCGCCATCACGCCAGGGGATCATATTGATATAGAAACCCAGAGCTAGGGCTATGACACAGAGACCTAAGGCCAAGCCCCACAGCCATGAAAAACTTAGTTTAGAAAGACTGTTAACGGAGCTTCCGCACGCGGCTAGGATCGCGCGACGCCACCTCACCCAAGCCAGCGACAAGGCGGCGCCAGGCAAGCAAAACAAAGCGGCGTTTCTTAACCACACGGAAGCGCTTTCATCCGATATAAAAGCGAAACCGAAGAGTTCCGGCAATTTTGCAAGCGCCGCCGATAACAAAGCGCACATGACGGCGATAACAAAGTCGATCCTACGCTCACGGATGCCGGAAGGACCGGCCTCCAAGGCCATCCGACGCCATTCGCCATCGCTTCCCGCTCTGGCGAATTCCCCGGCCAACTCATCCAGATTACCCACTCTTCTAATGGCGACTATGAAAGCTTCTTCCTCGTCCAAGCCCCTATTCTTGAGTTCATCCATTGAATCACGCAAATGCGTCTCCAATTCAGCCAGACGCTCAGCGCTTAAATGTCCCGCCAAAGATAAACGACCGCGCCATTCATCAATCCGCCTTTCTATCGTGTCCATCCTTCTTTCCTTCCGCCACGGTTCTAACCGCGGCGTCTACAGCGCGCCACTGCTCCAGGGCCTTTGACAGAGCGCTTTGCCCTACTTCCGTAATACGGTAATACCGCCTTCGCCGCGTCCCGGCGCCGCCTTCCCAATACGCTTCCACACAACGCTGGGTTTCCAAACGATGAAGCACCGGATAGAGCATACCCTCCGTCCAGGCCAAGGCCCCGTTGGAACGCTCCCTAAGCGCCTTGATCAACGCGTAGCCATAGCTGTCGCCCTTGGCCAATACACCAAGGACCAAAACCGTCGCCGAAGCAGCCACCAAGTCTTTAGGGATTCTAGGAACCATAGATATATGATGCATCGTGGTTCTATGCATTGTCAAGCATATCACCATAGTGTCTCGAAGCTTAGGTTTTATTTTTTTACCGCTTTGTCTCGGACGCGCTCCCAAGAAGCGATCGGCCCAACAATAAGAGTAAAAAGCGGATGGGGCTCAACGCTAGTCGGTGGAGACAGAGAAAAAAGGCGACTGGGATCACGGCGTTCCAATTTACCCGCTAATAGTCTTGCCTCGTATTCCAATTGTCCAGAAGTGACATAAAGCTTTGATATGGCTCCCTCAGGGCTAAGCGCCCTTATCACGTCGCTTTGAGCGCCGTTCGGATCAAGCTTTTCTCTGTTGAAATGATAACCTCGCGCGTCAGCCTCATCGGCGACAAGCGCGAGGTATATATCGATATAAACAAGGGGATCAGCGCTAGTCTTAAAACGCTCCAATTGGGGATGCCGGGTATAACCCACAGTCTCGCCGCTTAGCACCTTTTTGGCCAACAAACCCTCTCGCCAGAGTGCGACCAAACCCTTCGCGTCCAGATAGCGGGGATGTAGCGACCAAAGCCTCATAAGCGACTCCAGTTTGAAGCGTTCTATAAACGGAAAATCTTACGAAGCGACGCTTGGCTCATAATTCTATAATGAAGGTAGAAAAAAACTATAGCGACAGGAAGCGCCGCCATAAGGACAATGATGGACCAGGATAAGACAAGCCGATGCCTAAAAAAGGTTGAGATCGAAATATCGATACAAGCGCATAGAAAGGCGGTGGCCGCGAGTACCAGCCCTACCACATTTAAGCCGCGCCGCTTAAGACGGCAAATCAAGGCCGCCGCGCCAAAAAACGCTATCTCTGTCGCTATCGTAATAGACAACCCAGGTACAAGCAGCCATGACAGATCACCGCTGAAGACCGCCCAAAGCGCGATACCCGCGATGAACAGCGGACTAAGAATAAGACAACTGAGCGCTGGTCGGCCCCAGTTAAGCAAGGGAACGACCAAAGCCAGATAGAGTAGAGTAATAACCAAACTAGTATAGCGCGACCAGGATAACCCGGTAAAAAACACGAAATCCACGATCAGGGTTACCGCCAATACAATACCGAGGCTAATCGATAATAGCTCGATATAGATCTTTCGGCGCTCGGCCGGCGATATGAGCTCATCGTTGAAGGGAGCCGCCGTCGCGGCGGAAAAAGAAACAGGCGCATGGCTGTCACGCGCGGGAGCCGCCGCTTTTTCAACAATCGAGGCGCCGCAGAGAGGACAAATAGTAGCATCCTTGGCAAGGCTTACTTTACAGTTTGGGCAAAATGGCATAGCGTCTCCCCTAAAAATTGGATTCCACGGTAAGGGGCACACCCAAGTCCGCTATCCTTGTAAAAAACAGTCTCTCAAACGAGCGGTCCTCAATCAGACTACCGACGGTTACAGATAAGGCGTTTCCCCAGCTTATCACCCCAATATTGGCGCCAAGCGCTGGCTTACGCGGCTGTAAAACGTCAAAACGCCGTATATGCCGGGCAAAAGCTTCCGGCATATAGACAGCGGAAAGGTTAGAAAGGTTTCCGGAAAAAGCCGCGTCCGCCGCCCTCCGGCCTATCGCACGAAGAGCTATATCCTTCACGAATAATGGCACTATACGTGAGATCATATATTCCTCACCCCGGGTATTACGTCGGAGCTGCTTGCTCAATTCTTTCACGGTGAGGCTAAGCTTTAGCGTATAATTAACTCGATCCAAAAGTTCATCAAAATTGAAGTGCCCAAGCCGTCTATCAAGTTCAATCGGAATGAACAAGAAGAAATTTCGGAGTGAGGTGCTTGGGAAAAAACGGCGCAGATTCACTGGAACCTGGATGCGAATAGGCTTAAAAGGAGTCTTGCCACCATAGCCATGTTCCAACTCGCATAGTTCCTGAAGGCTAGCTAAATAGACAGCGGAGAGCAAAACCGTCAACGAAACGCCTCTGGCTTTAGAGGCCGCTAAAGCGGCGTCTAAAGCCAGCGTACCAACCGTGATTCTAAGACGGTCATCACGAAAACGGCTTCCCCCAAGATGCCAAGCCGGCTTGAATTTTTCAGGCAGGGGAATACCGCGATCCGTAAGCCCAGCATACGCATCCGCGAGTTCTTCCGGTTTGATCGGCGATCCAGGTCGTTTAATATCCCCCCAATCGGCGAGCTCCACTCCCCGCCGCTGTAAATACGCGGCTACCAATGAACGGACAAATTCGATGGCGCCGGTACCATCAGTCAAGATATGATGAAATTCCACGGAAACGCGAGTAGCGTAAGCGAACACTCGAAATAAATAGCGTTCCGCGATCCCACCCCGCTTAAACCGGGTAGGATAGACAGAATCGGGATAAACGCGAAGCGGCTTGGAAACGGGATCCAAATAATACCAAAAAAAGCCGCGGCGTAGCCGGGTTTTTATAAAAGGGAAACGCTCGGCTGTCGCAGCAAGCGCAGCTTCCAAATCCGGCAGATGTATATAATCATCCAATTCGCATGATATCCGATACACCAAGGGCGATGAGCGCCCTGTTACGGAGGCGATATAAACCGCGCTATTATCAAGCGGATAATAATAATCATGAGACCGCTCAGATTCTTTTATATTAGCCATACAACGCTTAGCCCACCCTCTATCGGCTCTTATCCGCAAAAACAAGTGGCCGTTATCTTGCCGATTATATACCCTTTTCGCCGCTTAGCGCATAAAGTTTCTACACTGCTGCCAATTCTGTTGCAAAGTATTTCATCTATTTCTCCATATCTACCAGGAGCTTATAATAATTTTCTTTGTGAAAATATTGGCAGAACCAGCTCTATGGAGGCTTTTTCTGACTAATGCTGGACTCGCGACACC
>CAZJJK010000131.1:0-7755 GCA_964546285.1 uncultured Treponema sp. | reverse complement strand
CAGAAGGAAAAAGCCGTTCGGATTCAGTCCGAAGGCTCAACCAGCTTCTTCAGCGTGGAAGGGATCGATATCATCCAGATCGCGGCCGCCGTCAAGAAAGCCGCCGCCGCGGCGCCTAAAGCCGTGGTCGCCGAAGGTCCCAAAGCTGTCGCCGACGGAGTCTTCGTCTGGGACAACAGCAAGGGCGATTCATGGTCCGGCGCGAATATCATCCTGGGAAAGGACGCCTCACAGTGGCCCTGGGCCGCGGCTGACTCCGACGGCAAGCTGGCCTTCACCCCGGTAAAGAACGCGAGCTACCGGCTTACGATCAACTATACCGCCAGGGGCACCAGCGCCATTCGTATCCGCTGGATCAAAGACAATACCAACGGTAGCTATACCAAGGGAGACGCCGCGGTCGTCAACAGTTACCAGTATGCGCCGAGCGACGTATCCGTCACGATCCCCGCCTACTTCAATAAGGATATGGCGAACGGCGAAAGCTACACCCTCGTGACCGAGATCAAGCTGGACGGCGCCGAAGCCGCCGACGGCCTTATCGGTAATATCGCTATCCGCGGCGGCGCCGGCGGAAACGATTTCACGATCAATTCCATTAAGATTGAGCAGATCGGTTCAGGCGCCGACAAGCTTTTGGTCAAATGGCCTAAGTAAGCTCGCCTGAGCGAACGGCGCCCTTACGGCAATTCATCATGATGGATTGGCAAGAGGGCGGCTATTGAGGTTTTTAGCCCTTTATCCTATTTGGATAAAGGGCTTTTTTTCGCCCGCGGTGTATAAAAGATTGGTCCAGCTTACGATTCGCCTTTTCGGATGCGTGTCAATTTAACACTTGCGTACCGAGGCGAGGGCGAAATATACTAGGCTGACTATGCGCCTCTTGGCGGCGAATCGCGTGTTTCGCGCTTGAGGTCTTTCGTTCCACCTTAATAAGGAGTTGAGTGTTATGAGGAAAAGGGGTTTTTCTATCTTTGCGAAAGTTTTTATAGGCGTTCTGTTAGTGTTCGGAAGCCTATCTAGCGTTTACGCGGACTCTAATGTCGTGTATTCCTTAGGGACCGATGCCGATCTACAGACCAAGGCGGTCGGTTATACTTTTGAAGGCACCACTTGGCTGATACGTTCCGGTGACCCGGCCTTGACCCTTTATGACGCCGGCGGCGCTAAAGGCATCAAGATACTTGGCCGTGATCAGGATTGGGACTGTATCGATCTGAGAAACCTGGACAGCTTGTCTGAGGGTGCCGATTACACCATCAAAGTGACCGGAAGCGCGGCCGTTGGCGCCAAGATGAAGCTGTCTCAGGGGAAGAGTCCGTGGGGGACCCACCTTTCCCTGGAAGTCGGTTCCAACGGGGCTTATGTCCTAGAGAAAACCTTTACTTATGATGAGCTACAGAAGGAAAAGGCCGTCCGCATCCAGACTGAGGGCACGACCGGCGATTTTTCCATCGCGAGTATCGATGTTATCAAGGTCGGCGGCCAAGCCACTGTCGCGTATACCTTAGCCGAAGACGCTGACCTTCAGACGCAAGCGGTGGGTTATGCCTTTGAAGGCACCACTTGGTTCATCCGTTCCGGCGATCCGGCCTTAACCCTTTTTGATAAGGGCGGCGTTAAGGGCATCAAGATCACCGGCCGCGATCAGGATTGGGACTGTATCGATCTGAGAAATCTCAACAAGTTGCCTGAAGGCTTCAATTATACTATTAAGGTGACCGGAAGCGCGGCGGCGGGCGCCAAAATGAAGTTGGCGCAGGGGAAGGGGCCGTGGGGAACCCATATGTCCCTGGATGTCGGTTCCGATGGAGCCTATATCCTAGAAAAAACCTTTACCTACGATGAACTGCAAGCCGAAAAGACCGTTCGTATTCAAACGGAAGGCACAACCGGCGATTTTGTGATTGAAACCGTTCAAATTACTCAAACCGTGGCCGCTCCGAAAGCCGTGGAGCCGGTTATAGTCTATTCCTTGGCGACCGACAAAGAAATTTTGGAAACGTCAGCCGGTACGGCGATAGAAGGTAGCACCTGGCTACAGCAATCCGGTAGCCCGTCCATGAAAGTTGTGGAAAACGCCGATGGACTTAAGTACCTAAGGCTTACCGGGCGGAAGCAGGATTGGGACTGTGTTGACCTCAAAAACTTGACGTCCTTGCCAAAGGGTTTTGATTATACCATTAAGGTGACCGGACGCTCCTTTGAGGATATCAAAATGAAACTGTCCCAGCCGGCAAGTCCCTGGGCGACACATGTTTCTCAGGTAGTCGGGGCTGATGGGCGTTTCACGTTGGAGAAAGCCTTCACCTACGATGAGCTACAGAAGGAAAAAGCCGTTCGCATTCAGTCCGAGGGCACGACCAGCTTCTTCAGCGTTGAAGGTATTGATATCATCCAGGTCCCGGCCGCGCCTAGCGCGAGGGCCGACACTGGCGTTTCCATCGATCCTATCTTTATCACCTTCAACGCTTCGGATAAAGCCGCTTGGGGCGATAAGTTCAGTACTCCCACCGAGGTGAACGTTTCCGCCGAATGGGTATCCAGTTTCGGCAAAGACGATAACTACTCTCTCAAAGGCGTTCACCTGCCTACCTCCAGCGATTATACCGGCGCCATGAACGCCATCCGTTTAACCTTCGCCGAGCCGCTGGCTAAGAACGCTATATACACCATTTCATACGATGTATTCGTTCCGGCGGAAGGGAATATAACGAAGGGTACGCTTACCGGCCCCGGCTTCGTACTGAATGGCGACTATGCTGGCGCCTCCGGCGTGGTTAAATTCCCCGTTTCCTTTGGGACCATCGATATTGGGAGCTGGAAGAGCGTCAGCGCCTCAACGCCCGCCGAAGGCTTAGAGGATACGCTTAAGAGCATCGATCTACGCTTTGTCATAAACGAAGCGCCAAAGCACCCCGATGTGTGGTATATCGATAAGCTCCGCATTGAGCAAAAATTGATCTCGGTCGTGACCGTGGCCTCGGATTACAAGGAATACGCGGCGTTGAAGGACGTTTATAAGGATTATTTCCTTGTTGGTACGACCTCGTCTAATTCACGTATGAAAGAAGAAAAACTCGATATCATCAAATACCACTTCAACTCCTTTACCCCCGAGAACGAGATGAAGCCCTCCAGCGTTCAGAACGTCAAGGGCGTGTTCACGTATGATTCCCTTGATCAGCAGTTGGCTAAGGTTCCCGGTTTTTCTCTTGTCGGTCACACGTTAGCCTGGCATTCGCAGTCGCCGAGCTGGATGTGGGGCGCGCCTACGGCTCTGTCAGCCAGTGAAGCCAAGGCCAATATGGACGCGCATATCACCGAAGTGTTGGGTCGCTACGGCGCGAAGCTCTACAGTATCGATGTCGTCAACGAGGCCTTCGCCGACGGTAAGAATAACGCTGACTGGCGGGATAATCTTCGCGACAATGAAGGCTGGTTCCTGGCCATGGGATCGGACTGGATAGAGAACGCTTTCCTAAAAGCGGCGGAGATCATTGACGCTAAGGGTTTGAACTGCAAGCTTTACTACAACGATTATAACTTGGACTATGCCGATAAAGCGAAAGCCGTGTACAACATGGTTAAGGAATTGAACCAAAAATACGCCGGCAAGAGGCCGAACGGTAAAGTCCTTATCGAAGGCATCGGCATGCAGGCTCACTACAACGAGAATACCTCAATAGCCAATGTGGAGGAATCGATCAAGCTGTTCTCCAGCCTGCCGGGCGTGTCCATCAGCGTCACCGAGCTTGACATCACCTACGCTAATACCGGTAGCCTCAACGACGATCAGATTAATAACCAGGCCGTTAAATACGCTGAGCTCTTCGATCTGTACAAGAAGTACGCCGCGGGTTCCGCGAACGGCAAAAAGGGCCGAATTGAGCGCGTTACCTTCTGGGGCACGAACGACGCCGACAGCTGGCGCGGCGCGAGCTTCCCGCTCTTGTTTGACAAGAACCTGCGCGCCAAGGAAGCCTTCAAGGCTCTTCTTGATACCGGTAAGTATCTTTCAACACATAGCTATGTCGTTAAGAAGGTAGAAGGCGAAGCCCCGAAACCTGTTGACGGCATCTTCGTCTGGGACACCGACCGGGGCGATTCCTGGTCCGGCGCGAACATCATCCTGGGAACGGACGCCGCTATGTGGCCTTGGTCCATAGCTGATGTTGACGGCAAGTTGTCGTTTACACCGGAGAAGGACGCGAGCTACCGGCTGACGATCAACTACACCGCGCGGGGTACGAACGCTATCCGCGTGCGCTGGATTAAGGACAACACCAACGGCGCCTATACCAAAGCGGACGCCGCGGTAGTCAACAATTACCAGTATTCACCTGGCGATGTGGCTGTCACTATACCCGCGTACTTCAACAAGGGTATGGCGAACGGCGAAACCTACAGTTTAGTCACCGAAATTAAGCTCGACGGCACCCAAGCCGCCGATGGCCTAATTGGCAATATCGCCATTCGCGGCGGACTCGGCGGCAACGCCTTTACAATCAACTCGCTTAAGATTGAGAAAATCGGCGATGGCGCGGACAAGCTTCTGGCCACCTGGCCGAAGTGAAATATCGTCTCTCGTGGGCTTTGACTTTGAGTCGGTCTATGAGAGGCGTCGATCTTAGACAGAATTCCTAAGCTAAAAGCCCTTTATCCTTAAAAGGAGAAAGGGCTTTTTTACGTCTCTGATAATATTGGATATATCGATCTGGAATAGTATGAGTACCTTTAGCTATAGTATCGCTTTAGGACGCGACAGAGGAAAAAGCTTATCCAGGGCGAGGCGTTCCTTTTAGCGCCGAAATCCCAGGCGGTGCATGCTCTGTAAACGCTGGAAGCCTTCCAGCTCTCCCTATCGTCTTGGGCTTTTTGAACTTGTTTGTTTTATCCCTGTCTAAGAGAGCGATAAAAATTCTATAAAGGATTCAAGGCTTGGCTTGGAGCAAAAAAGTAGGGGATTAGTCTTAAGCCGCCTTGTCTAGGTTATGCTCCGTTCTTTCATGGCTTGTTCCGCCGCAGCGCCTTCTTGAGGCTCCTCACGATATGATTATAGGAAGGCGGCGGCCCTAAAGGGAATTCCTTATTTTCAATAAAGACGGCATCCGTTGGGGCGTTTTCATAAATGTTTAGGCGAATTTCACTACCCAATTCATCCGCCGCTCGGCGAAACCGGGCGTGAACTGCGTTCATGGCTGGGCAGATACCGTTCACATAGGCTTGGACCCGGATAGGTTTCTTCTCGGAAGCGTCGCTTTCTTTTTCGCTTACTCCAGTGTGATCGGAGTCTGGTAAGGGAGGGCTAGTGTTATCATTCACAAAACTATCCAAACTTCGCCAACACGGCGCTTGGGCGTTTTCCGTAAAGGGTTTCCAGACTAATTCCGAAATTCCCGCTTTCTCGGCGCTTCGGTACCCCTGGCGCTTAAACCAAGCGCTCCTCATGAAAATGGGAAGGCTGGTTCCCCAGGCTACCAACGCGGTCGCGCCCCTGCTCGCCGCGTCCTCTTCCGCCGCCTTGAGGAGAGCCTTCCCTATGCCCATTTTACGCCAATTTACGCCGGAATTCCGCCGTTTTGGCGGTATCCAGACGCAGAAGACAAACCAAGCTCCGGCGCATTCAATCTGGGAATTTTCGGACCGGACATATTGGATCATACCAACAGCCTTCCCTTCTTCGGAAAAGGCTAATTTGACCCCATAGTCACCCTTATCCCGTTGAGCCAACCAGTCGGCCTTGCGGTTTCCCGCTTCCCTCATAGTTTTTTCGTCAGGGGTAAGGCAGCCGAGGTAGCTTTCCAAATACTCTTCCGTTAGGTCGCCTATCCTAAAGCTCTTAGTCATCGCTTGTTCCCTCCTTAAATATTTCATCCCAAAAGGGAAGGGCTTTTTTTCGCGTTTCTCTATCCCACACCGTGAAACTTTCACGCAGCGCGGGCCCCGGCCAGTCGGGGGGGGGGGAGAAAGGCAGGTTGCGGAAGGGGGTCCTGAAAGAAAAGCTAGACGACATGATCGCCTATTGCTATACGCCTGACAAGCGCTTCCATAGGGCTTAATGCCGATATGGATCGTTCCTTTTCCAGAATAAGCAGCCCTTTATGTAAGTCTTTTGTACTGCTGTCAATTTTGTTGAAAAGTACATCATCTTTTCTCTCGCAGCCAACGGGGATTAACTAAAAATACATTCGATGGGTTTTGACGAGGGTAGCTCTAGACAGGCTTTTTGAGCCCAATGCGGTACTCGTACTACAAAGAATCTGGACTCGCTTTACGACAAGGTCTATGCGGCCATAAGATTCTATATAAAAATCAGTGACTCAAACTTTCAACAGAATTGGCAGCAGTAGGTAAGGTTTTCCCGATAGATATAAGCTTCCATAGTTCCCGTATCAGGGCCAGCGTTAAAGCCCTTTCCGGATAGAAGCTAATAAGCTCCCCTGTCACGGTGGGGAAAGCGGTAATCCCCAAGTGCTTTTCCACAAATTCCCCCTTATTCTTAGGTCGTATCCAAAAACCACCATACCAGGGCGCGAAACGGCACCCTGATAGTTTGATGCGTATCCGGTGCCGCTCTTCCTTTCTGCCCTCAGGAACGCTAAAAAGGAACCCTTTGAGTAGGCTGGGTTTCATCGGAAGTAGCGGCGGAAAATGAGGTTTTGAGGCCGGGCAAGCGGACGGAACCATAATAGCGCGTTCACGTCGCCTCCCGTTAGCCCCTAATACCGCCAGCCGAAAACGCCGAAAGCCAGCAAGTTCATGGCGATAGGGACAGCATAGATTGTGGCGACGGCCAGCCAGCGCGTTTTTGGCTTTTTTATGGATAGGACGATGTTGATCGCCGCGAAAAACTCGAAGTAACCGAACAGCAGGATAAGCCAAATACCGTCGAACGAACGGTTCCAAAAGGGGTACTCCCACACTAAAAGGCCCCCGTAATTGAGCACGCATTCCACGAATACGCAGAACACGGTGTACCCAACCGCCCAGAACCAGCGGTCCGACAAACCGAGAACGCGGGCGCCTGGTTTTTCGGATAGCGTGTAATAAAAGATGACGCCAGCTATGGCGAACATGAAGGCGATCTCGATGTTCCAACCGACGAAAAGACGGAGCGCCGTCGGACCGGGCGCCGTCCAGAAAGCCGAACGCCCTGACAGGTTGAGCGCCCAGCCATTCCAGGTTTCATTGAAGAAGTCCATGCCGAACAGCGTTAGGCCGGCGATTATCGCGTTCCAATTACCGGATAAACGGCTTTTACGCAGTTCAACGGCGTAGATATAGAGCACTATCGCCAATAAGGGAATTACATACCACTGAAGTCCGGAAAAATCGCGCAAACCATCAAGAGCCTTAAGCGATGCTTCGGTCATTGGTCAGCCTCCTCTTTATATAGATACACGGCCTAAGCCGGCAAAAGCTGTTTTACCGCGAGGGCAAGGTCAAAGTCCTTACACTTTTGAATAGTATCCCTCTTATTTGTATTGCAAGCACAGGATAATTGCCACAACAAAACCGTAAGAAGTTCTCGCGAAACCAAGCGATTTTTGCGGGAACTTCACTAATTATTGGATAAACTTGTCGCTTTAGCATTTTTTATCAGGCAAGGGTATAGCGCTCACGTGTATAATCATGCATATCCCGCCGCGAAACAAGCCGCGCTTCCAGACCGCGATGAAATTGGTGGGGCTTATATGTGTTAGGTGGCACCAACCCACCTTTCCCTCTTTTTTCTTTCAAATTGCAAGCAAA
>CAZJJK010000130.1:0-7868 GCA_964546285.1 uncultured Treponema sp. | reverse complement strand
GGTAGTTCGTGTGGTCTTGTTAACTCACTCTACCATAAGTGGTTGCTTTTGTTTATATACCTTTATCGCTCAAACTAGGTATAAAATAGTTTCAACAGAATTGGCAGCAGTTAGTAAAGATTACGGATTTTGAAAATAGTATAATACCCCAGAGCCTATTCCAGGGTATTAACCCTCATCTTACAATCAGCGGTTCTATGCCGCGACAAAATTGACGGTGCTAAGAACGTTTAGCCGTTTAGTGTATAAAACCCGTTTCTTTTATAAAGGCTTCAGCCTGGGCTTCTATGTTTGGTGCTTCCTTTGGGCTCGGTTTCCCGCCTTTCTTAAGTTCGCTTTTTTCTATCATGCGAATTATAAAGCGTTCTATGGCGTTCGCCTTTTCTTTGTTGATAAAGCCTGGCAATAAAGCCATAGTTTTGGCCGCAGCCCTCAAATGAGCGGGGTAGATGGTTTCAAGGATAATGGTTGCCTCGCTGGCTTTAGTTAAGCCACAGAGAAATAAGGCTAGGTTCTTGGTTAATAATTCATCGCTCCGCGCTTTTATGAATGCGTTTACTAAGGGACGCGGACGGCCCGCGTAAATGGGTGTTCCAATAATAACGTTGTCATAAGGCTTAAGGTCAATGTTGTTTGAGGACGCGAGGTCCAAAACCGTCGTGCCTTTTCCGATTCTATTGGCCATAGCCTGAGCATATTCCCCGGTTAAGCCGTACTTCGTCGCGTACACTACTAATGTTCGCATGCTTGCCTCCTTTGTCTTGCCGATCGCCGCGAAATTTCGGTGATACTCGGTTAACAGAATGAAGAACCCCGGGGCAAGCGCCGGAGTATCTTCGTTGGATAGGAAATTTACTGTACTGGCGGGGGCCATCCCCCGATACGAAGATTATTGAAACACATATCTCATATACGCACCTTTTCCGGAGCAAGCTCCGGGGTATGGGAAGCCGCCTTCCAATCAAATATACCGATAAACTGCTTGGGGATAACGAGAATTAGATGATATTTTCTTGATAGCCTCTGTTAATAGGAGAGCCGCTTGCGGGCTTATTTTAAATAAAGCTATAAAATGAGGCGCTTTCAAAAGTATTCAACTTTTGAAAGCCAACAATAATGGCAAACGCAGTTTTATTGCTATTATTTGTATTGTATGTAGATAATAATCCTCGCAATAAAACTGTGAGAGGTTCTTGCGAAAGTAACCGACTTTTGCGAGAACCTCAAATATAAGGAAAAAACAAATATAGTACGCTGCGCGTGTCAGATTAAACAGTAAAAGGCTTTTAAAACCGTTCCAGCCCTTTAGCGTTTTTTACTGGCGCTCTTCAAATAGTTATCAATGGAGCGATCATAACCGCGTTCAGCGGCCGGTCCAAAGTAGCACGCCGGCAGTTCGCCTCGTTCGCGGTGATAAGCGATGCAACGGCAACAATACCCTTTGCGTGAACAGGGGTAAGTGCAGTTGCAAGCGGCTAAATTAGCCTCACGCGAACAACTTTCCATGCTTTTCCCCCTCCATCCTGTCAGGCTTATTTTAAGCCAGTCGTGGCTATGCCCTGAACGATGTATTTTTGGAAAATAACAAAGACAATAAGTATAGGCAAGATGGACAGAGAACCCATGGCGAAGATCGCCGGCCAATCGGTCGCTGATTGGGGATCAGAGAACATGCGCAGGGCCAAGGAAACCGTGTAGAGCTTAGGCTTGTTGAGATAGAGGAGGGGTCCCAGGAAGTCATCCCAGCGCCAATAAAAGCTAAAAATTGTGCTTGTAATCAAGGCGGGTACAACTAGGGGAAGAATAACCTTATAATAAAGCGTGAATTTATTACAGCCATCTATCTTCGCGGCGTCATCAAGGTCTAAGGGGATAGAGCGGATAAATTGAACGATAAGGAAAATGAAAAAGGGCAGACCGCCAAGAAGGGGCACGACTAAGGGTAGAAACGTATTTATCCAGCCTAGTTTGTAAAATATAATAAATTGAGGTACCATCAAGACTTGATATGGGATTAACAGAGTGGCTATCATACAGCCATACCAGAATTTTCTACCAGGAAAATTAGTTCGGGCAAAGCCGAAAGCAATAAGGGAGCTGGATAAAACCGTGGCTACGGTCGCTAAAACGGAATAAAGCAACGAATTCTTGAAAAAATCGGTAAACGTCACCCGACCGGTAAAGCGCCAACCGCGTATATAATTATCAAAAATAAAATTCTTTGGTAAAAGACCAGCCGATCCAAATATTTCCTCGCTGGTTTTGAAGGAATTCGCCACCATCCAGAGAACCGGATAAATCATTATGAAGCCAAGTGCCCATACAAAGGCATGAAAGACTAGGTTTTTCGCTATTCGCCGCGGAACCAAGGCTCGCTGGCGGCATTGAACACTCATTGCTTTCCCTCCTTTGTTTCGTAGTAGACCCAAAAGTTGGAGGAGCGGAAAATAATGGCGGTAAACGCCCCAATAATGAGAACCAGTATCCAAGCTAAAGCGCTACTGTATCCCATCTGTGAATAGCGAAAAGCCCGCTGGTAGAGATAAAGAGCGTACACAAGAGTGCTGTTTAGCGGTTCGCCCGTACCTCCGGAGACAACGAAAGCCTGGGTAAACACGGTAAAGCCGTTAACCATCTGCATAACCAGGTTGAAGAAGATAAGAGGCGTCATAAAGGGTAGCGTAATTTTTCTGAATTGCCTAAAAGGCGAGGCGCCATCCATTTCAGCCGCCTCATAATATGAGCGAGGTATCTGTTTTAAGCCCGCTAGAAAAATAAGCATCGAAGATCCAAATTGCCAAGCCGCCAACAAAACAAGAGTCCATAGCGCCGTAGAGGGATTTCCAATCCAAGAGACAGAACTTTGAATGCCGATCTTTCCGAGTATGGCGTTAAAAGCTCCATCAGCCATAAATAGACGTCGCCACATAACCGCTATCGCGATATTGCCGCCAATAATGGATGGAATATAGTAGATGAGTTGATAAACACGAACCCAACGGGTTTTTCGGTTAAATAATAAAGCCACCGCGAAAGCGAAAAGAAGACGTAAGGGTACCGAGCTAAAGGCATAGGTAAAGGTTACCGCCAAGGCTTTCCAGAAAAGCCGATCCCCAGCCAGGTTCTTATAATTGGTTAAGCCGGAGAAAATTGGCTCCCCCAAAATATCATATTCAGTGAAGGAATAGTAAAGTGAGCTAGCTATTGGGATTATCATAAAAGCGAAAAAGCCGATTAACCAAGGCAGGATAAATAGATATCCGGAATAACGCTCAAAGCCGCGGCGTAATCGCGTGGCTCCATCGGCTGGTCGTTTCGGCATAGCCGCCATAACTTACCTTCCAAAAAAAAGAAGCGGGGTTCCGCCAACGGCGGAACCCCGCGACGCGCATGGCGTTTACTGAGCTAGAATACGGTTGCCCTCGGTTAAGATTCGGCTGACAGCGTCGGAAACCGAAACCTTTTTCATCAACACTTCCATGGTCGTGTTGCGAATCAAGGCCACCACTTCCGCCGATTTTTGTGGATCGGGGAGAGGGATGGGGCCGGCATTCTTACCCGCCAGATCGATGAAGCTGAATATCTTTTTATTGATATCATCAACTTCTTTCAACAAGCTTTCTCTGACGTCGGAGGGGATTGGTACACCTCTTTCCGCTTTTAGGACATCGCGATTCAGGTCTACGTCATTGACGAAATAATCCAAAAACTTGATAGCTTCACCGGGATTCTCGGCTTTAGCGGTTACGGCAAAGAACATTGAAGGCTTAAGGTAGGTCCCTGGACGCTTTTGATTGGCGATTTTGGGCATCAAGCCTAAAACCAAATCATCTTTGGTTACGGCTTGAGTCGCCGCCAGCTGATTGCTCCAAATCCAATCCACCCAAGTGCCGCCCTTCGCTAAAACGCCCTCATCCGGCGTCACCGTTACAAAGGCGATATCTGGCTTAACCAAAACACCCTCGTCAAGGAGAGTCAGTTGGGTTTCAAAAAATTGGCGCAGTACGGTGGCGTCCGTAAAACCGAGCGCCTTGCCGTCAGTGCTGAATAAGGTCTGGCCAGTCTGGAGCAATAGGTTTTCAAAGCCATGACGCGGATCGCCATAGAATATCGGCATAGTCTGAACTCCGGTCTTGGCGTACACCGTACGGGCTATATCCAAGAAATCCGTCCAAGTCCATGTGGCTGTATCCGGCATGGGGATTCCAGCCTTGGCTAGGACTGTGGCGTCTATGGCGACGCTTAAAGCGTTGGTCCCAAGGCTGATGCCGTAAATCCCATCGCCAAATTTCCCGCCTGACAGGAAGGAATCCGCGATTTTTGAAGTCCGTATAGCCCCGGATTTGATATACGGCGTCAAATCCAAAAGCAAGCCGCGTTGCACCCAATTGTAGATCAAGGAATAATCGTGCTGCATTAGGTCAGGCAAGTTGCCAGCCGCCGCTTGGGTGTTGATGCGGTCCCAATAACCAGACCAACCCACGGTTTCCTGTTCGATCTCAGCGTTCGGGTACTTAGCGGTATAGGCCGCGACAGCGTCATTTGTGCGCTGATCCCTTGTCGGATTCCCCCACCAGGCCAGCCGCATATAGGACGGCTTCGCCGCCTTTTCGGCCGACGCCTCGGCGAAAACCGGACCAGCGACCAGCAAGGCGCAAAGCAGGGTCGCGGCGATGGAAAAGATACGTTTAGTGGTCATATTCCACCTCCTTAATATGAGCCGAATAGTAAACCGGTTCCTGTTATCAGTCAACTTTTTTTGTTATTTCCCTAATATATGACATTATAGTGTCATATATATGATATTATAAATTATTTTAATATCGATATTATAGGCGATGAGTTTATAAAATATGAGAAACATTTGACACTATCGCCAATTCATTGAATAATCGAGATCAACGAGGATATGGGAATGTCAACGATAGATGATGTCGTAAAAACCGCTGGCGTATCGCGCAGCACCGTTTTTCGCTTTCTGGCGGGACATAATGTGCGTCTCAGCGCGCGCGAGGCTATTCAAACAGCCATGAAAAAGCTGAATTATTACTATAATCCAAAACATTCTCGGAGAAATATCGTCTTAGTCGCTTCTGTCAGGGACCATTTTGAGGGCTTAACGGCTTACGCCGAGATGGTTTCGGGCTTGATGAGTCGGGCGGAGGCTTTGGGTTTGACGGTCCGGCTTCACGCGGGGTCCGGTCCGGCTTTGGACGATCTGCGCGGCACCGTTAAGAACCATTACGGCGTTATCATTATTGGTAAAAGCGATCAAGAAGAAGCGGCTGAGGCGGCCGCGCTAAAAAGGCTTGGTGTACCGCATGTTTTTGTCAATCGTGTTTTCTCTGATTTAGAATTCAGTTTCGTATCGGCGGATTTGAGGAAAGCGGCTCAAGAGGCCGTGGAACATCTTTTAAGCCTGGGGCATCGTGATATAGGCAGCTGGGGGCGGCCGGGGGATTACCGCATCGATAGGGATAAAATGGCTGGATATCGTGACGCTTATTTGAAATGGGGCCTTAATCCCCCGGAGCTTCAATATCGGTATGAAAGCGATGGAGAGCTGGAGGACATAGTCCGTCGTTTATTTGCCAACAAGGTTTTCCCGCACGCCTGGTTCGGCCTATCGGATAGTCATCTTATGCGCCTTCTGCCCCTTATTAGAGAGTACGGTTTGCGCATACCGGAGGATATAGCCCTAGTGGGGATGGATGATCTGGAACCGTCACGGTTTTTTATGCCGCCTATCACCAGTGTTCATATTCCGTTTAGGGAGGCTGGCGCTACCGCCGTAGACGCGTTGGTCGGCCTTTTGGAGAACCCAAAACGGGTGTCTACTCGCATTATTTTAAAACACGAATTGATAGTCCGGGAATCCTGCGGCGCGAAGCTAAGACGATAGAAAGCGGCGGCGCGGGACCTTGACGTGAAAGGAATCCGTCTACGCGTTGATTCCGGGTTTGATTCCGGCTAATGGAGGCTGATCGATCATGTACGATATCCATGAACTTGAGCGAATGATCGACTTGATCGTAAAACGAACGATGAGGATAGACTTTACCTGGGATTGGCCAGGTGGGGTAGCTTTTTACGGCATCAGCCGAGCCTGGGAAGCCTCCGGCAAGAGCGAGTATATAGATTCTGTTCGTTCTTGGGTTGACGAATATCTGGAGCTTGGTTTGCCGCCTTTCACCGTTAACGCGGTTTCTATGGGACATGTGTTATTGAGCCTGCATGAAGCTACCGGCGAGCGAAAGTATCTGGATATAGCCTTGCGCAAGGCGGAATATTTGCGGACTAAGGCACCGCGTTTTGGCGATGGGGTTTTCCAGCATACCGTATCGGCTAAAAACGACTTTCCGGAACAAGCTTGGACGGATACGCTTTTTATGGCCGCTTATTTTCTTTTGAGGATAGGCCGCTTTGTCGGCAACGAGGACTGGGTGAATGACGCCTTAAGCCAGTGGTATTGGCATGAGGAATTGTTGCAGGACCCGACTAGTGATCTCTTTTACCATGGCTGGGACAATATAGAGAAGAATCATATGTCCGGGGTCTTTTGGGGGCGTGGCAACGCGTGGGCGGCTTATACTATGGCCCGCGCCTTAGGCTATATCGATTATCTGTATCCTATGTTTATGCGAATTGACGGCTCTTTGCGCGACCAACTAGCCGCGCTGACGCGGCTTCAGGCCGATGACGGATTGTGGCATACGGTTTTAGACGATGAGCGCTCCTATACTGAAGGTTCCGCGTCCGCCGGTATAGCGGCCGCCCTGGCGTTGCGCGATTATCCTTTGCACCGTAAGATCGTCGCGAAGGCGTATGAGGGGATACGCGGTCGGGTTTCCGAGAATGGGTCTGTAACGGGCGTTTCCGGCGGGACCGCCGTAATGAAAACGGTGGAGGCGTATCGGCAAGTGCCAAACAAACGTGTTCAAGGCTGGGGCCAGGGCTTAAGTTTAGCCTTTTTGTCTATACTGCTGAATAAGGCGCGCGGCGGGGAACTCTCGTAAAGAAGGCTTAGCGATTCCGCGATCGTCCCCTTAATTATCGATTATTTTCCGGACCTTATCGTGCGAGATAGAAGCGATGGCCGATATTTCCTTTGAGGTGTCGGCTAAAGATCGCTCTATATCGCCATATATCGCCTTAGTTCGCTCTACCGCCTTAGTCAAATCAGCCATGTCGCCGCCGATACTATCCGTTTGCGACGCCATATCCACTAGGGCGGATAAAAAGTCTTTTATAGCGGCGCTGGTAGCGGAAAGCTCGTTTAGAACGGTGTTTATTTTCGCGGCGGATTTTTGGGTAACGGCGGCGGCGGCATCCGCGCCCTTTGTCATGTTCGCTAAAGATGAAGAGATCGCCGACGAACTCTTAGCCGCTTGATCCGCCAATTCCCTAATTTCCTGCGCCACTACGGCAAAGCCCAGACCGGCGGTTCCGGCGTGGGCGGCTTCTATGGACGCGTTCATGGACAGGAGATTGGTCTGCGCGGCTATCTTGTTTATACGGCCCACCAGCTCGTGGACGCCGTCCATTTGGCGTTTTAAGGCTGTCACTGATTCCAGTGAGGCCTTGAGTTCTCCTTCTACCGCGCTGGCCGATGACGACAATGCTTCCAGTTCTTTCTGGCGTACGCCGGAATCGCTCGCCGCTTCTTTCAGGGCTGAAAGTAAAAGCTGTATCCGCTCCGCCGAGGCGTCCAAACGCTCATTTTGGTCACTGCGGCTTTGGTTCAGTTCAGGGATCAGACCGATGACGGTGCTCAAAAGCGAAGACGCCCGCTCCAATTCCTTATCCATGGCGACAACCATGGCGGCGATATCGTTTTTGTTCTCACGCAAAGCTAATACCCGGTAATG
>CAZJJK010000129.1:0-8160 GCA_964546285.1 uncultured Treponema sp. | reverse complement strand
AAGCAGAGCTTCTAGCCAAGGCTTGTCAGAATGAAGCCGCCGTCCTTGGTCCAATCCTAGCGGATAGCTTACGTGAGCGGTTTCCGGAACGGGCGGGGGTGGATCGCTGGCTGGACCGGCGGATAGCCAACGCGTTCAAGGACGCGCATTATTTTTATACGCTGACCAATCCGATAAAAACGTCTTTTAAAGCTGGTCGTCCAAATAGGATCGATGCTGTTTCCTCTTTTTCTGGTCCTGCCTCGGTAGCCCTGCTATATCCTGAGCGTTTTCCCCTGAGTGTGGACTATCTTAATCTTGGCGAAAAGCCCTGGGACGATCCCCGCCCAGGCGTTCAAAAAACAGACTTATCCTTTCCGACTCTATACTTTTCAGCGATGGAAGCGGCTATAAAGGACCTACGTTTACTAATAGGCGCGGCTATGGACGGGGTCGTCCCTCAGAACGCCGGCGCCTTGCTTGGGAACGGCGGTTTATCCATAGTGGATGACGAGGGGCGGCCTACCGTTCCAGAGGATGCCTCCCCTTTCGATCTAGACATGATTTTAGCCGAACAGTATCGCCTACGGCGGGAACGGGCGCTGAGGCTTGAACTATGATAGCAAAAGGAAGCGTATTAGAGCGAGAGCGATTGGATAAGTCTAACACTGTCGAAATCCGCCATTTTCGGTAGACATGTTTTGACTTAAAGGTCTCTATCGGAAATAAGCCTTTTTCAAGAAAGGCTCATACGGGTGGACTAAGCTTCCGCCCTATTGCCCGCTAGGGGAAGGGCGGGTATTATCTTTTTATGGCGATCCCAAACGATCCTAATTCCGCCCGCTTACGGGCTTACTCAAAGACTATGGGAAAAGAGAAAAATGAAAAATTGACCGCTTGGCAAGCTCCCCGCGTCACGAAAACGGATAAAGAGGGTTTTAGCGGTGGAGAGGATGCCTTTGAAGAAGGAACGGAACCTAGGACAATTAAGCTTTCCAAAGCGAAGACGGGGACCCAGGCTGGGATAGAAAAAGGTGATGATCCCATTAGCGAAGGCGGAAAAGCCGATGGCGTTCTTTTCAAGCGGAGTAGCGGAAAGGAGACCGCGTCAGCGAAAAATAAGGGTTTAGTAAAAACCACCATAGCGGATAACTATCGGAAAACCGCAAAGCTTCTCATCCTTATTGGGAAGGAGGAAGCGGCGAAAATCCTGGCTCGCTTGGATACCGATCAAGTGGAGCGTTTGAGCCGCGAAATCGCCGGTATTCGCCATATCGATGACACGGAAGCGGAGGCTATCTTAAGCGAATTCCACGCGCGCGCCGCTGAGCTTGATGTTTCAGGCGGTGTTGAGACAGCGCGGCGCTTGCTTCGATCCGCCTTTGGCGAGGAAAAAGGCGAAGCCTTTTTAAAGAAAGCCGTTCCTCAAGCCGCCGGACGGCCCTTCGATTTTCTTGAGGATATAGAGGGGGATCAGATCGCTCTTCTTTTGCGGGATGAAGCGCTTATAACAGCCGCTTTAGTCATATCGCGCTTATCGGCCGCTAAGGCCGCCGCCGCCATAGCCGCGTGGGATAGCGCTAAGCGGCCGGAGATACTTAAACGTATAGCCAAATTGGAAACCGTTTCCCCGGAGATTATTGATAGGGTAGCGGCCGCTCTGCGTGATAAAGCGCGGGCGCTAGGCCGGACAGACGGGCTTGAACGAATCGATGGGAAAGCCGCTCTCGCGGCTATTCTGAAGAACTCCGGAATGGCGGATAGTGAACGCTTGTTGGAAGAATTATCATTAGATGACCCGGATTTGGGGCTTGAACTTAAGGAACGTTTGTATAGCCCTGACGATATCGTAAAGATTGACGATAGGGCGCTTGAACGCCATCTGCGGTCCATGACGGATAAGGATATCGCTTTATTGTTGAAGGGCGTGAAAAACGACCCGGCGGATAAGATTCTAGCCAATTTATCAAGCGCGCGCGGTAAGGCGGTGTTGGAGGAGCGGGAACTCTTGGGCGCGGTTCCTCGGCGGGATGTTGACAGTGTCTTGGGCGATTTTATGGCCTGGTTCCGTCAGGGCAGGGAATCAGGCAAAATTATGTTTATCGATGAAGAAATGCTTGAATAAAGAGTCTTACAAGAGGCGATTTCAAAAGTGCCACACTATTGTTATCTAGTAGCGATAGAAAGCGCGGTTTTATTGTTTTATGTAAATAGAAATATTCGCGATAAAACCGAGAAATGTTATTTTGAGATTGAGCGACTTTCGCGAGAACCTCAGCTGATAGGCTAATTAAGGAGCGTTTGTGAAAAACCGCGATTTACACGAGGGAAGCCAAATTCATGGATTTATCATTACGGAAATCATAGCCCTTGATGAACTGCGAGCGCTTGGAATCTCGGCGCGGCATCTAAAGACTGGCGCTCAGGTTTTTCATATATATAATGACGATCCGGAAAATTTGTTCGCTTTTGCCTTTACCACGCCTAGCCGCGATTCTACTGGCGTCGCTCATATAATAGAACATTCGGTTTTATGCGGCTCAAAGAATTATCCCCTAAAGGACGCGTTTATTGTTTTGGCGCAGGGAAGTCTCCAGACCTTCCTGAACGCCATGACCTTTCCCGATAAAACCATTTATCCGGCCGCGTCAATCAATAGGCACGATTATTTTAACCTAATGGGTGTTTATGGTGATGCCGTGTTCCGTCCTTTGTTGGCGGAATGGACGTTTTTACAGGAAGGTTGGAGAGTAGAAGCTACCGAAGCGGGGCCCGCTTTAGTCGGCGTTGTCTACAATGAAATGAAGGGCGCGTATTCCTCAATGGACTCTATAGCCGGCGATTGGGTATTTCGTTCTCTCCTGAGGGATACGCCTTACGCCTTTGATTCTGGCGGCGATCCTAATGAAATCCCAAAGCTAACCTGGAACGAGTTTAAGAATTATCATAGTCGTCACTATGTGCCCGCTAATTGTCGTATCTTCCTATGCGGCGACATTCCAAGCGTTGATCAGTTAGCCTTTTTGAATGAGCGCTTTTTAGCCGAGCTGCCGGCGGGCGAGGCTGTGGCTTCTCCCAGTAAGGCTAAACGCTGGACGGCGCCTCGGCGTCAAAAAGCCTGGTATCCTGGCGCTATGGACGCTAAGGCGACGGCTATCGTCGCTTGGCTCCTCGGCGATTCCACAGACGCGGTGGAGACTTTAACGCTCGCGGCTTTATCGGAGATACTGCTTGGCCATGACGGGTCGCCCTTAGCGCGTGCTCTGGTGGAATCGGGTTTGGGCGAGGATTTAGCCCCGGCTTCTGGTCTTGAGGGTGATTTGAGGGAAACCCTCTTTTCCGTTGGTCTACGTGGCGCTGACGCCGCGAACGCCGAAAAAATAGAGGAGCTGGTGCTGGATACCCTGCGGCGTCTCGCGGAGGAAGGTATAGCCAAGCATGATATTGACGCGGCTCTGCGTTCTTTGGATTTTGCCAATAGAGAAATTCGCCGCGCTGGAGGGCCTTTTTCCTTATCATGGCTGCGACGGTCTTTGCGCGGCTGGCTCCATGGGGCAAAACCCTATGAAACCCTGCTTTTTGAGCCAGCGATGGCTGAGTTGCGCCGCCGCGTGGCTGAAACGCCTCGTTATTTTGAAGGTCTAGTTTCCCGCTTGCTGGAAGAGAAGCACCGCGTTTTATTAACGGTGGAAAGCGATCCTAAGCTGGCGGCCGCGCAAGCCGCCGCCGAGGAAAAGACGGCTGTTCGCATCCTGTCGGAGGCCTCGGAAACGGAACGGCTCCACTTAGCGGAAGCCGCCGCCGAATTGGCGCGAGTCCAGTCGGAAATGGATTCAAAAGAAGCGTTAGCGGCTATTCCTCATTTAGCTAGATCGGATTTGGAGAGAAAGGTGGAAAAAGTGCCGCGAACTTGGTCCGAGTTAGGGTCAACGCCGCTCATTTTTCATGATCTTTTTACTAAAGGGATCATCTATTTAGATTTTGCCTGGCCAATTGACGCCCTGGAAGCCGAGGATTATCTCTATCTACCGCTTTATGCCCGCGCCGCGGTCGGCTCAGGTTTGGGAACGTTGGATTACGCTGAAGTATCAAGGCGTCTGGCCTGTTCCGCCGGCGGCTTTTACGCGGTTACACAGACCAGTTCTCCCGCGCCTGGCGCGGCGACCGCTGTCGCTTCACCCAGTGGGATACTAGATTTGACCGGCCGCGACTGGCTTGTGTATCGGCTTAAAGCCTTAGAAGATCGTTTACCCGATGCTTTGGATTTGACCAAGGCTTTGATGCTTCAAGCGGATTTTTCCGACCATCGCCGTTTGCGCGATATCATTATGGAGCTGCGAAACGATCTAGATTCGGCCTTGGCGCCTGGTGGCCACGCGGTAGCGGCCAGCTGGGCGGGCCGCCATTTCTCACGAGCGCGCGCCGTTGACGAATTGTGGGGGGGAATAAGCCAATTACATTTTGCCCATCGCGTCGCTGAAGCTCCGATAGAGGAAGTGGCGTCACGCCTTGAAGCGCTGCGCCGCCGTATTAATTCTTCCGGTCTTATCGTCAACTGCACCGCTGACGAAGCTTCCCTCTCACGGATTAAGCCGGTTTTGTTAGATCGTTTCGCCGAAGCGGGAGCTCCACGGCCTCGGGGCCGAACGGGAGCGGATGAGGCCGCTTTACGCCGTTTATGCGGGCCGGAGTCCACGACGGAGGTATTAGCCTCTCCCAGTCTGCAAATCGGTTTTGGTTCTCTAGCTATGGAAGCCGCCCCCTACGCTTCGCCGCGTCAAGCCGCGGAATTAGTGCTGGCTCATTACGCGAGCACTGGAAAACTATGGGAAACCGTACGGATGAAAGGCGGCGCGTATGGAGCTTTCGCGTATCCGGATGGTTTGGAGCCGGTTTTCTTTATGTCGACCTATCGTGATCCTGACCCTGTGCGGTCCCTGGATCTCTGCCGCGCCGCTCTGGATGAATTTAGTCAATCGGCGATAGCGGACGAAGAGTTGGAAAAGGCGATTATAGGCGCGTACGGCAAGGAAACTCGTCCGCGGGCCCCCTCCGATAAGGGTTTTTCCGATTTTATGCGAATTCTATATGGCATTGAAGATGAAGCCCGGCTCCGCAAGCTGGAAGCGATAATCGATGTGAGCGCGGAAGAACTTAAGGCCGCGGCGGAAGCTTTGACGGCCGCGCCAGGGAAAAGGGTTGTGCTTGTGGGCTCAGCCGATGCCGAAAAAGCGGCTAAAATATATAGCGTCGCGGCGAAAAAACTACCGGTATAAACCCGTCTTATAAGGGGGCGCTAATAGCGTCGGTATTTTATTATGGCGTTTTTACGTTGTATGCCGTCTCTTAATTTAGTGTGGCTATCCCATTTTTACCGGCCCGCCGCCTCCGGGCGGGTTAGCCTTAAGATACGCGTGCTCTTCAGCAAGCTCCACCACAAGCTCGCTGAGTTTCCATTCCAGATTAGTTGGCGTACTTGTGGCGAAGGCGATATCGGCTGGATTAAGCCCCGCTGACATAGCGGCTTGTTTAGCGGCTCTCATTAGGGCAAGGGCTTGAGCGTCTGTAAAACCGTGCAATAAAACGACTGGCGTTGTCATTCGTTGCCTCCGTTTAATTTTGGGGGAAAAGCTGGCCTGAGCCGACATCAGAGATAGAAATTTTGGGATAACCGCTATAATAGATATCGCCTGATCCAACGATGGATACGTCCAACTGATCGGAAACGTCGATAAAGGTGTCGCCAGAACCAGCGACCAGAATAGTGACTTGGCCGACTTTCAGCTTGTCAGCCTTGAGATCGCCAGAACCAGTTATGCCGATTGACGCCTCGTCCGCGGAGCCTTTAACCCGAATTTGGCCTGAACCGGCGATATTGGCCTGAAGCCGGTCAATTTTGATATCGGCGTTGATAGAGCCGGATCCTAATATGGAAGCTTTGAAGTCTTTTCCTTCAATAAGGTCGTCGATATCGCAGGAGCCGGAGCCGGTTATTGTAACGCGTTCCAGCGCGGGCGCCGACACCAGAAAACGCAAGCTGAGCGGTCCCCAAACGGAAACCTCGTCCTTTATTTTGAGCACCAGTTCGCCGTTGTGAACGTCGGTCTCCACATAGTCTCTCAGCGACTCGTTGGTTTCCACGACCACAGCGTATGAGCCGATGGTAAAAACGACTTCGCCAACACCGATGAGATTGACGCTTTGGAATGGAGGCAAGAAGCGCTTGTCGGGGATAATTGGCCCGGACGCTTCTATGTCGCCAACGGCAAACAGCGGAGCCGCGAGCGCGGCTAGAAAGGCCGAAAGGATCAAAACATTCTTCATATTAAACTCCTATGTAAACCCCTATGGCGGAATGAGGCGAAACATGAGCCGCCAACTTCAAATATGAACGAGGACGACCATGGCCTTAAGCTGGAGTATAGCGCAAGCAAAGAAGGGTTTCCATGCCGTTAGGGGCGGCTTTGGCGTGATTCGTCTTAGCGTCGGCGATAGAGTTAACGCCCGATTCTGAGAAGATAGTCGGTTTTTAATATAAGCGCTCGGTATAATAGCGGTATAGCCTTTACCTGGATAGCCAGGTAAAGGGGAAATGCGCGTGGCTCTTCGGCCTTGTTCTAAAACCGTAAAATAATCACTTGCGCGGTGACGCAAGTCCGGCATATACTAGGCGGGCAATACGTCATGTGGTTACGAATCATGTATTCCGCGCTATATGACTTTCTCTAAAAATTGATAAGGAGTTGAGGAGTATGAGGAAAAGAGGTTTTTCTATTTTTCTACGTGCGATAATAGGCGTTCTGTTTGTTTTCGGAAGCCTGTCTAGCGTTTACGCGGACTCTAATGTCGTGTATTCTTTAGCGAACGACACCGATCTTCAGAGCCAAGCGCTTGGGTATACCTTTGAGGGTACAACCTGGCTATTACGCTCCGGCGACCCGGCCTTAACCCTCTATGACGCTGGCGGAACCAAAGGCATCAAAATTCTTGGCCGCGATCAGGATTGGGATTGCATCGACCTGAGAAACTTGGACACCCTGCCTGAGGGCGCCGATTACACCATCAAGGTGACCGGAAGCGCGTCCGCTGGCGCCAAGATGAAGCTGTCTCAGGGGAAGAGCCCGTGGGGAACCCACCTTGCCCTGGATGTCGGCTCCGATGGGGCCTATGTTCTTGAGAAAACTTTCACTTATGAAGAACTGCAAAAGGAAAAGGCCGTCCGTATCCAAACCGAAGGCACGACCGGCGATTTTTCCATCGCGAGTATCGAAGTCATCAAGGTTGGCGGACAAACCACTGTCGCCTATACCTTAGCCAAAGACGCCGACCTCCAGACCAAAGCGGTCGGGTTTAGCTTTGAGAACACCACCTGGTTGCAAAGATCCGGCGATCCCGCGTTAACGCTTTTCGATGTTGGCGGCGTTAAGGGTATCGCGATTACCGGTCGTGATCAGGATTGGGACTGCATCGATCTGAGAAACCTGGACAGCTTACCCGAAGGCTTCACCTACACCATCAAGGCGACCGGAAACGCGGCCGCCGGCTCCAAGATGAAGCTGTCTCAGGGGAAGAGCCCGTGGGGAACCCATATATCCCTGGATGTCGGTTCCAACGGAGCCTACGCCTTGGAGAAGACCTTCACCTACGAAGAGCTACAGAAGGAAAAAACCGTCCGTATCCAGACTGAAGGCACGACCGGCGACTTCTCTATTAAATCGATTGAAGTTCTCCAGACCGCGGCTGAGCAAAAAGCCGCCAAACCGGTACTCGCTTATTCTTTAGCGACCGACAAAGATATTCTGGAAACGTCAGCCGGCACCGCGTTTGAAGGCAGCACTTGGTTACAGCAATCCGGCAGCCCGGCCATGAAGGTCGTGGAAAACGCCGATGGATTAAAGTACCTAAGGCTTACCGGTCGTAAGCAAGATTGGGACTGCGTTGACCTGAAAAACCTGACGTCCTTGGCCCCTGGCTTTGATTACACCATTAAGGTGACTGGCCGCAGTTTTGAGGGAATCAAAATGAAACTGTCCCAGCCGGCGAGCCCCTGGGGAACCCATATTTCCCAGGCAGTCGGTGAAGACGGTCGTTTCGCTTTGGAGAAGACCTTCACCTACGACGAACTACAGAAGGAAAAAGCCGTTCGGATTCAGTCCGAAGGCTCAACCAGCTTCTTCAGCG
>CAZJJK010000128.1:0-8281 GCA_964546285.1 uncultured Treponema sp. | reverse complement strand
AAAAAAAACCTCTTCCAAAACAAAAAAGTTTCAAAAGAGGCTCACAGCTTATTTTTGATCGTCTTGTTTACGGCACCGTGGTCCACATGCTAGCCGGGCGGGACAGGGGGTCTATGTTTTTACTTTTGAAAAGTTCCGTTAGCGAAACAAACCGGTACCCACGCTTCTTTAATTCGGGAATAAGTATGTCCAAAGCGCTGGGGGTAGGATGAGGATCGGACTGAACGTCGTGTAAAAGGATGATAGCCCCATCGCGAATACCGCCCAACACATTGTCCGCGACCTTCTGCGGTGTATTTCCGCCGCCGCCCGTCCAGTCAAAGCCTAGTATACCACTGGCAAAGGGGAAATCGATTGCCTCATACATAGTCGCGCTGACAGCCAAGTTAGGCGGACGGAAAAAAGCGGGAGCCACGCCCGCGTATTCTTTGATAGCCGCGGTCGTATCGTCCACGGATTTCTTTACCTGATCCGCGCTTTGGTTGTTGAGGCTACCATAACTCCAAGAATGGTTATGAATCTCGCAACCCAAGGCAACAGCTCGTTTCATAACATCCGCCGTGGAAGCGTTGATTTTTTGTCCAACAACAAAAAAGGACGCGACAACGCCATGAAGCTCAAGCTTGTCCAAAACCAGAGCGGTTTTGACGATATCAGGACCATCGTCAAAGGTGAGCGCGCAAACCTTATCAGGCGCCGGATACGCGACCGCGTCTTGACTAAAGGCCGGCAACACACCGGCTAGAGACAACGACGCGACTATAGAAATAGGGAAAAAAGCCTTTCTCATACACAGCCCTCCATAAACATCCTCACTTGTCTGGGACATTATCAATACATAATAGGATGATTATCGGATTCGGTAAATACTTTCGCTATTCAATAACCGTGCCTTAATAATTCTCAACCAAGCCCCGCGCTCTGATTCTGGCCTTCTCATTAACGTAGAGCAGCCCTAGCTTACAGAGTCACGAAAACTCTATTCGGCTTTGTTTTCCGCTGGTACATCGTTTTTATCGGAATAGTGAACCATAACCGCCGCGACCAAAGCAAAAAACCCAAATAGCCCGACAGGTTCAAGCCTCCGCGGTGGCGTATTCCAGGATCAACTCTTGCGTGGCTTTGGCGCGGGGCAGATCACAGGCGATGCGGCCGCCGGCCAGCACCAGGACCCGGTCGCAGAGGCCCAGGATTTCCTCAATATCGGAAGAGATGAGGATGACCGAAGCGCCTTTGGCCACCAGGTCGGTGATGGCGCTGTAGATGTCCACCTTGCTGGCCACGTCGATGCCGCGGGTCGGTTCATCAAGGATATAGATCCGCGACCGACGGGCTAGCCAGCGCGCTACAGCTACCTTCTGCTGATTTCCCCCAGAATAGTGGTCTGGCTGATCCCCCGGTTTTCCGGGCTTCAATCCCAAGCGGTCGGAATAATCCTGAGTCAGATTATTCATAAAGGCCGAATTAAGGCCGGTTAGGCTATTGAAACGTTGCAGCGAGGCGACCGTAATATTCAACACTAGATCCTGCCGATGGAGAATCGCGTTTTCGCCGCGATCTTCCGGCACCAAGGCGATGCCATTCTCAAGGGCGTCGCCGGGGTCCTTGAACCGAACCGGTTCTCCGTCTAGCAGAATCTCGCCGCCGGTCGGCGCCACGGCTCCAAAAAGGCATTGCGCCAGCCGTGTACGGCCTGACCCCATGAGACCTGTCACGCCCAGGAACTCGCCCTTACGCATCGTAAAGCTAATGTCTATAAGAGCCGGATGGCTTTTAAGGCTCCGCACCTCCAGGACCGGCCTGCCCCGTTTTCGCTCCACTCTTGGATACCGCTCCGTTAATAGCCGACCGGTCATCATCCGAACCAAGGATTCGCGATCCAGCGAACCAACCGCGCGGGTTCCTAGGACCTTGCCTTGACGAACGACGGAAACTCTATCTCCCACTTTCAGGATTTCATCCAAGCGATGCGAAACATAGAAGACGCCGGCTCCCTCCGCCTTCAGCCGCCGGACGATTGAAAAGAGGATTTCCCGTTCGGGTTCCGCCATCGCCGCCGTCGGTTCGTCAAAGGCGACGACCGCCCACTTTCCGACGCAGGCCTTAGCCGCTTCCAGGAGCAGCCGCTGAGCATAACCGAGCGACCAAACGGAGACGTTCGTATCCAGCCGGATTCCAAGCTTATCCAAGAGCGCGAAAGCGTCAGCACGCAGACGCAGAGCATTCAGTCCGCCGAAACGTCCGCGAGGCAAAAGATCGAAAAAGAGGTTTTCCGCGACAGACAGATTTTCATAAAGCATCGGCTCCTGATGCTGATACATGATTCCGTGGGCTTTGGCGTCAGCGATATCGGCAAAAGAAAGGCTATGCCCATTCAGGACCAGACTCCCTTTATCAGGACTATAAAGACCGCCAATCAATTTCATGATGGCGGATTTACCCGATCCGTTCTCTCCCACAACGACATGGACCTCACCCGGATACAGATCGATAAAGACATCCTCAAGGGCGAAACCGTCGCTGAAGCTCTTACTGACGCCGGCTAGCTCCAAAATCGGCCGAGCCATCTACACCGTTCCCTCAAAAACATCGACAGCGGTGAAAAGACGGACATTCGCCCCAAAAAGCCGTCGTTTCGCCTCATCCGATAAGGTCCTATCGGTCACCACGGTATCGGCCGGAGAAACCGAACCGAAGCGGAAGAAGGCGCTGCGTAAAAAATTTTCAGCCAGACAAAGGATGATGAATTCGCGTGTCCTCTGCCGCGCTTCCCTGATTAAGGCGGCCTTTTGTTGTGTGGAAGCGGACAGTTCCAATCCGTCGCTGAATCCGTCCACCTCGGCGAAGAATCTATCCACATGAAAATGCTGCAAATCGTCTAAGGCTAAAGCGCCATACACGGCCAATTCTTTGGGTTCAAGGTCACCGCCGAGCATAACGGCGCGATTATTCACCTGAGAGGCGATGTCACGCGCGATGAGGATATCATTGGTGAGTACCGTCACGGCGCTCCGGTCTGTCAGCGCAAGCGCCATAGCGCGCGTGAGACGGCCGCCCGAAAGCATCACGGTATCGCCATCCGTCACCAGCCGTGCCGCGAGCCGGCCAACTTCATCGATGAACGAAGCGCTTTCGTCATTTTCAAGCGGCATCTCCATGGAATCGTCTTTAGAATCGATTAACACCGCACCGCCATGGGTACGAACCAGGAAGCCTTCGCGCTCAAGTTTTTCAAGATCACGGCGAATCGTTACCTCGGATACGGATAAGAGGCCGCTGAGCGCGTGCACTTCCGCCTGTTTATTGTCTTCTATATATTTCTGTATCAGGCGTATTCGTTCCAAGGCGAACATGAAAAGTTTTCCTCCCTATCAGCTTATCACTATAGCCCTCAAAGCCAGAATCACGCAAGAAATCTTTCGTTATTCTTCGTACATGATCGATATAAAATCAGTGTGTTCGTACACAAAAAATAAATTGACAAATATAAACATCAGGGTTTACCATACGATCACATACGAAAGCGTACGATCTGATTATTTGATCATATTGCTCAAATGGATGACCGACGCGAAAGAAAACGTACTAAAGGAGAAGAGTATGAATCGAACCGTAAAACTATTAGCGTTCGCCCTGCTTGTCGCGCTCGCCACGGCGCCCCTATTCGCCGGAGGCCAACAGGCTGGCGAAGCCAAGTTGCCCGCCGTCGGTATAGCCATGCCCACTCAATCGTCACAACGCTGGATTCAGGACGGCGGAAACATGAAGAAGATCCTGGAGGAGCGCGGTTACAAGGTGGATCTTCAATACGCCGAAGACAATATCGACGCTCAGGTCGCGCAGGTTGAGAACATGATCACAAAGGGCGCCAACGTCCTTGTCATCGCCGCTATCGACGGCGCCGCGCTCTATAACGTTCTGGAAAAAGCCCATGAGGCCGACGTCAAGATCATCTCCTATGATCGTCTAATCGTAAACAGTCCCTGGGTAGATTATTACGCCACCTTTGACAATTACAAAGTCGGCGTCCTCCAGGGCGGCTATATCGTCAAAGCCCTTGGCCTGGACCAGGGAAATAAGGGACCCTTCAATATCGAGTTGTTCGCCGGTTCCCCCGACGATACCAACGCCGGCTACTTCTTTAATGGCGCCATGGATCAGCTCAATCCCTATATCAAGTCGGGCGTCCTCGTGGTCCGCTCCGGCCAGACCGATTTCGATAAAGTCGCCACCCTCCGCTGGGACGGCGCCGTGGCCCAGAAGCGCATGGACGACATCCTGACCTCCAAGTACACCGACGCCAAGGTGGACGCCGTCCTCTCCCCCTATGACGGCCTGTCCATCGGTATTCTCTCGGCGCTCAAGTCAGTCGGCTATGGCAGCGCGGGCAAGCCGCTTCCCATCGTAACCGGACAGGACGCGGAGATCCCCTCGGTCAAGTCCATCCTCGCCGGCGAGCAGACTTCCACCGTTTTCAAAGACACTCGAACCCTCGCCAAGCGCGCCGCCGACATGGTGGACTCCGTGCTAAAGGGCACCCCGGCCGAGATCAACGACACCAAAACCTACAACAATGGCGTGAAGATCGTCCCCTCCTATCTCTGCGATCCTATCAGCGTCGATAAGACGAATATAAAGTCCGCTCTCGTCGACATCGGTTACTACACCGCCGATCAAATCGGATTGAAGTAAGCGCTCCTTTTTTACTAACTAGACATTGCGGCCATCCGAGGAGAAGGGTCATAATGGCCCATCCTAGCGGGTGGCCGCGTTTATGGACAAAGAGAAGGTTCAGCCATGTCAGACACGATCCTGGAAATGAAAAACATCACAAAGTCTTTTACTGGCGTGATGGCCCTTGATGATGTCAGCCTCAAGGTAAACCGCGATGAGATTCATGCCCTTGTTGGTGAAAACGGCGCTGGAAAATCTACCTTGATGAATATATTAAGCGGGGTCTACCCACACGGCGACTATAGCGGCTCTATCACGTACGAAGGCTCGGAATGCGCGTTCAACAGTATCTCAGACAGCGAGAAACTCGGGATCGTCATTATCCACCAGGAACTCGCTCTTATTCCCTACCTATCGATAGCCGAAAACATCTTTCTCGGCAACGAGCGTGCTAAGGGCGGCGTAATAGACTGGCACGAAACGACTTCCGCCGCTGGCAAACTCCTGGCTAAAGTAGGTCTCCACGATAATCCGAATCTAAGCATCAGCGACATAGGCGTCGGCAAGCAGCAACTCGTCGAAATCGCCAAAGCCCTTGCTAAAGAAGTCAAACTCCTCATTCTCGATGAGCCCACCGCCGCGCTCAACGACGAGGAGTCCAGCAAGCTTCTCGGCATCCTGCTCGATCTTAAAAAGCATGGTGTGACTTCCATCCTGATCTCGCATAAGCTTGAGGAGATAGCCAAAGTCTCCGATTCCATAACGGTTATCCGCGACGGCAAGGTGATCGAAACCTTGGATAACGAAGCTCATCGGATAGATCAAGACCGCATCATCAAGAGCATGGTCGGCCGCGAAATAGTTGACCGCTTCCCAAAGCGTACGTCAAAGGTCGGAGATATCGCGTTTAGGGTTGAAGATTGGAATGTATACGATCCGCAGATTGATGACCGCAAAACCATCAACAACGTATCGTTCTACACGCGCCGCGGCGAAGTCGTTGGCTTAGCTGGTCTTATGGGCGCTGGCCGTACCGAACTGGCTATGAGCCTTTTTGGGCGCTCATACGGCATTCGACATTCGGGCCGTATCTTTAAGGACGAGAAAGAAATCCAGCTCCATACCGTTAACGAATCCATCCACAACGGTATCGCCTATCTTACCGAAGACCGGAAAAACTTCGGTCTTATACTCATAAACGACATCAAATCCAACACCTCACTGCCAAGCCTCCAAAAAGTGAGCAAGGGTCAAGTAATAAACGAGGGCTTGGAGTATCGGGCGGCAACGGACATGCAACGGCAAATGAAAATTCGCTGTACCGGGATAGATCAAGTCGTCGAGAGCCTCTCCGGCGGGAACCAGCAGAAGGTTGTCCTCTCAAAATGGATCATGGCTGAGCCGGATGTACTTATCCTTGACGAACCGACGCGGGGTATCGATGTCGGCGCCAAGTACGAGATCTACACGATCATCAATCGCTTAGCCTCTGAAGGCAAAACGATAATATTGATATCCTCCGAGATGCCCGAGCTCATCGGTATGTGCGATCGGATCTACGTCGTGACCGGGGGGGAAATTTCCGGCGAGCTTGACCGGGAGCACGCCACGCAAGAAAGCATCATGAGCTGTATTATGAACCACAAGCGAGGGACTAAGCTATGAGTACAATAGGCCGACTCTTCAAGAACAATATCCGCCAGTACGGCATGGTGATAGCCCTTGCCTTTATCATGATCCTCTTCCAGATTCTTACCCAGGGGATCATTTTCAAACCGATGAACATCACGAATCTGGTCCTGCAAAACAGCTATGTCCTAATCCTAGCTATCGGTATGCTGCTCATCATTGTTACGGGGGGCATCGATCTCTCCGTTGGCTCTGTCGTCGCCTTCGTCGGCGCGATTTCCGCCGTGTTCATGGTCGACTACGGCCTGCCAGTCTACCTAACAATGATTATCGCCATCCTTATCGGCGCCGCGGCGGGCGCCTTCCAGGGCTATTTCATAGCCTTTCTAAAGATTCCCGCCTTCATCGTCACTCTGGCCGGCATGCTCATCTTCCGCGGTCTCACGATGTCCATATTGCAGGGCCAGACCAAGGCTCCGTTTGAGAAATCCTTCCAGGCTATGGCCGCGGGTTATTTGCCGCTGATGGACCTTCGCTGGGGAGGACTAAACATCATCGCCCTTCTATCTGGCCTTCTCGCTTCAGTAGTCCTTGTAGTCGTCATTCTCCGTTCACGCCGAACTAAGATGAAGTACCACTTTGAGGTTATGCCTCTTTGGCTAGAAACACTTAAGATCGCCATCATACTCGCGGCGATCAACCTCCTAACCTACAAATTCGCGGGATACAATGGCCTCCCCATCATCCTTATTGTCCTTGTGGCTCTTATAATCATCTATACTTTCATAACACAACGTACCATCGCCGGCCGCCACATCTACGCCTTAGGCGGCAATGAAAAAGCGGCGCGCCTATCGGGGGTAAAAACCGATCAAGTAAAATTCTGGGTTTTCGTCAACATGGGCGTGCTCGCGGCCATCGCCGGCCTCATCGTCGCCGGCAGGCTCAACGCCGCCACGCCCAAGGCGGGCAATGGCTTTGAGCTGGATGCGATAGGCGCTTGCTTTATCGGTGGCGCCTCAACATCGGGCGGGATAGGTACGGTAATCGGGACTATCGTCGGGGGCTTCGTGATGGCCGTACTCAACAATGGCATGTCCATTATGGGGGTCAGTGTCGACTGGCAGCAGACTATCAAGGGCTTCGTCCTACTCGGCGCGGTCTGGTTCGATGTATATACCAAGAGCAAGAATAGCTCGCGTTGAATTTAGCGCGGCAACGCGCTTAGCCGCTTTATTCTTGGATGGCGGCGTTTAAGCAAAAGCCGCTTGACATTATGCTAGAACTCCGTCGCCCCTTTGATCATTGCCTCACGATCAAAGGGGCGACAACGCTGACGATGGGTGTGGTGAGTTGGCGTTTATCGAAACGCCTATACCGCATATAAAATAAGTATCAAGAACCTTCTTACGGCTTTCTTCGCGCCAAGGCGCCAAGGGCGTAAAGGATCATTTCATCCTTCGCGTTTATTGCGCTCTTGGCGCGATATTTTTGCAGGAGAGCTTGAACCACTAGATTTTATGATTCTCTACACCCTAACCCCTATTCGCTATCCGATACATCAAACCCAGTTGTTTCCTTAATTATAGCGGGATCAACGCCCTTCCGAGCCAAGGCCGAGGCGATTTCGACGGCTTTTTGGGCTTGGCCTACTTTCAAGCCTTCTTCCCGGCCTTCTTGCTTTGCGTACTTTACCCAGCCGTGCGGGTCCCGCAACTGCTTTTCCCTGGCGATCGCGGCCAATACTTTCCCATCGATACTCATAAACTCCTCGTACCTCTTGTGAACAGCGGCAAGCATATCGTCACTTGCCGCGAGTTCCGCCGCCGCCTCCGGCGCTTTTCCCTCCGCCGCCAGAAACCGCGCCCATTTTTCAGCGTCGGCTATAACCACCTCCGGCAACTTCGGCAATTCGATGAAGTGTAGCTGCAGATGATCCGTCATCGATAGCCTATCTATAGTATACCACTTTTCGCCT
>CAZJJK010000127.1:0-8383 GCA_964546285.1 uncultured Treponema sp. | reverse complement strand
CGACCATTCCGCTGCCGGACGAAAAGGCTTGGACCATGCGCGAATCGTCGTAGACCTGGCTAATCAAGCCGGAGTCGTAGGCGTAGACGCCGAATTTTTCGGTCATCTCGGTCCGGCTGATGATTTGGCTGTCGGGAAGACGGCTGTCGCTATAGAAAACTTTGCTGATATCGCTGTCGCCCAAATGGTCGTCGCTCTCATAATAGACAAGATAGGCGCCGGATTTGTTCGGCCTATATCCATCTTCCAATAAGTGGGCGTTGGCATTTTTACTGCTGCCGTAGATCGACGCGTCGGCCGCAGGAAAATCGCCAAATCTGATGGGCGTGCTTTCCTTGGGAGCGGCCTGATTATAAACCAAGAAGCCGCCGGGATTTTGGTCCCATGGGTCGCTGCCTGAGATCGTCGCCTGATAGCCGGAATAGATCGCCTCATAATCCGCCATCGCTTGGACTACGTCGGCTTCCGAGATGACCGGATGGAGAAGCTGAACCATGTTACCTCCATCATTGAACGCGGTATTCATCATGCTATACGTCAGCATCATATAGCAGCACGCGGCGCTCGGTACCGGGCGCTTGCCGAGATTCGGCCCGCCTGAAACGTCGCCCCAGCCATAGTTGTTTGACGCTGTCGGAGTAAGGCTCTCAAGATGAAAGAACACCGGCACGTTGTTTCCGTTGAATGGGTAATACCCGTTGTAGGCTTGCCAGCCATGATCATGCGGGGACCATGAGGACGGATCATACGGCGCCTCCGGCTCGGGGAGAGGCGCCCACACATTGTCGTACCCGCCGCCGCTGATGGCCGGCACCGCCGAGCCGTCCCAGGAATCCGGGCCGTCGCCGTGCTTCAGGTAGGCCCATTTCCAGAGGTCGCCGCCCCAGCCAGAGTCCACGCCGTTTTTGTTGACGACGAAGTCGCCGGCCTTGTAGACGCCGAAGTCGTTGTAATAATGGCGGATTAGTCCGAAGCCGTCGATCGCGGCCTCGTAATAGACGATTTCATAGGCGATGCCGGTATAAGCCACGCCTTCGGGCGGAGTCGCCGTCACTTCCACCTTGAAGCTGGATGAGGCTAGGTCGAAGACGGCGAGTTCATCGTCGTCGATGCTTTCCGTTCCCTTGGTGCCGTCGTAAATGACGAAGGCGTTCACCTGTAGGTCGGCGGTGGTGACCGGCATGCCGCTGGAAGCGATATAGGCTTCATATTCCAGCTGGCTGTCGTAGGTGACCTCGGCTTCGGGATAATGGGACGTGTTGAAGCCGGGGATGCCGCTCATGTCTCCGGAGAGGTATTCGGCGATGTCGGCGCTGTCCCAATCGGAATTGGTGGTGGTGAAGTCCCGCTGGCCGATACCGTAGATGCCGGCCGCCGCGATGTTCCTGACCACTTCATCCGCGACGAGCGCGATATAGCGGTAGGCCACCTTTAACGAATCCGGATCGATGGCGCCGGAAAATTCGTCGCCGGAGATGAGCGCCCGGGATGATGACAAATCGCGCGCGCTGGTCTGGCTTTCCGCGACATACTCCGCCGCCTGGAATGAGCTTTTCGCGTCGGGCGCCTTGGGGTCGCTCCAGCCGAAAGCGGGCGTATCGTCGCCGGACGGAGGATCGTCGCCGCCGCCGGGACCATCCATAGGACAAGCGGCGATCAGCGCCGCGAGAATAATAATCGCTATACCATCACGTGTTTTCATACCCGCCACCTTTTTACGGTTCTAGTGGGTATTATTTATAGACCATTCCCGGCCCGAAATCATTGCGATGATTACTCAATAGCGTGGGTGTTTTTACCTAAGGCGCCCAGCGGGGGCGAATTTTAGCGGGAAGATAGCTGTTTTGTTTAGAGAAACCGATTATTAGCCCAGTCTTAAGGCGAAGCCGCTAAAAAGGCTTGACCTCGGAACCCTTGCCGGGCATCATAAAATATGGCTTATTCCGAACTTGTACGGCTGACCGAGCGGACCGCCTATCTGCCGTCCGCCTCCAATGTGGGCGTAATCCATACTCCGATCGGGCTGGTCCTGGTGGACGCGGGCAACGACGCCGAAGCCGGCCGCCGTATCCTTAAGACTTTGACCGCCGCCGGAAAAAGTCCAGCCGCCATATTGCTGACACATTCCAACGCCGATCATATCGGCGGCGCGGCCTTTATCGCCGACCGGACCGGCGCGCCGCTGTACGCCTCCGCGATGGAAGCGGCTTTCTGCGCTCATCCGTCGCTGGAGCCCGCTTTTTTATGGGGCGGACTGCCGCCCAGGGAGCTAAGAAACAAATTTTTTATAGCGAAAGCCTGCGCGGTGAAGACTATAGGACCAGGAAGCCTAGAAACGCTTTGGCGGTGCGGGGAGGCGGATGGGGCGCAAAGCGTTTCCGCCCAGATCGATGTTGAGGCTATCCCCCTGCCTGGCCATTTTTTTGGGCAGCTCGGCTTTTTGGCCGATGGCGTTCTTTTCGCCGGGGATTCTTTATTCGGCGCCGAGGCGATAGCCAAGCACCCGTTGTTTTTTATTTACGATCCAGAAGCCTTTTTCGCGTCGCTGGACCTGATCCAAGCTAAGAACGCCGCTCTAGTCTTGCCCAGCCACGGCAAACCCACGGAGGATGTCAGCGGCCTCGTCGCCGTCAATCGAACCGCCGCCGAACGAATGGCTTCCGCCGTCCGCGACGCCTGCGCCGTTCCCGCCAGCGCCGAGGATGTTTTAGCCCGCCTGCGGCTGCGTTTCGCCATCGATCTAGGCTGGGCCCAATACGCCTTGGTTGGTTCCACCATTCGCTCTTTTCTTGTCTATCTCCGTGAGCGCGGCGAACTGACGGCGGACTTTTTGGAAGGCCGGCTGGTCTGGCGCAAGGCCTGAGGGTATCTATCCGGTCATATAACGCGCCGTTCTTAAGCTTCGCGGCGCTCATATTCGCGCTTATCGATACAGTCCGATATCGATATACACTAAGCTGGTGTACGTCAAAGGAGCCTCAAACCGGAAAGTCTCGGATATAGTCTAACTGCTCCTCGGAACCACGCTTTAGGGTGGGCCTCTTTCTCCTTTTGGTCCCGCTCAAGCGCTTTACGGCATTCCTTTATCGCCTGTTTCTCGGTAGCTAATGGCGTTACGATAAGTCCTCTCAATTTTTAGCGTGAATTAAGAAGCCAGCTTCGGCGGAATTTTTTACGAAAGAAAAAACCCCCGGCTTTTCGCCGGGGGCGATACGGACAAGGCTCGCCGTCTTAGTCCGGCAGCTTCCGGACCGCGCCGGTGTCGGCGGATTGGGCGAGCAAGGCGTAGACCTTGAGCGCGTCCGACACCCACCGATCGCGTCCCACTGGCTTGTACGCGTTCTTGCCTTTGGCCTTTTCGGCGGCGCGGCGGGCGGCCAATTCTGCTTCCGGCAGATCCAGGCGCAGGGAGCGCGTCTTTATATCGATCAATATTGTATCGCCGTCCCGCACCAGGCCGATAACGCCGCCCTCGGCGGCTTCAGGAGACACATGGCCGATGGAGAGGCCGGCGGTGCCGCCGGAGAAGCGGCCGTCGGTGATGAGGGCGCAGTCCTTGCCCAGGTGCATACTCTTAATATAGCTGGTGGGATAGAGCATTTCCTGCATACCGGGGCCGCCCTTGGGGCCTTCATAGCGGATCACCACCACATCGCCGGCTTTCACCTTGCCGCCCAGGATGCCGTCGCAGGCCGCTTCCTGGGAGTCGAAGACCACCGCGCTACCGGTGAAGCTATAGATCGATGGGTCAACCCCAGCGGTTTTGACGATGGCGCCGCGTTCGGCTAGATTGCCGTACAGAACCGCCAGTCCACCATCGGGATAATAGCAGTGGGCGAGGTCGCGGATACAGCCCTTCTCTCGGTCCAAGTCCAAATTTTCATAGCGATTATTCTGCGAGGCTAGGACCAGGTTGCGCTTGCCGCCTGGCGCGCAGAGATAGAAGGCCTTGGTTTCTTCCGTCGCCTGGGGCGAACGCGGATCCCAGCGTTCCAGCGACTGTTTGAGTGTTAGTCCATCGGCCCGCTTAACTGCCGTGTCGATAAGGCCGCCGCGCGCCAATTCCCCCAAGATACCATGGATGCCACCAGCCCGGTGCACGTCTTCCACATGGTAGGCTGAGCTGGGCGCCACCTTGCAAATGCAGGGCGTCTTCCGCGACAGGGCGTCTATGTCTTTCATGCCAAAGTCCACCTCGGCCGCGTGAGCGATGGCCAGAATATGCAGGACGGTATTGGTGGAGCCGCCCATCGCCACATCCAGGGCCATGGCGTTCATGAAAGCCGCCCTGGTCGCTATAGAACGCGGCAGTACCGAATCATCGTCCTTGAAATAATACGCTTCCGTCATAGCGACGATGCGCTCGGCGGCCGCGGCGAACAAGTCGCGGCGTTTGGCGTGGGTGGCGACTAGGGTGCCATTGCCGGGTAGCGCCATGCCCAGAGCCTCGGTCAGACAGTTCATGGAATTGGCGGTGAACATACCGGAACAGGAGCCGCAGGTGGGGCACGCGATGGCTTCTATCGCCGCTACGGTGGCGTCATCCACGGAAGGATCGGCGGATTGGACCATGGCGTCGATCAAATCCAACTTTTGGTTTCCCCGGACGCCCGCTTCCATGGGACCGCCGGTGACGAAGATGGTCGGGATATTGAGGCGCATGGCCGCTATCAGCATGCCGGGGGTAATCTTGTCACAGTTGCTGATGCAGATAAGGGCGTCCACCTTATGGGCGTTGGCCATGAATTCCACCGAATCGGCGATCAGCTCCCGCGATGGCAGGGAATAGAGCATGCCGTCATGGCCCATGGCGATACCGTCGTCTATGGCGATGGTATTGAACTCGGCCGCGAAACAGCCGTGCGCCTCTATCATCGCCTTCACTTCCTGGCCTATATCGTGCAGGTGCACATGGCCAGGCACGAATTGGGTGAAGGAATTGGCTATACCGATAACCGGCTTACCCATCTGCTCTTCTTTCATGCCGTTGGCCCGCCAGAGGCTCCTGGCGCCCGCCATCCGGCGGCCCTCAAACGTTTTCGCGCTTCTCAATCCCTTCGCCATCTTTTTCTCCTTATGGAAAAACAAGCGCTCCGGCCGCGATGACCGCGTCGGCCGCGACGACCGCTCCGGAACGCCCAAATATTATCGAGTTTGTCTCTCTTATTTATCCTTTCCCCAGTTTTCCGGGCGCAGCGAACGAACCGCGGCGCCGGCTTGCCACATCTCCGAATCGTGGATGAGCTTGAGTTCGGCGGACAGTTTTTCTTGATAATCCGGCGCGCTGTTGGCCTTGATGACAATGGCGGTTTCGGTGCCGTTCTTAACGGATTCGTAGAGGTCCTTGAACACCGGCAGGACGGCCGCCTTGAATTTAGGTTTCCAGTCAAGGGCGCCGCGCTGGGCGGTGGTGGAGCAGTTGGCGTACATCCAATCCATGCCGTTGTCGGCCACTAGGCGGATAAGGCTCTGGGTCAGCTCCTCCACCGTCTCGTTGAACGCTTCCGAGGGGGAATGGCCATGAGCGCGCAACACATCGTATTGGGCTTCCATGATGCCGGCTAGGGCGCCCATCAGCACGCCGCGTTCGCCGGTCAGGTCGGAGTACACTTCCTGCTCAAAGGTGGTGGGAAAGAGATAGCCCGAGCCGATAGCGATGCCGATAGCCAGGGTCCGTTCCTTGGCGCGGCCGGTGGCGTCCTGGAAGACGGCGTAGCTGGAATTGATACCGCTCTTGGCCAGGAAGTTGGTCCTCACCGAGGCTCCCGAACCCTTTGGCGCTACCAGGATAACATCGATATAATCCGGCGGGATAACGCCGGTCTGTTCTTTGTAGGTAATGGAAAAGCCGTGTGAGAAATAGAGGGCGTCGCCCTTTTTAAGATTCGCCTTGATAGTCGGCCATACGATTTTTTGGGCGGCGTCGGACACCAGGTATTGGATCACCGTAGCCTTTTGTACCGCTTCCTCTATGGGGAAGAGGGTCTTCCCTTCCACCCAGCCGTCCTTGATCGCCTTATCCCATTCCCGTTTAAAGCGGGGGTCCTGACCAATGATGACCTTGAAGCCGTTGTCTCTCATGTTGAGCGATTGGGCCGGGCCTTGGACGCCGTAGCCGATAACCGCGATGACTTCGTCTTTTAAAACCTCATGCGCTTTTTCCAGGGTGAATTCGTCGCGGGTGATCACTTCTTCCCAAGTGCCGCCGAAATTGATCTTAGCCATAATAGTCTCCTTCTGACTTTTCTCTCGGCGCCGGCCTCGCCGACGCTGTATTGGTATGCTCGTCGTGATGTCGCTTTCTAATGACGCAAACGCAGTATGACAGAAGATCGATGTTGAATAAAGTGATATTTTCGCGATACATTGTTGCTCTATACGCAACATTAAGGCGTTTGTTATGGACCAATACGCTCTCAAGACCTTTTTAAGCGTCGCTCAGCTCCTGCATTTCGGCCGGGCTGGGCAGGAACGCAACCTAAGCCCTTCCGCCGTCAGCCGAACCATAGCCAGGTTGGAGGAAGAATTAGGCAAAAGCCTCTTTACCCGCGATAACCGTGGCGTTGAGCTTACCGCCGCCGGCGGTGAGTTTCGGCTTTTCGCCATGGAGACTTTGGAACGTTGGGAGAGGCTGAAGAGCGCCTCAAGGGCGGAGGATGGCCAGCTTCAGGGCGAAATAAGGCTCTATTCGTCGGTCACCGCCTCATCTACGGTATTGACCGGCATATTCGCCGCTTTCCGCGAGCGCTACCCCAATGTACATATACGGCTTCAGACCGGGGATCCAGCGGAGGCTATAGATCGGGTAAAGACTCAAGAGTTCGATATTACCGTGGCCGCTCTGCCCGGCAGTCTGCCAAAGGATCTATCCTTTAAGCCGGTGACGGTGACGCCGCTGCTCTTTATCGCGCCGACCCTGCCCTGTGAAACGCGTAATCTGGTGGAGCGGCTTCCTATTCCCTGGTCACAAATTCCGATGGTACTCTCAGAAACCGGTTTATCGCGACGGCGGGCGGACGCCTGGTTCCGCGCTTCTCGGATTAAGCCCAGGGTCTATGCCGAGGTGTCCGGCCACGAGGCCATCGTTTCTATGGTTCGTCTGGGCTGCGGGGTCGGCATCGTGCCCCAACTGGCGCTCAGCCGCCTTGATAGTGACACTGCTTTGCGCGTTTTGACGGTGACGCCCAGCTTGGAGCCCTATGTCGTCGGTCTCTGCGTCCGTACCCGGCGGCTTGAGGCGCCAGCGGTTAAGGCGTTTTGGGATATCGCGTCAGCGTTGAAGGGTGGGGAATTTATTGATATATCTTAGGCCTAAAGGCTAGTGTTTTAGCGCCTGCTCGCTCCGTATCTTTGAAAGGCCGGAGCGACCTACCATTTTGGCCCCAGCAATTCGCAAAAAGAAGTTTATACCACCTTCCTTGGCCGAAGCTTGTGAAAAACAAAACAGTCTAAAAGTTCTATCATTTGAGGCGCTTTCAAAAGTCTTCAACTTTTGAAAGCCGACAATAATGGCAAGCGCAGTTTTATTGCTATTATTTGTATTGTATGTAGATAATAATCCTCGCAATAAAACTGTGAGAGGTTCTTGCGAAAGTAAGCGACTTTTGCAAGAACCTCATTTCCCAAGTATATACTTCTGAGAAGGACTCATGGCCTTATCGCTGCGATGAACGCAACCTATCCAACAGCATGGGCGGCGAAGCCCCTCCTTAAGTTCGGACCCTACCCGCGCCACATGTTCCCTTCTCGTATCGCTCTTTTTGACGGAAATAACCCAACAAATCCACTCGTTACGGGCAAGGGGAGTGAGGTTCTCCCAAAGTTCCAGAGCCACAGGGTCGGAAATTAACGCTTCCCGCAGGTCATCTGGCAATTCATGTACCACACCGCCAGAAATTTCCTCGTTCATAGCTAAAAAATACTCATTTTTTCGGGAATATAGAATACTTATTTAGTCATATTAAAAAACTGATAAGAACTGTCATTTCCGGATTTTTGTGGTTTTTGCCCCGAACGACTAAACCAAGCAGCTTTTTTCGGTATCGCCGATAGGGAAACTAAAGACCAGTCAGTTTCTGATGTTATCACCTTATTCGTACCAATTTGTCAAAGCCATAGGGGTAACATCCATCAAATCGCCGTATAAGCGATTATTTCAAGCTGTTATCCTGGTTCTTATTAACTTCGTTTGCTCAGTTCTTGCGACCTTGCTTGCGCAATAGGGGGGCTTTGGTCGGAAGCCTCCCCGATTCCGAGATTCCGTTCACGATCCCGCGGGAATCCTTGGCTACCTGCGTCAGTGGCTCGGGAACATAGAGCGGATCCCAATCCATGTTTCGCTTCCGTTCAATGCGGCCTATAATTTAGAAAAAGAAGAAAAAGC
>CAZJJK010000126.1:0-8631 GCA_964546285.1 uncultured Treponema sp. | reverse complement strand
CACCACCATGGTATCTTTAGCGATCATTCCATGGCTAGGCAAGGGCTTTATTATATCATGAGGAAAAAATGACAGACGTAACAAAGCTGAACCTTACAGCCATAGTTGTACGACGAGCGATGTGCGTCCTCAGATATTGGAGCAAACACAGAAGATTATGCATCACCTAATTTTGCTCTATAGCTTAAGCGGCGGGTTCCCGCCTCTTGACCCCGCGCCCGCTTCACCATAGAGTTCTCGCCATGAGTAGCCGGCAGCCCTCACGACTCATATTATTCGTGATAGACCTTATCCGTTTCGCCTTATTGTTCATGCTCTTTCCTTCCGTTTCGGCTACCAGTAATTTTTCCGCGTATTTATTTATTGGGTTCGCCGCCCCACAAGCTCTATTCATCTTATTATCTTTTTTTATGTGGTGGTCGCCCCAAAAATATAGAGGCTTTTCAGCGCTTTACGCGGCGGGGAAGGCTATTTCGGCTAGCGCGCTCGCTTCGCGTCTATTTATTGGCCTTAACTCGGCGCGCGAAATTTTCGCCATAAATGACATTAACACTTTCCTACTTGTTGTTGTTAGCGGCGCGATAGCTCTATGCGATCTTCTCTGCGTTTTGTTTTTATTGGCGACGTTTTTAGTTCATCGCACCGCACCACAAGTAAACCAAATCAACACACAACGAAATATTTCTGAAAAGCCTTTAGACACAGAGACTACCTTATTATCAAGCGACCATGCTATTATTGAAAATATCACTGATGGGCTCGGAGGCTAGTGATGCGCGTCATACCTATAGCCAGCGGCAAAGGCGGAGTTGGAAAATCGTTAGTAGCCGCCAATTTATCCGTAGCTCTTGCTCAAGTTGGAAAACAAGTAATATTAGCGGACTTGGATTTAGGAGCCTCAAACCTACATCTGATCATCGGACATCGGGCTCCAAAAGTAGGAATTGGTACCTTTCTATCCGATCCAAAGGGCGATTTTAGCCACGCTATAGCGACTACGGACATACCTAATCTACGTTTTATCCCTGGAGACGCGGAGATACCAGGCGCCGCCAATTTAAAACCATCACAGAAGAATATGCTTGTCCGCCGTTTACTTGGCCTTGACGCTGATTTTCTGATATTAGATCTTGGCGCCGGAACCCATCAAGCTATCTTGGATTTTTTCTTGTTATCGGGGCTGGGTATAATTGTAACAACCCCCACTGTTACAGCTACACTTAATGCTTATCTTTTTCTTAAGAACGCTGTATTCAGACTTATGTATTCCAGCTTTACCCAAACTTCCAAAGCCTACGCGTATCTAGAAAATTTACGTAAAAATGGTTCCAGTTTACAAAAATTATACATACCTAAGCTTTTAGAAGCGATAGCGAAGATCGATAGCGTCTCTTGGACAAAGTTCAAAGAAAGAGTCAGCCATTTTCACCCTCGGTTAATTATGAACATGATAGATGATCCCAAGGACGCGGACAAAGTTCAAAAAATTCGCCGCTCCTGCGCGGAATATCTGGACCTCCAGCTGGAGCATCTTGGCATTATCTATCGTGATAGCCAGCAGGATGTAGCCTTGTCCGCTAGACTTCCACTGCTGATCTATAAGCCTCAATCGATCTTATCTCAAGCGATTTATCGTATAGCCGATAAGGTTCTTCAAACGGAGGACGACGCCCCTCCTTTGGATAGTCGAGCTTTAGATGATAGCTTTATAGAGGCTGGCGTAGAAGCGGAGGTGGATTTTGAGGCTAAACTGGATTATGTTGAGGAATTGCTCCACTGTGGAGCCCTTACACCTGGCGAGCTCGCGGAAGCGATCCGCAGCCAACAGTTTGAGATAATCCAACTTCGAAGGGAGAATAATTTTCTTAAGAATACAATCGCGAAGGCGATACAAAAGGGCTTTAAGCCATAGCTCCTTCGTTTTCATGTTGGACGGAGCGGGATTAAATAAATACAGCTCTCCATGATATACTATCCGCCGGCCATACGCCGTATGGAGTGACGCATGCCGTTAGCGCTAAATTTTCCAAGTTGGCTTAAACCTCAAATCATACCCGGACTTCCGATCCGTTGGTATGGGCTCATGTATTTGCTTGCCTTCCTTGTCACTTACTTAATGTTTAAGCTTCAAGTTAAGCGTAGGAAATTAGACTGGGATGAGGACCTTATCTCTGGTTTATTTTTCTCCGCCATACTGGGCTTATTGCTGGGAGCTAGAATCTTCGCGGTTTTTGTATACGACACAAGCGGTATTTATTTGACTCAGCCTTGGCTCATATTTTGGCCCTTTCATGAAGGCCGTTTTATCGGTCTTCAAGGGATGAGTTACCATGGGGGCTTGATCGGGACGGTAATCGCGGTAGTTATCTATTGTAGAAGAAAAAAACTAAACACCTTGGATGTCGGCGATATGCTTGTCGCGGGAATACCTCTTGGTTTTACCTTTGGACGTTTGGGCAATTTCATTAATGGTGAACTCTATGGCCGCGTCACAAGCTCTCCTCTAGGAATGATTTTTCCAGAGGCGCGGCTTCTTTCAAGCAGCAAACCCTGGGTTCGCCAAATTGCCGATCAGACGGGCATAGCCTATTCAGGTTTAAATACGCTGGTCAATCTACCCAGGCATCCCTCCCAGCTCTATGAGGCTCTTTTTGAGGGGGTCGTGCTTTGGGTGGTTCTCTGGTTTCTAGCAAAGCGTAAGCCTTTCAAGGGTTTCGTCATTGGCGCTTACCTTATTGGTTTTGGAACAGCGCGCTTTATCATTGAATATTTACGCGAACCTGATCCAGACCTAGGTTATCGCATAGAGCTGGTAAAGACCGGATTGCCCCCAGCGATTTTTTCTTCACCCTTCAATTTTTCAACAGGACAAATACTTTGTTTTTTAATGGTAGTGGCGGGCGTTATTTGGCTAGCGATAGCCAGCGCTTTGAACCGTAAAGCTCTTCTTATGGCGAATAAGGTAGAATCCACATCAGAAACCAAAAACACTCGCCGTAAGGTACGTAAAAAATTATCAAAGTAGGCTTATGAGAACCGATCGCTCAGAAAAAATGTATGATATAAACCAACACTTGGACGCGATCCGGACAGAATTTTACGCTTTATTGGATTTTGATCCGGAAATTATCCAGTCCCCGGAAAGGGACAGCCGACGACGAGAGCTTCGCAATCTTCTGATGGAGCTAGGACACATAGCTGAAACGATATAAATCAAGGGGAGACTACTGTGCGTTATTATAGCACGCGAGATAGAACAAGGGCCGTGAATTTTAAGACCGCCGCATTAAGTGGCTTAGCTCCCGATGGGGGTTTATTTGTCCCGGAAGAACTACCGAGACTTTCCGCCACTGTCCTTTCATCCCTGCGTTCAATGGATTTTGTCGATATAGCTTATGAACTCGTTAAGCCTTTTACCTCGCCGGAACTAAGCCCAAGCGTATTAGCGGATATTATCCATGACGCGTATCCGTTTAGCGCGCCTTTGGTGGATGTTGGCGAGCGCCGTGTATTGGAATTATTTCATGGCCCTACGGCCGCGTTTAAGGATTTTGGCGCCAGATTTATGGCGCGCGTTTTTTCTTACCTCAGGCGCGGCGACTCCTTGCCGCTACGGGTTCTCGTAGCCACTTCCGGTGACACGGGAGGCGCTGTGGCTGATGGTTTTTTTGGCGTACCAGGCATTTCGGTCACGGTGCTATACCCTAAAGGCCGAGTAAGTCCGCTTCAGGAAAGGCAAATCGCGGGTTTAGGAGAAAACATTGAAGCCTTGGCGGTAGAAGGCAGTTTCGATGACTGCCAGCGCTTGGTAAAAGCCGCGTTTGTGGATCCGGAATTAAAGGCGAAATTAGACCTATCCTCAGCTAATTCCATAAACATCTGCCGGCTCATTCCTCAAGCAATCTATTACATGGCGGCCGCGGGCAAAGCGCTTAATGAGTCCGCTAAGAAAGAAGCTCCTATATTTTGCGTGCCCAGTGGTAATTTTGGCAACCTTACCGCTGGTCTTTACGCCATGAAAATGGGCGCGCCAATCAAAGGTTTTATCGCCGCCACGAATATAAATAAGACTATTCCCGATTATCTTAAGAGCGGCCAATATGCACCCAGAGACTCCGTAGCCACCATTTCTAACGCCATGGATGTCGGCGCGCCAAGCAATTTTGAACGAATGACCGCTTTTTGGAACTATGAGGAGCTCCGTGAATTGTTGATCGGCGCATTTGTGGATGATAGTGAAACCAAAGCTTGTATAAGCGCCGTTCACGAGACGACTGGTTATGTCTTGGATCCACATGGCGCTGTTGGTTGGAAGGCGATGGATAAGCTGGAAGAAGCCGGAATAACCTTAGGCGCTAGACCGATCAACCTTGCCACGGCTCATCCAGCCAAATTCGCTGAAACCGTGGAACCGCTTGTTGGGCCGATAGCGCCACCGGAAACACTAAGAGCGGCTATGACACGAACAGTTCATTCAGAAGTCATCGCCGCGGACCCAGCGGCTCTACGCTCTATCCTTATAGGCTGATGACCGTTCACCAAGAAGACGCTTTATACGACTTTCTTGACGCGGCCTTAAAGCCCTTTACCAGCGCCGAGGTCGCGGACATTTTACGTCACGGCGGTGGAGGATCATCGCGGCGTCTCCAAGAAGAGATCGATCACTTCCTACGTAGCCGCCGACTTGCTTTCCCCTTCGATGATGGCGAGCGCTGGCTTTCACGGCGAGGTTTCTTCTCTGACGCCGTTTTCACAATCAAACCCACTAGGCTGGAATTACGAAATGGCATTTTAATACCCGGACATCGCTGCTTACCCTTCGCCAATCCGGTTCTTCTCCCTAATGAACTAAGCTTTATCTGGAAAGGAAAAGATATTCCGTTTACCAGTTCCGAAGGCCCGCCGGAAGAATATTACTCATATTACGATCTTTATGGGGAAGAATATTCGCCTCAATATGTCGCGAAAGAGAATCCTTCTAACGAGGAAGCGTATAACGCTGATCCTTATGAAGATCCGCCGGAAGTTTCCATTAAAGTGCTTGATATGCGCGCGGCTTTCCGTGAATGCTCCTTCATTCCTGGCGATCGTTTTGAAGTACGCACCTTGGATTGGGTGTCGGGCCGCTTCGAGCTTCGTCACGCGCCAGCCTCACAATGGAGCGATTCAGAACTCGCGGAATGGGTTAGCGCCGCGGAAACGGGTTTTCTCCGGTGTTTTGATCGCTTAGGCCCTGCCGCGTCTACAGAAGAACAAATCGCTTTTGCCTATTGGTATGGCGATCAACGTATGAAAAGAACCCCAGCCCATTCCCTGGAGGATTTCCTTTACGAAACATCCGAGCGTATTGAACCCGCGGCCTTTGGGATGGAAACACGTTTCTGGCTATCTGGCAAAGAAATACCAGACAGCGGGCCTTGGGCTGGCGATCAAGACCCTCCAGATAAAACAGAAACGGAACGTATTCTGTCTCAGCTTGGCATTCCTGTCTCCGAATATGTTGTGGAAGCTTATGTGCGCGATGCTCTTTTCCATGGGAAAACCGATGTTCATGAGATTCTATCGCGTCTACTCCCAGAATCGGTACATGTAAACAGAAGCGAACGGCTATTTATCGCCCAATTTGTTTCAGAAACAAAAGACGAATTTATCGAGACTTATAATATATTTGTTGATAAGGACATGGGCCCATTACGTCAGAGGGCGGTTGAATTACATACCGCCGTAGTTGACCTGACCTTACGCCTTAGCGCTGAGGACCTGAATAGCACATGGCTGCCCAAACAGGCTTTTGTAACTCTCGCTCAATTACAAGCCCATACCGCGGCTATTTTGGAAGATCTTGATTTTGATGAGGCTCCAGAACCGATAGAGCTATTATCCATCGACAATTCACTTGACGCTATGGTAGACACCTTTGGCGAGATTAAGGAGGCTATCGATGATGCTCGCGAGAGTTTCAGACGAAGCCGAATCAGTCTAATCCGCGCGGATCCAAAGACATCCGACTCATGGAGAATTATTCAAGTAACTCTTTCCGGTACTAAGGTTTGGCGTCGTATTACGATTCCAGAAAATCTAAGCCTAATTGACTTAAGCCTCTGGATAAATTCTCTTTTTAGCTGGGATGAAAACCATGACAAAGCCTTTATCATAGACTCCCTGGTTTATTCGGTTAAAAAAAATAATCAAATTATTAAAATTGGCGAACTTACCGAACGTGGAATCCGCGAAATACTGTATGATTATAGCGCGGAATGGGAAGTAAAAATAAATCTTCTTCATTCTGAGGCCCAGGAGGCATACGACAGCCCTCGTTGCCTAGGCGGAGAAGGAGCTCCCCCGCCTGTAGCTATTGGCGGACCGCTGCGCTTTCGACGTTATTTATCGGCGCTTTCGGGACCGGAGGGACCAGAACGAAAATTAGCGTTATCAAAATTAGGGGAAAGCTTTATTCCAAATTTTTTTGATACGGCGCAAGTTGATCGGAACCTTGCCTTGCTATACAACGCGAACGCCGCGAATAGAGGAGAAAAAGATGCCGGAACGAAACGATGAGCTAGGTCGGCTTATGACCCGTGGCGGTGTGTATTACAACATCAGCGGAGCCACACCCAGCTCGGTCTTGGCTGACTTAGCCGGCCTTGTTGCCCTGCCGGAGTATATGGACGCCAATCATCTATTAAACGCGGTTTTAGAAAGGGAAGCGTTAATGTCTACAGCTATAGGAGACGGAATCGCGCTTCCACACCCAAGAAATCCTCTTATAGACAAAGCAGAAGACCAATTCATCGCGATCGCTTTTCTTCGCGAACCGATAGATTGGCGAGCTTTAGATGGGAAGCCGGTTAGTAGCTTAATCCTTATTATTTCGGCTTCACCGAAACGGCATCTGCACACTCTATCCCGTGTATCTTTTTTGTGCAGAGACAAGAATTTCCAAGCCCTATTAGCCGAGCGCGCGTCACGCGAAGAGCTAATAGCCGCGGTCGCCGCCGTTGAACAGGCTTGGCGTTAGGAGGGTTTATGTCTGACTTTGCCGATAAAAAGACAGCCGCTATCGAAATACTCACAAAACGTTTCTCAAAAGATGAGCTCTCAATGGAAGAATACGAACGTCTAGTTTCGGATATCCAAAACGCCGATAGCGAAAGGGAACTGTCCGTTGTCGCTGATATAGCTTCAGGTTCAGGGGGATATATCGATCAGGGCGATATTCAAACCAACGTGGCTATCCTTTCAGAACGATGTTTGAGCGGAGCTTGGCTGACTAAGCGCAGCGTCGCGGGCATCACCTTTTTAGCCAGCCAAGTCTTTGATTTTAGAAATGTCCATTTGCCCGCGGGCGTGACGACTATCGAACTTTTCACCATATTCGGTGCGGTTGAAATTATCGTACCGCCAACTTTAGCGGTACGAATGGAAGTTTCTCCCCTGGCTGGCGAGGCGAAACTAAACCGCGGCGTTAAAACGGAGGAAGAAACTGGTAAAGCTGTATTATTAGTATGCGGTAACGCAATATTCGGATCAATTATCGTTAAGGTTAAGGAATAAAGGAGCTGCCTGATGCTGTTCTATGACCGGCATGACGGCCATCGAGTTCGCGATCTAGACCCCTTCGAAAGAACAATGCCTTACATTATGCGCGGACGGAATGAGGCCGCCGTTTATTTTTCCGAAGACTTGGATATAGAGGAAGTACTGCTTTTTACACGTACATTGAACGAGGAGACGGGACAACGTATTTATGGTTTATTCCATGTCATTCTAGCTGCTTTGGTTCAAATTTTGGTTAAAAAGCCAAAGCTTAACCGTTTTGTGTCCGGTAAGGCTATATATCAAAGGCGAGACCTGACTTTATCCTTTATCGTAAAAAAACATCTCTCAGAAGAAGCCCGCGAAACTAACGCTAAAATATCGTTCATGCCCGACGATACGATAGAAAGCGTCGCCAATCGGGTTAACGCAGTTATAGAAAAAGCTCGGAGCGAAGAACTTACTTTAGATGAGAAAGAAATGTCTTTATTATCAAAAATTCCTGGAGGACTAGGTCTCGCGTCTACTATTTTTCGTCTATTTAACCATTTCAACGTGGCTCCGCGTTTTATGCTTGACGCGGATCCTCTATTCGCGTCAATTTATGTCGCTAACCTCGCCAGCATCAATTTAGCGACGCCTTTCCATCATTTATACGAATGGGGAACGACATCGATCTTCTTCGTGATAGGACGGATGGAACGAAGAAAATTGTTTGACGAAAAAGGGAGAGAAACAACGCGCCATTTTGTAAATGTAAAAATCTCATTGGACGAGCGTATCGCTGACGGCTTGTACTTTGCCCATAGCATTGACCTTTTTCGACGTATCATCGCGAATCCAACATGTTTACGCGTACCGGCGAGAGACTGGGAACTTGTATATGGCGTACCCTGCGTTAACGAGGAATCAAGAGAAATATCAAACCTAAATGGGGTTTCGGAAAAGACCGGCCGCGTAGTAGTATAGGCCGCATTTTGTAGTTAAGGAGAAAACAATGAATATTAAGGCACTTGAAAAAACCGCGCTCTCGGTAAGAGCGCTATCCATGGACGCCATTCAGAAAGCCGCTTCCGGTCATCCTGGGTTGCCGCT
>CAZJJK010000125.1:0-8724 GCA_964546285.1 uncultured Treponema sp. | reverse complement strand
ATCATGGATTCCGCAAGCCGTATCGGATACTCAATCGGAAGGATAGCGATAGCGAGATGACCCACGCGGACATGACGGGACTTCCGGGAGGGCCGAGGTATCGCTGGGCCTTTGAGCGGCTATATACCTACCGGCATGTGTGGAGCCATCAGACGGGCAAGCAAGAATGGATGTGGCAAGTGTGGGGAAAGGAGTACCAGAATCCGCCGGTGATCGACTTTAAGACCGGGAAGCTGAAGGTGAAGGGACAACCCGGATCGGGCTGGTTCGCCAAGCATCTGGTGGTTTAGGCTTGATTGCTCGGCTGCAACAGAATTGGCAGCAGTTGGTATGGCTTTCCTTAACTCTTCTCTTTATCATCTTCCGAGCCTAGCGGCTAAGTTGAAAACCGCTAAGATCGTCTTATATGACTTAAGCTCATTGGAGAAATATTTAGACATTGACATAATCCTTCAATTCAGCCGCCTGATCTTTCAGTTTCCGTATTGCCCTTAGTTCGATCTGCCGCACCGTTTCCGGCGAAATACCAAGCTCTTCGCCAATTCGCTTAAGCGTGTAGCGTTCTCCGCCAAAAAATTGGAAGCGGCACATCAGGATACGGCGTTCGCGCTCCATTAAGCGTTCAAGAAAGCTCATGGTTTCTTGCCGCACTGAAGCCCTAATAACCTCACGGTCGGGCGAGTAGGTATAATCCTCAAATAGATCGATAAGCGTACCAGCCTCCTCGCCGGTTTCCGCGTCCAGAGAAACCAAGCCGCTGGAAATGTTCAAAACATATTCAACCTCGGCTGGTTTCATATTCACTTCAGAGGCTATCTCGGATATTTCCGGCTTTCTCATAAACAGCTGGCTCAAGGTGTTATACGCCTTCTGAATCTTCTTCAACGCTTCTTCTTTTCGATGAGGCAGACGGATAGCCCGGCGTTTATTCGCCAAAGCCCGTGATATGGATTGTTTAATCCACCAATTGGCGTAGGTTGAAAATCTCACATTCTTAGCGAAATCATATTTTTGGGCGGCCCGGATCAAACCCAAATTCCCTTCCTGGATAAGGTCAAGCAGGGGGATATCAACAGCGACATAAGCTTTGGCTATCTTAACAACAAGCCGGAGATTGGACTCAATCAAACGCTGACGAGCGGTCTCATCGCCCTTTTGGATACGCCGGGATAGATCCAATTCTTCCTCAAAGCTCAAGAGCGGTATAGCCTTAATTTGATCAAAATACGCTCTTAAGGCGTCTTCGTCATAGCGATCATCTTTTCTCTTGTTCATGAATTTCTCCCGTGGCGATCATCTCGCACGGTATATATCTTGCAATAACTATGCCAAAGTCGGCTTTTTAATAAAAATAACAGTATTTTGTTATAAGGAATAGTTTTATAATTATCAAACATGCATAGGAAAGCGAGCGCTAGAAGAAAACGTCTACTTGTTTATACTTTTCGCGATATTCGCTGTATCATAAAGGAGACCAATTGAGCGGTTTTTTTGGTAGGCAACGAAGCTTAGCTAAAAATGCTATACTCCGTTTATGGAATGCGATATTTTCGCTCGCCAAAGGGGAAAAGAAATACACTATACCGTGAATTGGTCCGCTCTTTGTAAGGCCGATCGCTGGTCCATCGCGAAATGTGTTCCGGCTGTGGGCGGCGTGTATGAGCTATATTGGATGGATGAGCGGCGAGCGCTTCGGCTCCATAGAATAGGCAGCGCTAGATACGGCGGCTTGCGCTCCGAGCTACGCCGCTTAACCGACTCAGAGTTGATCGTAAACGCCAAGGAAGCCGCTTTGGTAGCGGAAAAGGACATCTGGTACCGTTACGCTTGCACTAACTCGGCGGCTGAAATGGCGGATGTTGTCTGGTTTCTGACGGAAAACCTAATTCCCGGCGGTTCAGGGCTAAGCCATTCAGGGCGATACGCGGCTATCGCGCTTACGGAAAACTCCCCAGATGCTTTACGCTGGATCAATTAGTACCTTACGCTCTGGCGCCTTCCTCGTTTACGGCGGCGATCGCTTCAGATAAAGCCCGATCAATGAGCTCGCGCGGTAGCTGCGCGATAAATCCTTTATCCATCATCATTTGACAAAGGGATCGAGCTGAGGCGATATCGGCGGCGGCTAAGTCATGGACACTTTGCCAATCAAGATCAAGCCTCGCCACCCCCTCAGCCACAGCCTGACGGGCGACATCAGCGGCTTGCACGGCGAAAACCTCGGTTTCATCCATTGAGGCTATAATATTATCAGGGGAAATTCCCCGCTTCTCAGTGAAGTCGGCGATGGAATGAGCGGAACGTATAGCCATTCCGTCGGTAATACTCCGGGCGCGAACCAACAGAGAACCCTTTAATATCCCGGGGAAACAGACGGAATTATTGACTTGATTTGGGAAATCGCCGCGGCCGGTCGCCACGATATACGCGCCAGCTTCTTTTGCCGCGTATGGCCAAATTTCCGGAACGGGATTAGCGCAGGCAAAAACGATGGCCCTTTTGGCCATGGAGGCTATCCATTCGCGTTTAAGCGTGTCAGGCCCCGGCGTGGACAGGGCTATCAGCACATCCGCGTCTTTGACGGCTTCAGCGATAGAATTATACCTTTTTGGATTGGTCCGCTGACACAACTCATATTTTCTATAATACCTTGGGTCAGCCTGGATATCGCTCCGCCCGCTATGCAGCCCCCCTCGTGAATCGAAGATAACCATACGATCAGGATCGCCGCCATCGGCGAGAATCAGACGAGCAATAGTCGTATTGGACGCGCCAGCGCCCAGTAGAACAATCTTAGCCTCTGACAGCTTTTTGCCAGCTAATTTAAGCGCGTTGATAAGCGCGGCTAAGGTAACGCAAGCTGTGCCCTGGGCATCATCGTGCCAAACCGGGATATCGCAACTATCACGCAATTCATCTAAAACACGGAAACAATTAGGCTGGCTAATATCCTCAAGGTTAATGGCGCCAAAGGAAGCTTGGGCCATTTTGACAAAATCGATAATTTTAGCGGGATCGTTTTTGCCATCCGCTCCTCTTGAGTCAACGCAGAGGGCAACAGCGTCAACGCCGCCAAGATATTTCATCAACATTGCCTTTCCTTCCATCACCCCTAGTCCACCGCTTGGGGTACAATCACCGTCTCCAAGCACACGGGTGGAATCGGACACGATGGCTACCAAATTACCGCGATTAGACAACGAGAAAGCTTCTTCGCTATTATCCCGGATTGAGGTGGAAACCTTGGAAACGCCAGGCGTATACCAGACATTGAACCAGTTAATTCCGTAAAGCCCGCATTTTGGAACCGTCTGCATTTTCCCGCCATAAAATTTATGCGCCACTAATGAAAGCTTCTTTAAAAAAACAGTTTTCGCTTTTGAGCGGCGTTCTTCATCAAAATCCGATGGAAAAACCTCGTCCAGCTTAGATAAATCCATATTTGCGTTCATATTTAGCTCCAAAATAAGGTGTCGGCCGCGACCATAGCATGAGGAACGCTGTCAAAGCAACAGCGTAAAACCGTGATAGCGGATACTAAACCGGAAGCGCCCTTCCGCCGATATCCAAGGTATGAAACTTAAGAAATTTATCGCGTTAAGCGTCTTGGCGGCGGCCTTTACCGCCCTTGGCTTTGCTCAAGACGAAGCACCAGCCTTCAAGCAGGAAGGAATAGCGTCCTGGTACGGTCAGGAATACGATGGCAAGAACACGGCGTCAGGAGAAATCTTTGACTCAAGCCTATTGACCGCGGCTCATATTTCGCTACCCTTTGGTACTGTCCTAAAGGTCACCAATACGCAGAACGACAAAACTGTCGTTGTCAGAGTTAACGACCGCGGCCCCTTCACGGTAGCTCGGATTATCGATGTATCGCGAGCCGCCGCCGAAAAATTGGATATGATACTCACAGGGACGGCGCCAGTCGTGATAGAAACAGTCAGCGCCGACGCTACTCAGCCTATAAGTGAGCGGGATGCGGAAAAGGCGGATGCTTCCGTTGACGCCGGGCTAAGGCCAAGCGCGCCCACCCCCCTGGACAGACTCTCCACCGAGGCTATACCGGAAGCGCTTAATCAAACAGAAACGCCAAGCCCCAATGAGGGGGCCATCGCCGGCGACCTTGAACCGGAACTCCCCGCCAATACGGACGAAGCAGAGGAAAGCGGCGCTATGCTTATTACCGCGCAAGCCGTCCCCGCCGCCGCGACTCAAGCGCCTGATCAAACGAATATGGAACTGGCCAACGTGACCCTCCAGAGCGCGCCGAGGCCGCCGGCTGTTTATATACCTCAGCGACCGGAACAAACAGAGGGAAAACGATTCCGGCTCCAGGTTGGTTCTTATAAAGTGGTTCGTTACGCGGCTGAAAGTTTTGAACGCCTAAAAAAAGTCGGCCTTAACGCGGCCTACGAACGCTATGAGGAATACTACCGTGTGGTTATCCCCTTTGTTTCAGGGAACGAACTTGACACTATGGCTGATATACTGGGCGCCTTAGGATATAAAGAGGTGCTTATCCGCGAAGAACGCTGAATTTCCCCGGTTAACTCTTCTGGACGGGTAAAAACCCGTCCTTTTTTTACGCCTTGCTTTTAGCCGCCTCTATACGATCAGCCTGGCGGCGTTTTATGAATGAGTAAAACGCTTTTGGAACGGCGTTAAGAACAAGGCTTTTCGGAACGCCCAGTTCACGGAGCAAGGGCGCCACAAAAGAAAAATTACCGACATCTCGCCAATAATGCGCGTCGCTGCCGCAGACTATCAGAGCCCCCCTATCCGCGCAAAGCTCGGCGAATCGACGACAGTTTGGATCGCTTCCAACACGTATCTTAAACGAGCTGTTATTCAACTCTAAGGCCTTTCCAAATGAGACAGCGGCGCTGACTACAGCCTCTATATCCACCGGAAAGGCGGGATTACCAGGATGTGAGATCGCGTCCACAAGAGGATTGGCCAGAGCCGAAATGAGAGCTTCAGTGTTTTCCACAAGCGTTTGTGAGGAGTAACATATTTCATGAAAACCGGCCATCACAAAATCTAATCTAGCCGCCAAAGCGGCTTTGATATCGATATGACCATCACGACCTAATATGTTCGCCTCAATACCGCGGAGACAGCGTACCCCGGCTATACGTTCCGGTAAAACGCGAAGGTTGCCGAAATGATAGAGGTGAGGCCCCCCGGGAAGCGCTGGACCATGATCCGTCAGAACGAAAGCCGCCAAAGCTCGTCGGCGAGCGCCCTTAGCTATTTCGTCAACCGTTGAATAAGCATGGCCCGAGGCGATGGAATGTGTGTGAGAATCTATAAGTAAGCGCATGTGTCCTTTAGAATGAACAATTATTAAGGTAATACCGTCGGGACGACACTAAGGATTCTAGCTCACGGAGCATTGCTTGATCAACAGCCGCGGCGATAGGGAAAACATAGCGTTCGGTTTCATCGGTATAGCGGGCTATGAATTGAGCGTTGGTAACAAAACCTAATGATATCATATTTGAAATACGATCGGCGGCTTTAAGCAGTTTTGCGTTGTGTGAGCCCTTTTCCCTAACGCGGCTAAGAAAATCAGGTTTACTTTCCTCATCGCGCCGCGAAACCTCCAGCACCAATTCGTAAACTTGAGGACTCTCAAAATCTATAGTCAATAGAGAATTATGATTAAAATCCGGTACATCCTCAATTAGGTCATGAACAACGGCGGCTTTAAGCAGAATGGAATCGATATAGCCATAATCGATCAAAATCCCCATGGTGTCTATCTGATGCCGGAACATATTGCCGCCGCCTTCACGGGTTTTGCCGATGAGGGCGGTAGCCAACTGCATATAGGGGGCTAAATGCATACCCTTTAAACGGAGCATCTCATCGGTATTCATAGCGGCCACCTATGCTAGATCGCGCAAATAAGAGGTCAACTTAGAGATACGCCTATCAGTCTCCTCCAGTTTTTCCGCTTCAGCCGCTACTAAGTTATCCGGCGCGTTTTTCAAGAAAGCTTGATTAGCCAGTTTGGAGCGCAAAGAATCACGGTAACGCTCATCCTTGGTCAATTCCTTCTGGAATTTCGCCTTTAACTGCTCAACATCCAACGCTTCACGAATATAGACGAAAAGCTCAAAGCCCTTGCCAACCAGGGCTATAGCCGCTTGCGGTTTACGACTAGAAGCGCTATCGCCCCTAAGCAGTTCAAAGTCCGATAAGCCAGCCAAATCGATAATTAAGCCGATATTGCGCCGTATCAGCCGCTCATACGTCTCGTTTTCCAAGTGTAGAATAGCGCGCAAGCGTTTATCCGGAGTAATGCCGCTTTCACTACGCAGGGTGCGTATCAGCCGTACCGCCTCACGTACCAGGTTGAATCCCGCCTCTAAATCAGAGTCTTGACGAGAGTCATTGGGCAAAGGATATGGGGCGCTTGTAAGCAAGCCTTCCACATTGGGCAGTTTGGCGTATATTTCTTCCGTTACAAAGGGAATCAGCGGATGAAGCAGACGCAGCGCTTCTTCCAAAACCGCCAAAAGCACGGTAACAGCCCTATCTTTTTCCCTCTTCGCCTCTTCATCATCACCAAGACGCAACGAAGCCTTGGTTGATTCGACATACCAATCGCAAAAATCGTTCCAAAAGAACTCATACCCGGCTTGGGCGGCGTCATTAAAACGGTAATTTGACAGAGCCTCGTCAATAAGCCGTACCGCGGCGTCCAAACGGCCGTAAATCCAGCGGTCACTATCCGTTAGGGATGGCTGGCCGACTAGATCCCGCCCTTCCAGGTTCATTAAAATATAGCGGCTGGCGTTCCAAACCTTATTGGCGAATTTTGAACCGAGTTTGAATGATTCCTTATCAATAAGAATATCCTGCCCTTGGGCGCACATAAAAGCAAGGGTGAACTTAAGAGCGTCAGCGCCATATTCATCCACCAGCTCCAGAGGATCAAGCCCGTTCCCAAGGCTTTTTGACATTTTTCGGCCGTGTTTATCACGCACTAAGCCATGTATATAGATATCGCGGAAGGGCGCTTGGCCGGTGAATTCCAAACCAGCCATAATCATTCGCGCTACCCAAAAAAAGATAATATCATAGGCGGTAACCAAGGCTGAGGTTGGATAAAAGGCCTTAAAATCAACCGTATCCTCCGGCCAGCCAAGCGTACTAAAGGGCCAGAGCCAACTTGAAAACCAGGTATCCAAAACATCCGTGTCCTGAACCAATGTTTTCGCGCCGCAACGCGGACAGACGGTGGGATCTTCTCTTGAAACAATAGTCTCACCACAGTCTTGGCAATACCAGGCTGGGATTCGGTGCCCCCACCACAACTGTCGGCTGACGCACCAGTCTCGAATACCGGACAACCAGTGTACGTAGGTATTCTCCCATTTTTTGGGATAAAAAACTATTTCGCCGTCACGCCAAGCTTTAAGCGCTTTATCGGCTAAGGGGCGCATACGAACGAACCACTGCTCCGATAGGTAGGGTTCAATAACGTTATGACAGCGATAACAGTGTCCAACAGCATGGCTTATCGCTTCTTCGCCAACGAACAAGCCCTCCGCCTTTAAGTCCTCCACCACAGCTTGCCGGGCGGCTTTTACCGTCATGCCTCGATATTTTTCCGGCACAGCGTCATTCAAAAGACCATCCGGTCGTAGGATATTGATAAGCGGAAGCTTATGCCGCTGAGCGACCTCCCAGTCATTGGGATCATGCGCTGGAGTAATTTTAACGGCGCCCGTTCCAAAATCCCTGTCAACATACTCATCAGCGATAAGCGGTATCTCTCGTTCAGTTAATGGTAAAGCTAAGGTACGCCCGACATTCAGCTCGTACCGCGTATCCTCCGGATGCACCGCCACGGCCGTATCGCCAAGCAGGGTTTCTGGACGAGTGGTAGCGATCTCCACAAAACCGGAACCGTCAGCGTAGGGATAACGGATATGGTACATCGCACCCACTACATCCTCATGCTCAACCTCGTCGTCGGACAAAGCCGTTCCGCATGAAGGGCACCAATTAACGAGATAATTGCCTTTATACAGCAGTTTCCGTTCATATAAGCTTACAAAAACATGACGGACAGCGACTGACAAACCCTCATCAAGGGTAAAACGCTCCCGCGACCAATCCACCGAGGCGCCTATTTTACGGAGCTGCCGAGAGATAATCTCATGATGCTCACGTTTTACCTTCCACGTTTCCTCAATAAAACGCTCGCGGCCTAATTGATGCCTATCAATACCTCTTTGCTTCAGACGCCTTTCAACAACGTTCTGAGTCGCTATGCCGGCGTGGTCGGTCCCGGGAAGCCATAAAGTCGGCTCGCCCTTCATCCGGTGATATCGAACGACAATATCCTGCAAGCTATGGTTAAGGCCATGACCCATATGGAGGACGCCGGTAACATTGGGAGGAGGAATAACAACGACAAAGGGGTTTTTACCATTTGGGGAAAGCGGCGAAAACGCGCCATTCGCGTTCCATAAATCATAAACACGATCCTCAAATTTTTTTGGATCATAGGCTTTTTCAAGTTCGATGGCGCGCATCCTATCTCCTTTAGGCCGAAGAATACAAAACGTTAAGGGTTTAATAATTATATCGAAAGGGGGAACGCTGTTCAATGCGGCTTATCGGTCTGCTGAACGCATTAATCGCGGCATTACTAAAAAAAGCGCTGATAGAAAGCTATCAGCGCTTCACCTAAAGAATAGTGCCGTA
>CAZJJK010000124.1:0-8742 GCA_964546285.1 uncultured Treponema sp. | reverse complement strand
AAGCCGCCTTCCAATCAAACCTAAACCGCCAAAGACTAGACCAAGCAGCCCTATCCGGGTCCTCCTCCTTCAGCTTTCCGACTCTAAATTGGGGTTATAGACCGATATAGCGCAATCGAGCATCCCGCTTGTGATTTGGCAATAATTACTAAAAACCCGGCTTCAACAGAATTGGCAGCACTTGGCGAGCGGAACCAGCGCACCGGTTCAACTTCTATGTATCCGAAACCGCGCCAGCGTTTAACAGTCGTATATAGCGATTGATCCTATGCGGAAGAGGCGTTTTAAAAACCGAAGGCTCAAGCTCTCCAGGCAGAGTAATGACCAACATAGCGGCATGCAGCATTAGGGTAGCGTTAGGAAAGCGTTTATCTGGTTTTGAATAAAGGGGATCGCCAAGAATAGGGCAGGCGATTAAGCGGCAATGCGCGCGGAGTTGATGAGTCCGTCCGGTCTTTGGCCTAAGCGCCAATAAGCTATAACCCTCCCAACGGCGAACCACCCGATAAAGGGTCGTCGCCGACTTCCCGCCAAGCACGCTTGGCGCGAAGCGCTTTCTGTTGTGCGGGTCCCGAGAAAGGGCGGCGTCTATCCGCCCGCGCTGGGCTGGCGGCGCGCCTTTGACTATGGCTATATATGTTTTTTTTGTCTTCCTTTCTCTAAACTGCTTAGCGAGAAAAGCCAGAGCTTCATCATCGTAAGCGGCTATAAGAACGCCGGAAGTATCCTTGTCCAAACGATGGACAATGCCTGGCCGAAAACCGCCGCCAGCACCGCCCCGTTTCAAGCGCCGGTATAGCAGGGCGTTGGCGACAGTCCCTTGACGATTTCCAGCGCCAGGATGAACAACCAAGCCTTGCGGTTTATTGATAAGTATTACCCGATCATCCTCATAGATCACTGGTAAAGGCAAATCCTGTGGTTCAAGGTTTTCGGCTTCGGCGGGGACCCACGTTAACTCAAGTCGATCGCCGTTCGCCAAAAGGCGGGATAGCTTCGCGTTTTTCCCATTAACCATGGCCGATAGCCGCCTAGCCTTTATTTGAGACCGAGACAACAAGCCCAGTTTTTCGGCCACATAACGATCCAAACGCAGTCCGCTGGCTTCCTCACCGGCGACACCCGAATACGAATTAGCGCTATTCAAGGGGACCCGTCGCTATTTTCGCCGTTTTCCGCTTCTCCGCTCCCAGGATAAGGTCTTGTCTCTATCAGCGGCGACCCCTGATACTTGGTGAGAGTAGCCTTTTTATTCTCTCGCAAGCGTACTAATAGCCAGTCCAGAGCGGCGACAGCGGCAGCCGCTATTACCCCTGTGGAAAAAGCCGTAACAGCCTCAATTTCAGTCATGGCGATAGCGCCAGCCGATTTCAGCGGCCATGGAGCGTATGCCGGATTCCACCCATGTGTCGCGTACCGATAGCTGTCAACTATGGTAATGGCGAAAAAAACGGTAAAGGGTAAGGCGCCAAAGCCAACGATTTCCGCGCGTCGCAATTCCCGTACCCAGTCCGGAAATTCCGAAGGCTGATAGTCGGAGGGCGACGCGTCTTTACCCTCGTTTTGTCCATAAGCCGCCGTCGTTACCGCCAATAAAGCGATAAGAACGCCTAAGCCTAGCCTTCTCATATCCGACTTCCAAATAAAGCCGTACCGATACGCACCTGGGTAGACCCTTCCTCAATCGCTGTCTCAAAGTCGCTCGTCATGCCCATGGACAGGGTGGACCAATCCGCTTCCGGGAAACGAGTCATCGCCTTATTCCTCACCTTTCGCAAAACCCGGAAAGCCTGCCTAACGACAGCCGTATCCTCAGTGAAGGGAGCCATTGTCATAAGCCCCTTTATCCGTAAGACAGGATAAGCGAGAGCCGTTTCCACGCCCAGTAGCAAAGCGTCCTCGTTGGGGAAACCGGCTTTTGAGTCTTCCCCAGTCCGCAGTTCAAACAAAATTTCCATAGGCTGACCAACATTCTGGGCTCGTTTGGCCAATTCGTGAATCAATTCTATACGATCAACTGATTCTATCCTGCTAAAGAGTGTTAACGAAAGTTTGACCTTATTGCGTTGGAGCGATCCAATCAAATGGGGGCGGGCGTCTGGATAGTCCGATGATGGAAATTTGGAAGCCGCCTCTTGAACTCGATTCTCACCAAAAAGACGGAGACCGGCTTTATAGGCCGCCGCGACCGTTTCAGCGTCATGATTCTTGGTAACGGCCATCAGCGCGACAGAATCCGCTGGCCGCCCCGAACGTCGGCAAGCGGCATCGATCCTATCGTTGATTAGCCTGAGCTTATCCCCTATGTCCATCACCGCTCCTTAATTTTCTCCATAGCGGTCGCGAGAGCGATAAAGGCCGAAATATCCAAACTTTCCGCCCTGGCTTTTGGATCTATGCCGGCCTCGCCCAGGATTGTTTCAGCCAAATCCGCCGCCCGTTTTCGGGCTTCGCCCTTACTCCGTTCATCAATGGATCGGGCCATAAAAAAGGCTTCAAAATTATTGCGTAGGGTTTTACGCCGTGACGCGAAGGCGGCGCGAACCAAGGCTTGAAAAAAGAGGGGAAGAGGCGTCGTATCTTCCGTAAGCGCCTCCATCTTAACAGCCGCCGATTCAACCCGAGGTTCGGGGAAAAAAGCCGCGGGCTTTAAGCTCATAACGCGCGTACACCGATAAACGCTGGAACAGAGTACCGTAAAGGACGAATAATTCTTGGAGCCAGGCCGAGCTACCATACGATCGGCTGTTTCTTTTTGCACCGTTACTACCGCGCGGCGAAAAAATGTAGCGTTTTCAATAAAGGTCGCTAAGAGCGCCGCCGCTATATTGTAAGGTAAATTCCCGAATAAATACGGGGCGGCCTTTTCCGACCGCCAGGTTTTAAGAACATCGCCCTCAACCAAGCGGAAACCACTCTCTTCGGGGAAGAGCTCGCGAAGAGCCGCCGCGAAACCGCGATCTATCTCAAAACCGACAAGCTCGCGGCGGCCATTAAGAAGCAGAGCCGTCATCGCTCCTAAACCGGGTCCAATTTCCCAAACGCCAGCCTCTTCGGGCGCGTCTAGTTCTGCGACCAAACGCTCACGGGCTTGGCGATTTATTAGGAAATTTTGCCCATGCCGTTTAAGCATTGCCAGACCACGGCTCGTTAAATAAGCGCGTAGAGAGACAGGAGAATCATAATTGACTGATGGGTTCAATACGGTGCCGCCATTCATATAGACGATATCGAAGATACAATAGAAGCGCCCCGACCGCAAGGCCGACTCCTATCGTCAACATCGCGTCAACGTTTATGCCAGGGACGCGAGCGGCCAGCCTCGTCACTTCAGTACATAGCTGGTAGAGAAACTGAATTGGCATAGAGAGAAACTTGGCTAGCGGAGGGAAAATAAAAGCGATAGGCAGCCAAACCATCGCCGCGATCATAATCGCTTCCGCCAATAGGGCGACGAAAATACCGACGATGAGCCCGATAGGCCTGAGCACGCCAAAAACCGAGGCGATTATAGGGGCTGTCGCCAGAAAAGCGCCGAAAGACGCGGCGACGGATGGTCTGAGAATAGCGGGAAGGATGCCGCTGGCAAGTTCATCGGCCGCGCCGCCCCATAAGGCTATGCCCGCTAAGGCGGCATAGGAAAGCGTAAAGGACAGCTCGCAAGCTCCCCGCGGATCAAGGCATAACTGTATAAGAAAGGCAGCGGAAAGAAGATAAGCCAATTTTGCCTGCCGCCCGCGAAGCACCGCCCAGCTATGAAAAGCGTACATAATAAGCGAACGGATAAGCGCCGCTTGAGTGCCAGCGAGAGCGACATAGGCCGCGCAGACAAAAAAGGAGCCAACGACTGAAGCGCGAAAACCAAGCGCTTTCTTAAGCAAAAGCGCCACCGCCGCCGCGATGACAGCTAGATGCATACCGGACAAGGCTAAAACATGCGCGCAGCCAGCCTCGGTAAAAGCCTCCGCCTCCCCTTCGGCTAAATTATCCTTATGCGCGAGAAGCAGTGCCGCGGCCAAAGCGCCCCAGCCGGTCTTGCCCAAGCGCTCAATAAGTGCCGCGCGAATAGATCCGCGTACTTTATTCGCTTGACCGCGCTCGCGTAAAACCAGCGCTTCGCTGGCGGTAAAATACGGTTGACCATCGGTGTGATACTTCCCAATTACCTGAAGCGTATCGCCTCTATCCGCTTCAAAACCGGACGGGAAAAACAGTCTTAGCTCCCCTGAAGCGCTTGTTTCCGTCCCATCGCTTGACAAGGCCTGATTTAAGGCAACCGTGGCAGACCGATTTCCGCCGCGCGTGACCCTTGGGTCATCCAAAATGACAACAACAGCCCCGGCAATATCGCTGGCCGGCTGTCCCCAAGCTATAGCTTGACAGATGACGGGGAGAGCGCCGAAGGCTATGAAGAAACCAACACCCGCCGCCGCCATATCAGCCGCCAAGGCGCGGTTAAAAACCTTAGGCCAAGCTAGCCAAACATCAGGGGTCGCGGCGGCCACTATAGCCAAACCGCCTAAGCCCAGAGGAAGAATACTCAAAAGCGATACGCACTTTGACAGAAGCGCCGTATTACCGCTAAAGGCACTAAGACTGTAAAAAACAAGAGCTGTCGAAACAGCTAAAACAAGTAGGGGCGGCGGCGGAACGTGCCGCTTTACCACTTGAGGCGGTTAAGCGCTTCCCGCGCGGCCGCCTTAATGGAGTCAGGATATGGCAAGTACCCAATGAACAGCAGATAATCGAAAGCGACCTTATCGCCTAAATCGCCCAAGGCTTGAATTACAGCGGAGAGAATATCGTCATCAAAGTTCTTTGACCTCTCCATTTCGGCGTTTAGAAGCCCTAGTTGCAGAGCCAGCGCCTGGGCCGCCTCCGCGCTACCCATAGCGCTTAAGCATTGGATAGATTCGATAAAGACGCTCTTAGGCGCGTCCCCCTTAGAAAAATCGCTTTGGACCTGATAAAAATGCTTTATCGCCAGATTAGTGGCCCTAGTCCAACGCTGAGCGCTCAACTCACGGACGGCCGCGTAACGCAATTCTAAGATAGCTTCTAGGTCCGCCTGGTCAGCCGGGTAAATACCTAAGGAAACCTCCAAAGCCGCCTCCGCCAACTCACCTCGGGAAGCGGGAGCGAAGGCTTCGTTAGCCGCGCCGGCTTTGAAAGCGGCCAGTTTTTCCAACGGCGGATTCTTACGAACCACATCAATCAGATATTTCTTATAATCGCCGCGTAAGGTTTTTAGGGCTTCGGCGGCTTGGAGTGTAATATTTTCGGGGTACCCGGCTATCATCGTTGAAAATAGCACGTTAAAGGACGCGCCATCGCCTAAGGCGGCTAAAGCCTTAATACAGGCGGACAGGGTCATAAGGTCAGGCGCTAAACCAGTACGGAATACATTATTTTGTGACGCCAGAAATTGATTGAGATTCTCCACCATCTGACCATCACCCTTGGCCAAGGTGGATAAAGCCCCCAGGGTAACAACACGGGTATCGGTATCGCGAAAAGTCATAAACGAACGCCATAGGTTGTTTACCGTCCTCGCGTCGCTAGCGAGAGCGGCTCCCTTGGCGGCCGCGGCGGCGAGACGCACCAGAAGCTCGTCGCCGCGAAGCAGGTCAGCGTTACGAAGACAAAAGTCCAAAGCTGTGTCATATAGGGGTCCCATACCCGGCAGTTCCACCGCCTCGTTAAGCAAATCTAATTTGGTGGAAAGATTGGATCTAATGAAATTCCTTTGGTAGGATAAAACCAGATCTTCGTTATCCTGAGCTATCAAGCCACTGACAAGCGAAACAAAAAAAGCTAGAAACAAAAAGCGGATTTTAAGCATGATACACCTCCGATAAACGATACAGCCAAAAGTGATCAGACGCTTGAACTCGGCGACGATGACGGAGCGTCTTCAAGCGGAACGCCCGCGCTTTCCATAACGGAACGAGGCTCTTTATCGCCAGAAAGCGCTTTAGTTTCGCCAACGCCAGCCTTCGCCGTATCGGCGGCTTCCGTGCCGTTTCCAGCCACGGCGGCGAAAGAGCCGCTTACAGACGGATCATCGCTCATCGCGTTTTTGCTTACGCCTGAAGGCACGGCCCCCAAGTTTGGCGGCGCCATCCATGATGTCTTCAGCTCATCATCGGGCTTAACGCCAAACACGATGGCATGGATACGATTACGAGTAGCCACGCTTGGCGGCAAAGCCGCTATATGGAGCAAAGAGCGATTTGTTTCACTGGCGTAATTCACGGATTTTACCGTCCCTGTCAGCACCACCGGCTCTCCGTCCAAATCGAACTGAAGTTTAACCTTCATGCCGGGAGCTCCCCGGCCGCCAATGGTAACCGAACAACCGCTATCAGAAAGATCCTCGATTATACAGCGTAAGCCAGCGACAGACCGGGGAAGCTCAGGCGGCTCATCGCTAAGCGGCAGATAGAGATAAGCGGAAATACGAACTTTTGCCCTAACGGTCCGTCGTTTTTGGGTGCGCAACAACGAATCCGAATGGGCGAGATGCAGGGGCGGCGCGGAATGGCCGGGATCTTCCTGAAGGACCAGGGTGTCAAAGACATACCCAGCGTCATCGCGGCGCCAAAAATACACAGACACCCGTCGCCCCTTCCAGACAAAACCCGGCGGCGTCTTTACGCCGTTAGGACGCGCTATGGTAATAAACTTATCGTTATTTTTTATCACTATGGAATTGACCGGACCGACACCTTCCACTAAAAGGCGTAAACGCTGAAATTCAGAGATGGAACGCGATGATTGAATTCCCCGTTTATATTTAGGTTGGTCAAGTTCGATTTTTTTGCGGTAGTCGTACAACTTCGCCATAAAGGCTTGGGCTGAAGGATCGCGGTCCTCGCCGGAAAGCTTGTTTTTACGGATAATCGCTTGCATACAGCGATCCAACAACTTAACGGACCAATATAGAGCGAGCGGATCCTCCAAATCGGACTTTATCGCCACTTTCCGCAGTAAATGAATCTCGCCGAATTTAAAACCGGCGTCTTTACCTCTGGCGTAAAACTGCATCCACGCCAACGGCGTTCGTTTCTCATTTCCAGCCAATAATAAGGCCGCTAAAGCTAAAACGACAACAACGATAATGAGGCCGTACACGATCATAAAGCGTATTCCCTTGCCCTAAAAGAAATCTGTTTGTACATTAAATGCCGACCTCCCCCCTCGCCGTAGCATCGGGCTATAACGAATATACCCCAGCTGAACGGCGCTGTCAAAAGACGCGGGAGCTATAAAGCGTGGCGGGGTTGGAAAAGCGGTAATTTAAGCGAGGGACCTATCACGAAAGCGATAACGCGGAATTATTTGGAGCCGCTGTTATTATTCTGGTTGATTTTTCTCCCCGGCCTGGTCCTGCCGATAGCCGAAAGCGCCGACCCTATCGCTTTTAACGCCTTAGACGAGCTTATCAATTTATGCTTCTATCAGTTACCCTTCCTTTCCCTAATCCTTTTTTTATTAGCGCGCGACGACAAGCTAAAAGAGTCGGGTTTTAGGCGTCCGGCGTTTTCCGATTTAGCGCTATCCTTTCTGGTCTTTATCGTTCTTTCTGCCTTATCCCTGGCCCTAGGCGCCATTCTCGCCCGGTTCGACTCGTCAGAGAGCGCGTATTCTTTTCCCTTACCTGTAAAGCCGACAGACTGGCTTACGCTCGCTATCGGCTCTTTAGCTATCGGCTATCTTGAGGAAACATATTTTCGCGTGTATTTACACAAACGCTTAACGGCTCTATCCGTATCTTCTCCGCTGATCGCGTTCATATCGGTCAGTCTTTTCGCTATCTGCCATCTCTATGAAGGCGTCTGGGGCGTATTGAACGCTATCGCGGCCGGAATAGTTCTATATAGCGTTTATACGCGGAAACACTCGGTTCATATCATCGCCTGGGCTCATGCCGCCTATAATATGTTTGTTTTTATTCTAGGAGCCAACTCATGAAACGTTTATTACTCGCTCTATCCGTAACCGTCCTCAGTCTGAGTTCTTGTGATGGAAAAACCGGTAAGCCGGAGGGGGAAGGCCAAACACCGGCGAAATTTGTTCTATCCGCTAAGGCTAGCTCCGACCTATCCGCCTTAGGTTTTACCGTTTTTTCGCAAGCCCAGCGGATTCCGGCTTTTAATTTAGCGACGCCTGATGGTTCTACGGTCGCATTGAGCGACTTCGCCGGTCGTTATCTCTTTCTGAACATCTGGGCTACCTGGTGTCCTCATTGCGTAACCGAACTACCGTCTATGCAAAATTTATATCAGACCTTAGCCGATGACGGTTTAGCGATGTTAGCGATATCGGCGGGGGAAGATCCGGAACTTGTTCGGACCTACCTAAAAGAATATAGCTATGACTTCCCTACCGCCGTCGACCCGGCTAACAAGGTATCTTCCTTTTTCGCGCCACGCGGTATTCCAACAAGTTATATCATTAATCCCGAAGGCAAGGCGATAGCGGGCTATGTCGGCGCCAGAGCCTGGGATGAAGCCGCGGTAATTTCCGTCATCCGCGCTTTAATTAAGCCTTAAGAGCGGGATTTGTCTATGAACGAGATACCCAGTTTTATTGGCGCTTTTACAGCCGGCCTTCTTTCTTTTTTTTCACCCTGCGTCTTGCCGTTGCTGCCTTCTTATCTGATTTTTCTAACCGGTAGCGGTGCCGCCGCTCTCCGCTCGCGAGAAACCAGCGTTCGCCGTCTAGCCTTAACGCGGACAG
>CAZJJK010000123.1:0-8755 GCA_964546285.1 uncultured Treponema sp. | reverse complement strand
CGGCAGTTCCATAAAATAAGGGTACACCGTTTCCGGGCCTTCTATCTTGCGAACGCGGTTGGCCAATTCCGGGGCCTCGCGTTCAATGACTTCCTTCAACCCGCCTGGGGAAGAGAATAAAACCGCCCGCTCAGCCGCCGAACCATCAAATTCGCGCTCTGGAAAGGTTTTTAAGTCGATTTTTTTCGTCTTAAGGTACTCATCAATCCGTTCCAGGGTGACGTTATAGTTCCCTAGGCCGGTTTCATCGAATTCCCGGCGTTTGGCGACGCAGGGCGAAATAACCGCTATCTTATATGATCGATACTCCGGTCGCGTGGTCAACGCCGCCTTTATGGTATGAAGCATCGGGCTGTCCGCTGGGGCGAGATAAGGTAGCAATTCTTTTTGGAATAATTCTATATAAGTAACGATAGCTGGGCAGGGCTGAGCGATGACCATGTCGGGCTTCGCGGCTCGGATATAGTGAAGATACGATTCCACCGTGAGTTCCGCGCCGAAGGCGACATCGAAAATAGCCGCGACGCCTAAGCTCTCTAGCCAGGCGTTGAAACGTAGATAATCGTCCGGGTATTTCGCCGCTACCGCCGGCGCCACGATAGCGATCATTTTTTCATGACGTTTCAGGGCTTCAAAAAAGGCTTCGCTATCGTCAATTCCCACCCTAGCGCCGTGGGTGCAGGCGCTGATACAGCGCCCACAACCAATACAGACATCATGATTGACTTTCACCGTATCGCCAGAACCATCGATGCAGAATTTGACCGGGCAAACCGTAATGCAGGCATGACAGTTGACGCATTTTTCATCAATAACCTTAATAACCGGGCTTAAGCCCTGCTTGTTCATAGTGACCCTTTTACCAACAAGATCGATGTTATGAGCTTCGGCGTTTATAAATCGCCGATTCTCTCGCGGATAAGACCAAGCTTAAGCTCTTTGAGTTTATCGCTTATGGACACCTTATATATATGTGGATTGAGGAAACGCTTATAGCTATCGTCAAATTGGGCTAAATCCGTTTCAACGCGTTTTCGGATAACGTCAAGCGCCGCCGCTTGTCCAACGGGCTTTCCTTCTCGCAAACGCTCTTTCAGAAGCGGCAAAATTGGGCCTTCAGGCTGATAACGGAAATGGCGGTAATCCACTTGGGGGTGCCAGAAAGTATGCGTGGTGTCGCTTGAAATATCGTCTGTCTCGCCGTTTGCCCCAACCAAGCTTAATATATCGGCCACCGCCATGCCTTGGCTATCAAACAGCCGCCAAAGCTGCTTTATCCCCGGATTGGTCGTTTTTTCCGGATTGTCCGAAAATTTCATAACCGGCCGCATACGTCCGGTGCCATCGTCCAAAGCCGCCAATTTATAGACGCCGGTAAAGGCGGCCTCGTTTCGGCCTGTCACCATTTGAGTCCCGACCCCCCAGCTGTCTACTGGAGCGCCGGCGGCGCTCAGGGTTTGGATGATGGTTTCGTCCAAATCATTAGAAACGGCGATAAAAGCCTTTTTCAGCCCGGCCTCATCCAGTCTTTTCCGAACCTTTGTTGATAGATAATGAATATCACCGGAATCCAAGCGGACGCCAAAATTTTTACCCCGGGCGGCTAATTCCTTGCCTACCGTAATAGCGTTGCCTATGCCGGAGCCGAGCGTATCATAGGTATCAATGAGAAAGACGCTGGTATCCGGATACATATCGGCATAGGCGCGAAAGGCGTCCAGCTCGTTAGGAAAGGACATTACCCAAGAATGAGCCATGGTGCCGCGAACCGGAATACCCAAGAGCCGGCCAGCCTCAGTATTGGAAGTGCCATCGGCGCCGCCAATATAGGCCGCTCTAGTGGCTGAAAAAGCGCCATCCGGACCCTGCGCCCGCCTAAGGCCAAATTCCATTAGATCGCCATGACAGATAGCCTGGTTGACCCTGGCGGTCTTTGTGGCGATTAGAGATTGGAAATTAATAGTATTAAGTACTAAGCCCTCAATTATTTGGGCTTCTATAAGCTTAGCGTCTACGCGGAGCAGTGGCTCCTGAGGGAAAACGACGCTACCTTCGGCCTGTGCCCATATCGTTCCATTAAAATGAAAGTCTCGTAAAAAGGCTAAAAAAGCGGGTTCAAAAAGGCCCAAGCTGTCTAGATAAACAAGATCGTCCTCCGAAAAGCGGAAAAGTCTGATTTTCTCCAGAAGCGTTTCCAAACCGGCGAATATTGAAAAACCGCCATCAAAGGGATGCCGGCGAAAGAACATATCAAAGCACGCCCGGCGATTCATGTCACGCTTCCAGAAACCTTGGGCCATGGTTAATTCATAAAAGTCGGTGAAAAGGGCGGAAACGCCAGGCTTTGCGGTCTTAGTCTGTTGAGGCGTGTTCATCGAGCTATATCCCCACTAAGCATAAAATTAACGCCAGCTTGACGCATCCTTGTCAGCGCGTGGTCGGCTGAACCGGGCGGAAAATCAACAGCGCGGACGGTATCGCTTAAGAGGATGGTCTCAAATCCGAGCCTGACAGCGTCCAAGGCGCTGTATAGTACGCAAAAATCCGTAGCTAAACCGCCTATAAAAACCGTGCTAACGCTGAGGCCGCGCAGGTAGCCTTCGAGCCCCGTTGGGGTGCCGCGATCATTTTCGAAAAAAGCGGAATACGAATCAAGCCCTGACCGAAAACCCTTCCTTAATATCATGTGGATGGGGCGTAGATCCAAAGCGGGGTGGAAGTCCGCTCCCTTTGTGCCTTGAACGCAGTGATCCGGCCAAAGGGTTTGGTCAATCGCGTCAGGCGCCGTCTCATCCCTTCGCTTATCCTCACGGGTTTTAGCTCGATTTTTACCGCCATCCACGGGAAGGGCTATATGGTCATAAACGGCGGATCGCGGATGGCTTGAGGCGAAGGAAACATGGCCCGCCGGATGCCAATCCTGGGTCGCGATCACCCTGGCTCCGGCTAGAGCGAAATGCTTAGACACTATATTTAAGGGCGCGGCCACCGTCTGCCCACCGGAAACCGCAAGGGCGCCGCCGTCGCAAAAGTCGTTCTGGACATCAATTATTAGTAAAGCGGCGCGTTCGATATCTATGAACATAGTCTGCTCCTTTATTCCAAGCTGAATGAGCCTGATTGATCAATCAAGGGCATTTGTGTAATAGAGCTAGTCTATATATAGCTCTATTATATATTTATATAAACGCTCCCCCAGCTGATTGATTTTAATTATAAGCGTCAAGACGCGGTTTTTAAGCGCGAGGAACGAACCTGATTAGCCTACAAGACCGCGCTATGAAATATAGTACGAAGCGGCAAAAAAAATAAGCGCTTTATCAAAGAACCTTTCACAGTAAACGCGATCCAATATTGGTCTTGACTATCTCAATCCGGGATGGAATACGAGTTCGCATTTCGGCTACATGGGAAATAAGACCAACCATACGATGGTCACGAATCTCATCCAAGATACTGAGCGCCTTGTCCAAACCCGCTTCGTCCAGAGAGCCAAAGCCCTCGTCGATAAACAGCGCGTCCAAGCGGACGCCGCCTGAGCGGGCTTGGATGGAATCGGCTAAGCCCAGCGCCAGGCAGATAGAAGCCATGAAGCTTTCACCGCCGGATAGGGTAGCGCAAGGCCGGCTTTTACCGGTATACGCGTCGAAAACAGCCAAGTCCAAGCCCGCTAGTCCTCGGCCGCCTTCTCTTTCGCTGTCTAAGATAAGACGGTACCGGCCTTCCGACATACGCTCCAGCCTTCTCGCGGCGTAGGCGGCGACCTCCGCTAAGTATAAACTTAAGAGCCATGCGTCAAACGAACGTTTTTTAGGATTATTCCCCGATAAGTCATCCGCTAAAGCTTTCATAGCGGCGGCGTTCGCGGCTAATTCCCGCCGCCGCTCTTCCGCGGCCAGGTACGATGTATGATCACGGTCTAAATCGCGAAGGGTCCCGGTAATTTCAGCTTGCTTTTCCGTCGTGCTTTCCAACGCGGTTTCCGCCGCCGCCGCTTCGTTCTCAGCGCTTTCTTTGGAAAGACTTCCGACAAAACCAGCCGCTTGCCGCTCCAATTCCTCGATAAGGCCTCGGATGCGTATCCTTTCCTCCCGCCATGTTTTAATCCGAGTCTCAATGGCTTTTTCCTCGGTATCGCCAAGAACGGCCGCTTCGGCTTCATCGCCTGTGTGAAAGGGGCCGCTCTTTAGCAGAGCGCTTAAAGCGGCGCGGCATCTGGCCGCCTCCGCCTCAGCCGCCACGGCTCCTCCGGCGGCCGCCGCGGCCTTAGCGGCGCTCTCCGCGGCCATAAGCTCGGCTTCTCTTTTGGCTTCTAAGCTCTCTTTTCGCTCACGCTCAAACGCGTTTATCCTTTCCTCTAGGCTGGCGATTAAGAGCGGGCTGGTTTTTTCAACGCTACCCGCATTTTTCGGTGTATCGCTGTCTTTGCCCAGGGCCGAATCGGCGGCTCGCAAGGCGGCGCGGGCTGTTTCAGCGGCTCCATTAAGGCGTTCAATGGCGGCTCCGTCAGCCGCCGCTAAGGCGGCGCGTCGGGTTGTCGTTTCAGCTCGCTTCTCTTCCATATCCCTTAGTTTTGACGCGGCCGCCTCATGCTCCCTTCGCCAAACCTGAAGCTTCGCGGCGGCCTGTCCCGCTTCCTCACGAAGCGCGGCGGCCGTATTGAGTTCGGCAAGACTATGCTCAAAAAGTTCCGCCGCCTCTTTGGCGCTTGGGAGCGATGTTTGACTTTCCCTCTCCAATTCATGCAAATCGCGTTTCCGACGTTCGCGACTAGCCTTAAGGCTAGCGTATTCAGCGCGATAGGAAGCTGCTGTTTCCAAAGCGTCTTCCCTATCGCGCTTTAGCGATGCCAGCTCGGCGGCGGACGCGCGATCAAAGCTAGGGGCGGCCGCGGGAAGCGGGTGACTGGTAGAACCGCAAACAGGACAGGGTTGCCCTTCCCGCAGAGCGGCGGCCAATTCAGCGGCTCTTTCGGATCGCAGCCTGTCCGTCTCGCGCTTTTCAGCCGCGCTGATCGCGTCGGCCTGGGCCCGTAAGCGTTTTTCCATCGCCTCAATATCGATTTCAAGCCGTTTTTCGTGTTCCTCGTCTAGTTTTGCCTCAGTGATAAGGCGTTCGTGTCGTTCCGCTAAGGGTTTTAGGCGGCGAGCCTCTTCCATGGCTTTTCGGGCGGAGACCCACAAAGCGTCACGCTCCGCGAAAGCTTCGGCGGTCTTTTCCAAAAGGCCGCGCTCGCTGTCATGCCGCGCTAAAAACGCTAAGACCTCGTTTCTTTTAACGTCCAGTTCATGTAGCGCTTCATCCAATCCGCTTCTTTCTTGGCGGATTTTTTCTCCATCGGTGAAGGCGCCGAGCGCCGTTTCCAGCGCGTCCATACGGCGTTTTAATTCCGAAAGGCTCCTGTCCATTTCGGCTTCGCGCTCTTTATTCTTTTCTAAAGCCTTAAGCGTTTCGGCCGCCCTTTCCGCCTCGGCTTTCGCTTCCCGCGCCGCTATAAGATAGTCGGAAGCTTTAGCGGCCGCTTCACGCGCTTGAATCGCCCTGGGGGCGATAGGCTTCGCGGCGCGCGAAGCGGCTAGAGCGGTCTCATCGGCTTGTATAACTTGTTCCTCGGAGGCTAAGGCCGCTTCACGTTGACGCGTTTCTTCCAAGTGAAGCGCCGTTTTCGCCGCGGCTTCCGCCGTCCTCAAGGCTTGGGCGCTCTGTTCGGAGCGCAAGCGAGCGGAGCTTACGGCGTTTCGGGCTTCTTCTTCCTGTTTCTTCAGCGCGCGTAATTTTTCCTCATACGCCTGAGGGTCAAAGCGCTCAAGGCAATCGGCGACGCTCCGTTCGGCTTCTTTGAGTCTCGCGGCGAAATCCTTTGACTGGGCTTGCGCGTTTTCGCGGATACGCACCGCTAGATCAACCGGGAAGAGTTTTCTCAGCACTTCCCGGCGGTCGCTGGTATTTTGGCGCAGAAATTCGGCGAATTCGCCCTGTGGCAAAAGCACGATTTTAGAGAATTCGTCATCGGATAAGCCGATCAGCCGCTTTATTTTGTCGTTAGCCTCTCCGCTTTTTCCGCTGAGCGGGATTCTCTCCCCGGCGCATACTTCGTAAAGGACGGCGCTTTCGGGGTCTTCCACAAAACCCTCTCCCCGGCTTTTTCGGCGTAAGCGGGGCGGCGAGCGTTCCACCAGATAGCGCCGTTCGCCCAGGCTGAAATCTAAAGAAACCGTGCAGGGAGCGTTGTCGTCCACAAAATCGGATCGTATACGCCTGGTCTGGCCGCGTCGGCCTCCGGGCAGGCTGCCGTATAGGGCATAACAGATAGCGTCAAAGATAGTAGACTTGCCTGAACCGGTTTGACCCGTTATCAGGAACAGATCGTCCAGGGCGTCAAAATCGATATGAAGCTGTCCGGCGAAGGGGCCGACGTTTTCCAGTCTTAAATTATGCGGTCTCACTATCAGCCTCCGCCGCTAAAAGGTCAAAAAGTGTCGTTTTTGCCGGATCGGCGCGGCCGTAGAGATCCATCAGGAAATCCACAAAATCATCCTTAGCGCCGCGTCTTAGGTTCTCCCGCGCTATATCGCTTGGCCCAAACCCGTCAAGCCGTCCAGAAAACGCGGCGTCTTGTTTAACCGAAAGCAAATATGGAAAGCGATGGCGCAAAATGGCCAAGGGATTGTCCACCAACTCCTTATCGTCAAGGATAAGTTCCAGATACGCGTCGCCGCAGGCGTCACAGGCCGCTAAAAATTCTTCCGTGCCTCCAGCGCCGCTAAACGCCGCGAAACTTCCGCGTAAACGCTTTACCGGGTGAAGGGCCGGCAGCTCCAGTTTCTCAATTCGCGGCGGCTTGTTGGGAAGGAGCTCAACCGATAGGCAGACTTTAGTTATATCGGCTTCATCAAAGGAGTAGGCCAGAAGACTGCCGGAGTACCAAGCGCGCTCTGTTACTTTTTGCGCGCGGTGGAGATGACCAAGCGCGATATAGTCAAAGGAGCTGAGCTGACTCAGGTCAACCCGCTCGGCTGTACCCAAAAAAACGCGTTCGGAATCTGACTCCTCTCCTCCAGTCGCGAAAAGATGGGCCGCAAGGAGGGTGGACGTAGCGCCGTTATTGACGGCCGATTGCCGCGCGGTTTCAAGACGGTCCGAGGCCAAGGCGAGGAGTTCGCGCTGGCTTCTGGGGTAAATTTTCCGCCCTTCGGCGTCTTCGGCGCTGAGGCAGCCGGGCGTCAAAAAGGGCAGCTGGAAAACCGCGCAGCGTTCCTCCCCATATTCAATGGTGACAGGGGTAAACGCTTTTTCGGCGTCGGTGACGATATGAATATCAAGGTCCGCTAGTAGGGCGGCCGCGTAACTGAGGCGTTCGGCGGAATCGTGGTTGCCAGGGCTGAGGAATAGGGCTGTTGAGGGGCAGCGCTTTTTCAGGGTCTGAAGGAAGGAGCTGAGGAGAGTCACGGCTTCCGGCGAAGGAACGGAGCGATCGTAAATATCGCCGGCTATAATTAGGGCGGCGTAAGGACCGTCAGCGAGCCGCTTGGCGATATACTCCAACGCCGCGCGCTGATCCTCTATTAGCGAGCGTTCATGGAAGCTTCGGCCTAGGTGGAGATCGGCGCAATGCAGAATTTTCATATCGCGTATGCTAGGCGGCGGGAGCTGTCAGGTCAAGCGTTTGGTTCGCGGCTTGACCTTAGTTTTTATAGCGCTTATTGTGGTTTTAACGCTTGGATCCTTAGCGACCGAGACGAGGTGACATGAATAAAGTTTTCTCCGGGGCTGAACTGAGGTCTCTGGTTTATCGTTATCCCCACTCTACTCATGACGCGCTTGATAAGATTAGCTTGACGCTGAATCCCGGCGATTATGTTTCCGTGCTTGGAGCTAATGGCTCCGGCAAAAGCACTCTGCTGAAACTGTTTGTCGGCCTGTCGCGGCCTAGTTCTGGAACCCTTCGTCTGTTCAGTTCCGGCGTTTCCGAAAGCGGCATCGATCCAGCTACGGATGAAGGTGGCGATGCCGCTCGGAGCCTTATCGGGCTTGTTACCCAGAACGCGGATGATCAGCTTATCGCTGGCACAGTAGAGGATGACGCCGCCTTTGGGCCTATCAATTTGGGCTTGGACGCAATGACTGTCTCCGAACGAACGGAGGAGGCGCTGCGCGCTGTCGGCCTTTTGGACAAACGCCGAGCGCCTACTCATAGTCTTTCTGGCGGGGAACGGCAAAAACTGGCGATAGCCGGGGTGCTTGCCCTGGGTTGTCCGGTCCTCGCCTTGGATGAGCCTTTATCGATGCTAGATCCTCAGTCCCGTCTGTCTATACTGGATACGCTGGATAGGCTGATGGCGGACGGCAAGGTAAGCGCGCTTATCCATGTTACGCACGCTTTGGAAGAGGCTTGCCGTTCGCGTAGGGCGCTGGTGCTCCACCACGGCCGTTTGGTTTTTGACGCGGCACCCGCTGAACTCTTCGATCTACCGCTTGAAAATTGGGGTTTAAAGGTGCCAGAGGCTTTGCGCCGACGCCGAGAATTATCGGTTTTGGTTCCGGGTTTCGTCAGTGCCGAATTGGACGCTGAGGCTGTTGCCCGTGAGCTACGGCTTTTTTTGCGACAACGACCGGAGTTGGAAGCGGCGCTGAAGGAAACTTTGGAAAGCGTTTTTATGGAAGCGCCGATAACCCAGGCGTTTGATTCGCCGCTTGTTACGCCGAGCGCCGCTTCTCCCCAGAGTCCAGCTCCTAACAATTGTTGTTCCGATAA
>CAZJJK010000122.1:0-8815 GCA_964546285.1 uncultured Treponema sp. | reverse complement strand
GGTTGGGCCATGGTAAACCTCCGTTGGAAATGGAATAGGGTCCATATACCGGTACGGGGGAAAGAAGCGTCCCGCTTGGGTTTGGGAAAAGTTTCTAAAAAATATCTTCAACAGAATTGGCAGCAGTTAGTTATACTTAAAAATACCTTACCCTTTCCTTCGTTTTTAGGTCTTTGGATACTAGCTCTGTCTTAATAAAGAACAAAGCCAAATAATAAGGAGGCGGATTTTCAAGAAACTCAGTATCCTAAATTGCCTCAATACTATTGAACAAACACTTTCCCCAGCTGAGGTATAATGGTATAAAATGAGCTTTCTAACGGCCGGGAAAGGAGCCCAGAATGGTTGACAATAAAGTATTCAATGATAAAGAAATGTCTCTCATCCTGCGCAAAGCGGCGGAAATGCAGAGAGCCGACGCGCCGGATAAGCGGCCGTCCTCTGGTTTTTCTTTATCGGAGTTGGAAGTCGCGGGCAAAGAAGCGGGGATTAACCCAGACTATATACGACAGGCGGCCACAGCTATCGCCACAAGGAAAAACCCTGAAACCCATCCTTTTTTTGGGGCACCCATAACAGTGGAAATTTCCACGTTGCTGCCAAAAGTTTATGACGATGATATCCTTGAGGAAGCTCTGGTAGCTCTACCAGAAATCGCCGAATACGATGGCCAAGGCCGCGTCCGCAATGGGCGGCTCGGCTGGTCGGTAAACTCACTTCACGCGTATAATTCTGGCAAAACGCTGCGTATAGCCATAGAGCCATCCGGCGACGCGAGCCGCTTATCGGTAAAATGGGACATGAAAATGCTAGCCGCCGCCCTATACGGCGGTATTCTGGGCGGTTTCGGCGGGGGCGTCGGCCTTGGCGTCGGTTTAGGCGTCGGTTTAGGGAAATTACGCTCCCCCCTATTCGCCATCGTTTTTTCCATAGCGGGGCTTAGCCTTTCCTACCTTCTATCCAGAACGATTTACACAAAGATGGTACGGCAAGCGCGCAGCCTCGGAATTAAAATAAAAGATACACTTTGCGCTTTACTGGATCAGTCCAAGGCGAATACATCGCGTTGACAGAGACCCAAAAGCGAGCCTACACTTCTCTTATGCTACAATTTGAAGCGCTGACAAAATCCTACGCCAACGGCTCGGTCAAAGCGGTGGACGCCATCGATCTTGAGATACATGATGGTGAAATATTCGGCTTTCTCGGTCCAAACGGGGCCGGCAAGACCACCACGATTAAAATGATCACCGGCATTATTAGACCGGACTCAGGCCGCGCTCTAATAGACGGAATCGATATCCAATCGCGGCCCTTGGACGCCAAATTTCGTTTCACCTATGTTCCAGACAATCCGGAACTGTTCGTCCGCCTAAAGGCAAGCGAATTTTTGGACTTTATGGGCGACGCCTATGCGGTGGAAACCTCGGTGCGGCGAAAACGGATTGAGCGCTATGCCTCGCTCTTTAAGATCGATTCCGTTCTATCCTCACGCATTTCCAGCTTTTCCCATGGCATGAAGCAAAAACTGGTCATCGTCGCTTCGCTGTTGAGTGATCCATCGATCTGGATACTGGATGAACCGATGGTCGGATTGGACCCTGAAGCGGCTTTCGCCCTTAAGGATCTAATGCGGGAACGGGCCAAGGCCGGGAAAACGGTTTTTTTCTCCACTCATGTCATGGAAGTCGCCGAAAAACTTTGTACTCGTATCGCCGTCATCGCTAATGGCAAAATCGCCTTCCAAGGGACCTTGCCCGAACTTAAAAAAGATCGCGATGCCGACGCCAGCTTGGAGCGCTTATTCTTGGAATTAGTCAATTCCGATGTACTGCGCGAAAGCGCGGGGGACTAATGGGCGATGCGTATATATTTTGCCGTTCTTAAAGTCTATATCTCTTCGCTATTTGATCCGCGTTCCCTAATAGCTTCCTTCCGTTCTGGGCCAAAGGGCATCGCGAAGGGCGTCGGCATTATCGCCCTGGCGCTTTATATTATTGGGGCCATGGCCTTCCTGCCCTTGTCCATCGCGGTCCAAACCTATCAGGGGCTGAAACCTCTCGGGTTGGAAAGCCTAGTCATCCTAAACAGCGTTATTTCAGCCACAGCCCTTACCCTTTTTCTTGGTTTTATAACCTGCTTCAGTACTTATTTTATGACAGCCGCGGAAACATATCTTCTCGCTCTGCCGTTCAAGCCCCGTTCCTTATTAGCCGCCAAGTTAAGCATCGTTTATATAAGTGAATGCGCCCTAGCCTTTTTGTTTTTAGCTTCCTCGCTCGGCGTCTATGCTTGGTTTGAACATCCAGGGCCGCTTTTTTATATCTACGCCGCACTCATAATCCTCACTACCCCGCTCGCGCCTATCGCTCTCTTTTATACCTTACTTGTTCCTTTGTTCAGTTTGGTTCGATGGCTCCGCCGTAAGGAGCTCATTTTTATAATCGCCGGCATCTTTGGGGTAGCCATGGCTTTAGGCTTGCAGCTGTATTACCAGAAGCAGATGCTCGGCGCCCAAGACCCCACCTGGATAATCGCCAATTTAAGCAGCCCTGATTCTATATTATCCCGCTTCGCCGCCGCCTATCCGCCGGCGCTCTGGGCCGCGAACGCCCTTTCCAAAACTGGTGAAACAGCCGGTTTTACCGAAATCTTAAAATTCATTGGTCTACAAGCTGCGGCGATCACCGCGGCGATCTTTCTTTTGGCTCCATCTTATGTTAAAAGCTTGGCCACTTATGGCGAAAGCGCGGTAAGAAAACTAAAGGATTCACGGGCGTTTATAGGAGCGGGCTTCCGCCGCTCCAGCCGTTTTCGCGCTTGTCTTCGGCGCGAGCTGAGAACCATGCTTAACGAACCGGTGTTTTTCTTCAACGGTCCCTTTATTATCGCGTTATTGCCTCTCATCTTCAGCATCATGTACTTGACGATGAAAGATGAATTCATAAAAGAACTACCCTTTCTTTCCAACCCTTCGGCCCTGCCCCTAATGACCTTAGCGGCCTCGGCTTTCGCCGCTATGTTGGGCGCTATGACCAGCGTGTCCAGTACAGCCGTCTCGCGGGATGGCGGCCAATTCGGTTTCTTAAAGAGCTTGCCTTTCACGCCCCTCTCCTACTGGGGCGCTAAATACGCTCATAGTCTAATCTATGCCGCTTTGAGCGCCATTATTTCCCCCGCTTTGCTATCGCTAATAAGCCCCCTAGGATATTCCCGCGCTCTGGTCGCTGGCTTTGCGGGCTTTGGCTTATCCGCCTTACTTAACCTGGCGAATTTAGTCGTTGATACCGCTTTCCCCCACCTAAACTGGAACAATCCGACCGTGGCGATGAAACAGAACCCAAATGCCGTTATCGGGGCGGTTGGCGGCATGATATTTGTCGCCGGCTTTGCCTACCTTGGCTACCTAAATTTAGGCAATGAATGGTTCCTACCGCTGAGCGGTGTACTTGGTTTCACACTGTCCGCTGGCGGTTTTATCGCGTTGCTGCCTTGGGCGGGAAAAACCCTAGCGGCGAGGGAATAACTAAGCGAATAGACAAGCCTAGTGTCCCAAAGCTTAGGTTTTCTTAAAAAAAGAGAAAATACAAAGCTTTGGGACACTAGGCTCTATAGCCGTCGACTAGGCTATGGACGCGAATTGTATGTGGCGCGGAAGCCCGCTCCAGGCGTCTCCGGCCTTACCTGGATATAGAATTTACCATTATTCCCGAAATCGTTACAAAGCCAGGCCGCTTCATTCCCCTGCGGCAGAGATACTATAACGGGGCTCAAAGTCTTATACGCGTATACGCTAAGCGAGGCTTGGGTTGAGTCGTCAAAATCAAGGGTATACTTGAAGCCCTTCTGCAACATGGTAGTATACCACTGATCCTCGCCGCTGAAGCTATGCCGAACACCTTCCCCATCCTGCCAGACTAATTTCTTAGCGTCCATGGCAAAGCCAGTATCGCTGGCGCTGCCCGCGGTTTCCGTTCCGCCGAGAGGGGTTTTAAGCGTTAAGCTCACGCTTACCTGGAAAATTTCCGCGCGGTCTTCCGAACTTACATAAATGGTATAGCTTGTTCCCTCTGTCGTGGTTGAACCGGAAAAAGGGCCCGTCCAAGTAATTTTATATTCTTTAATAGAATATCCTTCCCATTTATCGCTGGCTAGACTTGGCGAAGCCCAGTTCACTTCCAAGCTATTCGAGTAATCGCCATCACTGACAGACAGGGCTATAGGAGCCGGTATATCCAGCACCGTGTTCCAAAAATCCTCACAGGAGACGCAGGCGAGGGAAAGAAACAAGATCAACGCTAGTCTGAATCGAGCTATTTCTTTGATGGAGAATATTTTAAGTATCATATACGCACTCCGATAAAGAGGAGCAGATTGCCCGCTCGTTCTATATAACCGTATCCATAATGAGCGATATCCGACGCCACATTGACGAAAGAATCAACAATGAATAAAAGATCGGCCCCAAAAACGAAATTATCCCAGAGGGCGGTTTCAAGACCGATACGGGAAGCGGCACCCAGATTTATGCTGAAACTTTGGCTAAACGCGGTAAACTCATCAAGAAAACCGGGATAGTATTGACTTGCCTCGTTTGGAATTATTAGCGAAAAAGCCGGACCGAGACCGAGCCTGAGAGTAAGATGGACAGGCGTTTCGCTTAGGATGGAGCGGTACCAGACAAAAGGAGCTAAAAAGTGCTTCGTTTGGTAGAACAACCAAGAATCACGGTAGGCCGCGAAAAGCTCAGGCATGGAAGACCAGGGGACAGGCCCAAACCAAGCGCCGGAGGCCTCTTCGGGGTAATAGTATTCTATATTCATAAAAGCGTAATCCAAGCTAAATTCAAGAGTTGGGGTCGCCCTAAATCTTAGGCTTATCCCTGGAAAGGGCGCGTCAAAAACGCCGTTGAACAAAGAAGGCGCTCCCATAAAAGCGTCCATTCCAAACACCGCCGTGCTCTTTGAAGTTTCTCTAGCGTCTTGGCCCCAAGATAAGCTTACCACTAGCGCCAATACACTGAATAAGGCCGCCCTTTTCCCCATAAAATCTCCCGGTATAAAGCTGGCTGCCGCTTATAGCTATGTAAATGATAAAGCCCTATAAGCGGCTATGCGGCTTGCTTGAATTAGCCCTATATTGGTCTATAATTAAGTATATACAAAAAAGGCGATCTAAAAGAGGCGATCTAAAAAGTCCCTAACTTTTATAGCCCGGCGTTTGTGCTAGGCGCGGTTTCGTTTCTAGCCCATTACGCGGAAAAATGAGCCGCGAAACAAAACCGTGGGAGCTCCTTTCAAGAACACGCGCTTTTTGAAAGAAGCTTGAAACCCTGGGGTTTCGGCGTCCATAGCCTTCATTCATCACCGTTTGTATATATATGTTTCCTCTTCTTTGAGTTGGATCTTAACAAGGGGGGGGGTAGAATGAGTAAGAAATGTTTAGGCCTTTCGCTTTTTTTCGCGGCAACATTGTCAGCCTGTATATTTTTCACGGTTGAAAGCGACCTATATATCCAGAACGCGACTAGCCATTCGCTGACGGTTTCGTTGACAGATTATGATAATGATATTACGGAGATCGATATAGAGCCGCAAGCCCGGGTCAAGATAACGACCTTTCAGTTGCTTGAGGCGGATGTCGCTTTCCCCTCAAACGCGTATAGAAGCCTTCGCGTATTCATGGATATATATAATTCGCCCTATAAAGTATATGAGCAAGACCCTATTAATGATGAACTTTGGATAAAGACGCCAGGCAGCTCGTCTCGCTTCACTATTTTCGATTTTACGCTGACCGACGCGCTTCTCACGCTCCCGGAGTGAAAGGCTCAGCCGCGAGCGGTGATCATACGCCGCTCGCGTGCCTAACGTTAAAAAGCCAGCCCTTTTATTAACCCAGTCTTGCCTTGGCCGCCGCCTCATGGGCAACCAAGCCTTCGGCTCTGGCTAGGCGGGCGGCTGCCTCGGCGCTTTTTAGCGCGCCGCCTTCGTTCGCCACCACGCTAGCGCCGACCTTGTCGCGGCGCAGGGTGGTAAGCGTCTTCAGGAAGTGGCGGACGGAGAGACCGCCGGTGAAACGGGCGCTGCCGGAAGTGGGCAAGGTGTGGTTGATGCCAGCCGAATAATCACCCAGCACTTCCGCCGCCGCCGCGCCGATAAAGAGCGAGCCGTAATTGGCGAAGCGCGGCGCCCAGCGCGCGGCATCCTCAAGATGCAGCTCCAAGTGCTCTGGGGCGACGCGGTCGGCCGCGGCGACAGCCTCGGCTAGGTCGCGGTAGACGAGGAGAAGACCGCCCGCTTCCCAGGAAGCGCGGGCGATGGCGGCGGTGGGCGCGTAGGCTTCCGTTCCCAAAAGGCGCTCCACCGCCTCGGCGACAGCCTCGGCGGCTTGGCGCGAAGGAAGGAGGGCGCGGGCGCGGGCGTCCGGATCGTGCTCGGCCTGAGCCAAAAGATCGATGGCGATAAGCACGGGGTCCGCCGAGGCGTCGGCAACGATAAGCACATCGGTGGGACCGGCGATAAAATCGATGCCGACCTCGCCGTAGAGAAGCTTCTTGGCGGCGGCGACATACTTGTTGCCGGGCCCCACCACGACATCGCAGCGAGGCACGCTAGCCGTGCCCAAAGCTAAAGCGGCGATACCCTGGGCCCCGCCCAGGGCGAAGAGCCGGTCGGCGCCGGCGACGGCGGCCGCGGCCATGATGCGGCGGTTCGGCAGGCCGTCCGCCGTCGGCGGCGAAGCCACGATCACCTCGGCGACGCCCGCCGCCTTGGCCGGAACGACGCCCATCAGCAGGGAGGAGGGATAGGGGAAACGACCGCCCGGGGCGTAGACGGCCGCCCGGCCTATCGGGATGACGCGCTGGCCGGCGATCAAGCCGTCACCCATCGCTATTTCGAAGTCCTTGAACTGCTCTTTTTGGGCTAAGGCGAAACGTTCGATATTTCCCTTAGCGTAACTCAAAGCCTCCGCTAAATCGGGCTGGGAATGGATGAGGTCCCGCAGAGCTGCCCGCGCTTCCGCCATAGGCACCTCCAGCGTTTCAGGCGACGCGCGGTCATATTTGGCCGCGCAAGCCTTTACGGCCTCGCCGCCATCGCGGCGCACGGCGGCGACAATCTCACGGACAGCCGCTTCCGTCGCGGCCGCCGCCGCGCCGTCTGACTTTCCGCCGTCCAAAGAGCCGTCCCACGCGGCGATATCGATTATTTTCATGACAAGCTCCTTAAGCGGCGCATAGCGCCGCCTTTTTCCATTTATTCAGCCTTCACGCCGGCGACTAGATCCGCGCAGGCGGCGATTAGCGCATCCATGTCCTCATCGGTCCCGACGCTGATCCGCAGATAATCGGCTATACGTGGCTTATCGAAACGGCGCACCAGGATACCGCGCTCCCGCAGGGCCTGGAACAGGAAAGCGCCCGAAAAAGAGGGCTGGCTCGCGAAGAGGAAATTGGTTTTGGACGCCAAAACCGTAAAGCCGAGCGCGCGGAGCCGGGGCATGACGCGGTCGCGGGTGGCGGCGACCCTGGCGTTGGCCGCCTCGTAGTAGGAGCTGTCCTCTATCGCCGCCGTCGCGCCAGCCAAGGCTAAGCGGTCCAGAGTATAGGAATTGAACGAGTCCTTGATCCGGGTCAGCCCTTCTATCAGGTCTTCGTGACCCAGGGCGAAACCCACCCGTAGCCCGGCCAGGGAGCGCGACTTGGACAGGGTGTGAACGACAAGCAAATTGGAGTAGTCGCCGATATCGCGCGCCACCGATTCCGCGCCAAAGTCCACATAGGCTTCATCCACCAGGACGACCCGCCCGCGCTTCTCCTGATCGGCGACGACAGAGAGAATGTCGGCGCGGGAGAGAGCCAGGCTGGTGGGAGCGTTGGGGTTGGCTAGAACGACGCCGAGAGCGGGAACGCGGTAGTTATCGGTGTTTATGGTAAAATCGGCATTTACCGGCGGGGTCAAGCTGGCTAGGCTCCATAGATCGACGTAAACCGGATAAAAGCTGTAGCTCAGGTCCGGGTAAAGAAGGGCTTCTCCGCCAGCAAGCGCTTGTTCCGAACGGCCCGCGAAGAAGGCGCCGAAGGCGAAGGCCAAGATTTCATCGGACCCGTTGCCGACGAAAACCCGTTCCGGTCTGGTACCGTACCGTTCGGCTATCGCCCGCCTTAGGTTAAGGCAGAGCGGGTCGGGATAAAGCCTCAAATCCGCCATAGCCGCGCGAATAGCCTCCAGCGTGGCCGGGGAAGGCGGATAGGGGTTTTCGTTGGTGTTGAGTTTGATATAGCGCTTATCGCGCGGCTGTTCGCCCGGCACATAGGGCGACAGGTCTCGGACGCGCTTATTCCAATAGACGCTCATAGCTACTTCTTGTGTCGGCGGTCTAGTTCCGCCAAAACCTCGGCCAGGCTGACGCCGGCGCGGGTCATAAGGACGGTGGCGAAGTAGAACAGGTCGGCGAGTTCCCAGACAATTTCGTCATGTGTGCCGGCCTCAACTACTTCTTGGGCTTCTTCCATCAGTTTTTCCCGAACCCGCTCGTCGTCCAGGGTGGCCGTATAGGACCCAGGCGTGGGCGAGCGAAAACGGTCGGCGATGATGTCCCGCAGCCGCTCCAGGGTATAGCGACGCTCGCCAAAACAAGACCAGGCGCCGGTCCGACAAGCCGGTCCAGCCGTTTCCGCCGTGGCCAGAAGAGCGGCGCGGCGGCAATCGGCGCGGAGGCGCAACAGTTTGAGGACGCCAACGGAGGGTTCGGCCAGCCCCGCCCCGCTCGATTCGGCGGACGCCGGCGCTTCAGCCGCTTCAGCCGCTTC
>CAZJJK010000121.1:4675-8877 GCA_964546285.1 uncultured Treponema sp. | reverse complement strand
TGCACAGGCTTTATTTACGGTCTTGAAATGGCCGGCGGGACTCTTTTGATGGGCGAAGGGCGCCGACGGGCGCTGGTTATCGGCGCCGAGGTTTTATCGCGCATCACGGATTGGTCAGATCGCTCGTCGGCGGTCTTATTCGGTGATGGAGCTGGCGCGGTGGTTTTGGAAAAAACCGACGCGCCAAAACAAGGAGCGGGGGCTAGAGGCATCATAAGGTCCATACTTGGCGCCGAGGGTTCTGGCTGGGATAAGCTTATCATGAGACGCGGCGGCTCGCGCGACCCCTTTAAAGACGGCGAAACCATCGACAAAGCCCCTCATATCGAGATGAACGGACAGGCGGTGTACAATTTCGCGGTAAAAGCCGTAACGGGAACTATCGAGCGGCTCTTAAAAGAGGAAGGCCTAAGCGCTGACCAGATCGATCTAATTGTACCACATCAAGCCAATGCCCGTATCGTTCAGGCGGCGGCCAAACGCCTCGGCCTGCCGGAAGCTTTGTTCTATCTGAACATCGAGGAATACGCCAACACTTCCGCGGCGTCCGTTCCTATCGCCCTAGATGAATTAGCGCGCTCCGGTCGTTTAAAACGGGGAGATCGAATTATCACGGTCGGCTTTGGGGCTGGTTTGACTTATGGGGGAAATCTTATCGTATGGTAAGCGGCGATATCGCTTTCCTCTTTCCGGGGCAGGGCTGCCAGTATCCGCGTATGGCCTTGGACCTTTATGACTCCAGCCAAAAGGTTAGGGACTTGTTCGACCTCGCGTCCAACAGCAGCGGCATCGACCTGCTTGAACTAATAAGGGAAGGAGATGCCGAGCGTCTGAAGCGCAGCGACCTATCTCAGCCAGCGCTGACCCTCGCCTCCTTAGCGGCCGCGGCGGCGCTAAACGAACGCGGCATCCAGCCCTGTTTATGCGCCGGGTTCAGCTTGGGTGAATATCCGGCTTTAGCGCTCTCCGGCGTATTGGACCTGAAAAGCGTTTTTCGTTTAGTCACCGTCAGAGGCCGCGCCATGCAGGCGGCCGCCGACCGGCTAAGAGCGAAAAGCGGGGGGACTTTGGCTTCCCCAAATAAGACTAGCCTATCAAGCCCCGGTTCCGATGAACCCGGCATGGCGGCGCTGATCGGGCTTCAACCCGAAACCGTGGAAAGCCTTATCACCCAATGGAAGGACGAGGGTTTAGACGGCTTATACGCGGCCAATTATAATTCGCCCAGTCAAACCGTTGTCGCGGGGACGGCGGCCGCGCTTGAGGCGGCGGAAAGCCGCTTTAAAGCGGCCGGGGCTCGGCGTTTTATCCGGCTTAAGGTGGCCGGTCCCTTCCATACGCCCCTTATGGCCGAGGCCGCCGAAACCTTCGCGCGCGAAGCCGCGGCCTGTACTTTTTCCGATCCTTCTATTCCATTATTTTCCAATGTTACCGGCGCTTTAGTCTCAAGCGGAGAAGAAGCGCGCAAACTGGCCCGACGCCAGATTATGGAAGCGGTCCGCTGGACGGAGGAAGAAGCGTCTATCGCGAATAAACGGCCGGACCTGGTATTGGAAGTCGGACCGGGCAGGGTGCTTCAAGGCTTATGGAAGGACAGCGGCTCCGCTATTCCGTGCGTTGGGGCCGGTACAGTCGACGAAATAGCGGCCCTATAACAGAGCCGCCTTATTCACGGGAGGATTCGCATGAGACTTGAAGGCAAAAAAGCCTTGATTACTGGCGCGTCACGGGGGATAGGCCGCGCCATAGCCGAATGTTTTATGGCTGAGGGAGCCTCCGTCTGGGGCTTGGGAACCAAACGTACGCCGGAACTGGAGAATTTCATAGACGCGTCAGGTGGCCGCCTCCGGTGGCTAAGCGCCGATGTTGGAAATCCAGCCGCCATAGAAGCGGCGATTGAGGCGGCGGTCAAGGAAGCGGACGGCTTTGATATTCTTGTCAACAACGCCGGTATAACAAAGGACGGCCTATCCTTCAGGATGCCACTGTCCGATTGGCAGCGCGTATTGGATATCAATTTAACCGGCGCTTTTTTAGTGGCGAGAACGGTCGCCCGCGATATGATACGCCGCCGAAGCGGGTCCATTATCAATCTATCAAGCGTGGTTGGTCAGCATGGCAACGCCGGCCAATGCAACTACGCCGCTTCAAAAGCGGGACTTATTGCCCTAAGTAAAAGCTTAGCCCAAGAAACGGCCAGCCGGGGTATCAGGGTCAACGCCATAGCCCCAGGATACATCCAAACCGATATGACTGAGGGGCTCCAAGCCGCCGTTAAGGAAAAGCTACAGGAACGTATACCGCTTAAACGGCTTGGCCAAGCCGCCGACGTAGCGGCGGTCGCCCTGTTTCTGGCGTCCGACGATTCAGCCTATATCACTGGCCAAACCATCGCCGTTGACGGTGGAATGTTCATTTAGGGGGTAATAATGCGTAAACGGATCGTAATAACGGGTATGGGCGTTATTTCGCCGATTGGCCTATCCGTGACGGAAGCCGAGACCGCGTTAAAGGCCGGTACCTGCGGCGTTGACAAAATAAGCTTATTTGACGCTTCCGGCTTTGATGTTCAGATAGCCGCCGAGGTAAAGAATTTCGATCCCAGCCGCTGGATTGACAAAAAAGACGCGCGGAAAATGGCGCGCTTTACTCAGTTCGTCGCCGCCGCCAGCGTCCAAGCCTTAAATCAGGCTGGCTTGCTTAGCCCCTCTCCCAAAGACGCTGGCCGAAGCGTTCTTGCGTGCGACAGCGAACGGGTCGGTATCGTAGTCGGAAACGGCATAGGCGGCTGGGAAGTGGTGGAAGAATCATTCCGTAAACTTATCGCTTCAGGCCCTCGGCGCATGCCGCCGCTTACCATCCCCATGATGATAAACAATGAGGCGGCCGGGAACCTGTCCATGCTGTTCGGTAGCAAGGGTCCGGCCCTTACGGCGGTCACCGCCTGTGCCTCAGGCACCGACGCCCTTGGCCAAGCTCTGGACCTTATCCGCGCCGGCCGCTGCGATGTGTGTTTAGCCGGCGGTACCGAAGCGGCCATCGTGCCTTTCGCCATTGGCGGATTTCAAATGATCAAAGCCCTGTCCACTAGAAACGATGAGCCAAAGCGGGCAAGCCGGCCCTTTGACGCCGATAGGGACGGGTTTATCATGGGTGAAGGCTCGGCGATGCTTGTCCTTGAAACCGAGGACCACGCCCTTGCCAGAGGCGCCGTCATTTTGGCCGAATTCGCCGGCTATGGCGCCAGCGCCGACGCTTACCATATAACCGCTCCCGATCCCAGCGGGGAAGGCGGCGCCCGAGCTATCCGCTGGGCTCTGGCCGACGCCGCTGTCGCGCCCGAAGAAGTCCAATACTATAACGCTCATGGCACTTCAACCGAGGTAAATGACCCCACTGAAACCAGAATGATAAAATTAGCCTTTGGCGATCACGCTTATAAGATGAAGGTGTCGTCCACCAAGGGCATGACCGGTCATATGATAGCCGGCGCCGGCGCCTTTGAAGCCGTCGTCTGCGTCCTAGCCATTCAAGGTGGCTTTTTCCCTCCAACCATCAATCTGGACAAACCCGACCCAGACTGCGATCTGGATTATGTTCCCAATGTTGTCCAATACGGCGATATCCAAGTGGCGGCTTCCGGCTCCCTTGGTTTCGGCGGCCATAACGGCGTTGTCGTTTTTCGCAAATACCGCCCCTAAGGGCGTGAGGTTGGTTATGACTGATATAGAAACCCTGCTTCCCCACCGCAAACCTTTTTTATTCGTTGACGCCATCGTTGAGGCGGCCAAGGACAAAATAGTCGCTCGGCGCCGCTTTACGGCGGACGACTTCTTCTTTTCCGGGCATTTTCCGGAATATCCGGTAGTACCCGGCGTAATTTTAGTGGAAACCATGGCGCAAGCCGGCGGCGCCGGCTTGCGCCAACTCGGCGTACTTGGTGACGGCGAGCTCTTTTTTCTGGCCACCGTGGATAAGGCGAAATTCCGCCGTCAAGTAAGACCAGGCGATGAAGTCCGCTTGGAAATAGTCAACCTCCGCGTTTCCGCCAAAATGATCAAACAAGCCGGCAAGGCCTATGTCGGCGATGAACTCGCGGCCGAGGCCGAATGGCTCTGCCTGGTTGGGAAAGCCGAGCTATAACACTTTGGAGCAACGATGATCGTACAGCCTTTGATTCGCAACAATATCTGCCTCACCAG
>CAZJJK010000121.1:1821-4575 GCA_964546285.1 uncultured Treponema sp. | reverse complement strand
GACGCTGACGCGTTTTCTGATCAGGCAAAAGCCATGGCAATGGAAGCGATCAAAACGGTCGCCGCCCGCGCCGGCATAAAGCCGGAAGTTGACCTAGTGGTTTATTCAATCGCTTCCCCAGTCAGGACCGATCCCGATACCGGAATCCAATATCGATCCGTCATCAAAGCGATTGGGACGCCCTACTCCGGCCTCGCCCTGGATTTCATGGACGGCACCCTCTCCCCGATGACGGTGGAGGCGGCCAGCCAAGAAGAGATAGACGCCACCGTTAAGGTTATGGGCGGAGAGGATTGGGCGCGCTGGATAAAAGCCCTGTCAGAAGCGGGCTTATTAGCCAAAACGGTCAGAACCGTCGCGTATACCTATATAGGGCCGGAATTATCATGGCCTATCTATCGCGATGGCACGATAGGCCGGGCTAAGTCCCATTTGGAAAAAACGGCCCAGGAGCTTAACGACAGCCTAAAACCCGCCGGCGGCGGCGCTTGGGTAAGCGTAAACAAGGCCTTGGTTACCCGGTCAAGCGCCGTCATCCCCGCCATTTCTTTATACATCGCTTTTCTTTTCAAAGAGATGAAAGCCGCCGGAATTCATGAGGATTGCGCCGAGCAAATTCTTAGGCTGTTCCGCGATCGCCTTTACACCCCAAGTTCCGCCGCTAAGGCCGCTTTGGTAAAAACCGATCAGGCCTCTCGCATCCGCCTTGACGATCTTGAACTGCGCCACGATATCCAAACGGCGGTTTCCGCTTATATGGCAAAGGCCGCCGCGCGAAGCCAGACAGCCATAGCGACAGCCGATATCGACGGTATCCGAAACGCCTTTCTGCGAACTCATGGCTTCGCCGTAAGCGGTATCGACTACCAGGCCGATATCGACCCAAGCGGTATATAAGGAGATTATATGGACAAGAACGCTATTCTAGCGATCATTGACAAATTCGCCGCCACCGATCTATCCGATTTAACCGTGGAAAACGAAGGCTTTCGTTTATCGCTCCGCCGCGAAACGAGCCGAGGCTCCGCCGTCGATATGGAGCTGGCCGCCGAAGCGTCTTCACAGCGTTTGAAAGAGTCAGGCGGCACGTCAGCGCTTAAAACAGCCGTCCGCTTGGGTCTGCCAGCCAAGTTAGACGAAAACGCCGCCGAGGAGGGTGAAGCCCTAGAGTCCATAGTCAGCCCTATCGTCGCTACTTTTTACCGTTCTCCTGGCCCGGACGCGCCGGCTTTTGTGGAAGCGGGTAAAAAAGTCAAGGCCGGTGACACTCTTTGTATCCTTGAGGCGATGAAGATGATGAATCATTTGGAAGCGGAGTTCGATTGCGAGATACGGACGGTTAAGGCTGAAAACGCCTCCTTGGTGGAATACGGTCAAAGCTTGTTTGAAGTCGTACGGCTCTAGACTGGAGCGTATTGTGATAAAGCGTCTGCTGATCGCCAACCGAGGCGAAATCGCCGTCAGGATCATCCGCGCCTGCCGAGAGCTGGGCGTGGAGACGGTGCTTGTCTATTCCGAAGCTGACGCGGACAGCCTCCCCGTCCGCCTAGCTGACCGCTCCGTTAAGGTTGGACCGGCGCCATCGGCTAAAAGCTACCTAGCGCTCAACAATCTATTGATGGCCGCCCTCCGCACCGATTGCGACGCCATTCATCCGGGTGTTGGTTTTTTATCCGAAAACGCCGCCTTCGCCCGCGCCGTCCGTAAGGAAGGCTTGCTTTTTATCGGACCGGAAGCGGAAACCATCGAACTGCTTGGCGATAAGGTGAGGGCGCGGGAAACCGCCCGCCGTTTTGGCTTACCCCTAACGCCAGGCAGCGAGGGAGCTATCGCTGACGACGAAAGCGCTCTTAGAACAGCGGAAAGCTTGGGATACCCCATCATCCTTAAAGCGGCGGCCGGCGGCGGCGGCAAGGGGATGCGCGTTGTCCGCGAGCCAAAAGAACTGAGCGATAATCTAGCTCTAGCCAGCCGCGAAGCCAGCGCTCATTTTTCCAGCGGCGTAATCTATATGGAAAAGTACTTGGAAAACCCCCGCCATGTGGAACTCCAAATACTCGCCGATGGCAATGGAACGGTCGCGGTACTAGGGGAACGGGATTGTTCGGTCCAGAAAAACCATCAAAAACTGATTGAGGAAAGTCCCTCGCCCGGCGTAACGCCCGCTATGCGCGAACGCATGTCAAAGGGAGCCGTCCGCCTTTTCCGCGAACTCGCGTATCGCGGGGCTGGTACCATCGAATTTTTAGTATCGGGTGACCAGTTTTTTTTCATGGAAGTAAATGCCCGCGTTCAAGTGGAGCATCCTGTCAGCGAATTTGTCTCAGGCGTTGATATCATACGCCAACAGCTCTTTTCCTGCGCTGAGGGCCGTTTAGAATTTGACGCTGACAAGGTAGAATTGCGCGGCTGGTCTATAGAATGCCGGATTAACGCCAAGAGCGCTGGACGGATTACGCGTCTGGAACTTCCCGGCGGGCCCGGCGTTCGTTGGGACTCGTTTTTATTCAACGGCTGCGCCGTTCCTCCTTATTATGACTCAATGGTCGGCAAACTTATCGTCCACGCGCCGGACCGCCGTCAAGCCCTTGACCGTATGGACAGAGCTTTACGCGAACTGACGATAGAAGGAATAAACGTGAACACCGCGAACCAACGCTTTATAGTCAATCATCCGCGTTTTCGTTCCGGCGATTTCGGCACCGCCTTATACGCCGAATTAGAGAAGGAGCTAGATAATGGCCGCTAAAAACG
>CAZJJK010000121.1:0-1721 GCA_964546285.1 uncultured Treponema sp. | reverse complement strand
AATCTGCGCTCGCTCAACCCCATCGATCTGACCGGATACGAGGATAAGCTGTCAGCGGCGGAAGCCAAGGCGCGAATGAAAGAAGCTGTCGTTACCGGCCTCTGCGCAATAGACGGGCGTCCGGCTATATTAGCCGCCATGTCCTTTAATTTTATGGGCGGTTCTATGGGTTCTGTTGTTGGGGAAAAAATTTGCCGCGCCCTGCTGCGCGGCGCCCAAGAACGCTTGCCGGTGATTGTCTACGCCACATCGGGCGGCGCTCGTATGCAGGAAGGCATTTTTTCCCTGATGCAGATGGCTAAAACCGCCAGCGCCGCCGCCGAGCTGGATAAAGCGGGGGTTCCCTTCTTTGTTGTCCTCTGCGACCCCACCACCGGCGGCGTAACCGCCTCCTTCGCCATGCTGGCTGATGTCACCCTAGCCGAACCAGGGGCTCTTATCGGTTTTGCCGGTCCCCGCGTAATAGAAGGCACTATACGCCAAAAACTGCCGGATGGGTTTCAAAGAGCCGAATTCCAGTTGGAGAAAGGATTTATTGATCTGATTGTTTCCCGCGGCAAGCAAAAAGGCATACTCGCCCGCCTGATTGATCTGCACCAAGGGAAGGGCCGCGTCACGGAGGAGAGCCTCCATGCCTAAAAACGATTTATCGGCGACCCTTAAGGAACTCAAGCGTTTAGCCGAAGCGACCGGCCTTGACATTAGCCATGAGCTTTCCAGTCTGCAAGCGAAGGTAAAAGCCGCCTCAAAAACGGAGACGGCTTGGCGAAGGGTGGAACTAGCCCGCCATCCAGAGCGTCCCTACGCTCTGGATTATATCGGCCTGGTCTTTGATGATTTTATCGAACTTCATGGAGATCGATATTACGCCGACGATCCAGCCATAGTCGGCGGTCTGGGTTTTCTGGACGGCCAGCCGGTGACCATAATCGCCAATCAAAAGGGTCGCACCCTAAAAGAAAACATGCGCCGCAATCACGGCATGGCTAATCCGGAAGGATACCGAAAGGCTCTGCGTTTGGCCAAACAGGCGGAAAAATTTCACCGGCCTATCGTTACCTTTATCGACACTTCTGGCGCTTATCCGGGTCTTGGCGCCGAAGAGCGCGGCATTGGCGAGGCGATAGCGCGCAACCTGCGCGAATTCAGCCAGCTCCGCACCCCAATAATCTGTGTCATCATTGGTGAAGGCGGTTCCGGCGGCGCCCTGGGCATAGGCGTGGGCGATAAAATCTATATGCTGGAGAACGCCGTCTACTCTGTCATCAGCCCGGAGGGCTGCGCCTCTATCCTACTCCGCGATTCCGCTAAGGCTAAGGACGCCGCCGCCATGCTGCGCATCACCAGCGACGATCTTTTAGCCTTTAAGGTTATTAACGGCGTTATTCCCGAACCCTCAGGCGGCGCCCACGTTGACCCCAAGGCCGCGGCCGCGGCCATAAGAGCGACTCTGCTCCGCGATCTGGCTGATCTCCGCGCCCGCCCGCCTGAGCTTATAGTGCGCTACCGAAACCAAAAAATCAGGAAGATTGGCCATTGGGACGAGACCGGCGATTAGGGCCGCGCTGTAGACCAAGGGAGCTAGGCATCTTGTTACAGCCCCTAGCGACGGCACCAAGCTTAGCGTAGAATACGTTTTCGCGAGTCTTCCCACAGTCGCTTTGCCCTACTGGACTGACTCAACGGAAACGAGTACGCGGAAACCACCTTTGTTACTCTGA
>CAZJJK010000120.1:0-9252 GCA_964546285.1 uncultured Treponema sp. | reverse complement strand
AGGGCAAGGTTCAAGCCGGCGTTTTGCCTAGCTCGGTATCTATCTACTTGGATGGTAAAGACTTAGCTCCAGCTGTGATCGATAAGGACGGCTGGTTCTCAGCCGATTTGGACAGCGCGGTCCTTGCCGAGGGAAAACATGAGCTAACGGCTCGGTTTATTACCGAAGGCGGCACGACTGTTATTAGCGAAATCATTCCAGTGGAATATTATAGCTACGGTCCTTGGATCAGATCCGACGCCTTCGCGCCAGGCGCCTTTGTACCTGGTCGCCCTTGGTTGACCGGCACAAGCGGCTGGACAGTGGATGAGGAAGAGGCCGGCGCCAAGATAGACGCGGCCGCGGCGGCTTTGGTCGCGGCTGAAAACGCCGGGGATAAAAAAGCTGTCGCCGCCGCGAAAAAAGCCATGGACGCGGCGAAAAAAGCGGCGGAAGCGGATAAAAAGGGCAGAGAGCCTGTGTCCGTGGAAGTGAGCTTGGACAATGGCCGCAGTTTCCTTCCCGCACAGGGCGCGGCGCAATGGCGCTTCAGATTGGAGACTCAGGATTACCCCGAGGGGCCGTTGCCTATGATTATGAGGACGCTGTTCCGCAACGGCGAGGAAAGCGTTTCTCGGCTTCATTTGAATCTGGATAAGACGCCGCCCGTCGTTTCCATCCTTTCCCCTGAGGAAGGCGGCCGTTTTAATGGCGTAATCAATATTTTCGGTATAGCCTCCGACGATACCGAACTAGCCGAGGTAAATCTGACCCTGCGCGAGGGCGATAAGGCTGGTTATGTACTGCCTTCCTTTATACAGGGACTGTATTTGGACACCAGTTTCTTGGGCGGGACGATGCTGAATACGGGCGTTGGGCTTACCTTCTTTGATGACAATGTCAAGCTTCAAGCTATGTATGGCTATGTGCCGTCAAAGGACTGGAATGGCCTGGATCAGCGGTACTATGGATCGGTAATAGGCGGAAAGCTTTTAGCGAATGTCGCCGCCCTGCCTTTCTCCTTCTGGTTTGGGCCGGACTGGGAATTCTTGGAAGCCGGTGTCGCCCTGGGGGCGACCGTCGCTTACTATATGGAAACCCAGCGGGGCGATCCCCTGTTGTTGAGCGCTATAGTCGGTCAATTGGAATTCCCGAAATTCAAATTCGCCAAAGCTAAGAACTTCCGGTCCTTATCCCTGTTTACGGAATTCCAGCTCTGGATGATCTCCGCTGAGGTTGGCGGCGGCGTTAAGCCTCTGCTCTCATTCGGTCTTAGGACCAGCGTATTTTAGTATGACTGTAAAGGCGGCCTGTTTTGGGTTATAATAAGGAAGATAGATCTAAAAAATACCAGCCGCTTTCGGCGCGGATAGCGCTAAAGCGGGTTTTCCGTCGTTTTCTCTCTTTTATCAAGTTAAATAAGTTATTGTCACGGAACGCGCGGCCGGCGGTAGGCCGAAAGGTGGACGGTATGGGTAAGGTACAATCTGATCTGAGCTTAGCGGCGGCGGTCCGTAAATGGTCCGCTCGGCTGCTATTGCCGGCTATGGTCGGCATCGCGTCCGCGAGCATGGTCACCTGCGACCTTTTCTCTATTGGCTTGGGGGCCAAGGTGGACCTTGACCCGCCAAATGTCAGTATCGCCCAGCCGCTGGACAACGCCTATCTTAGAGGCGTCGTCACCCTCTCGGGGAAGGTGTCCGATGATATCGGCGTCATGTCGGTGTTGGTGGAACTCAAGGTGAACGATGCCGTGGTTCGCTCCGTTCCCGCCGTCATCTCTGGCGATACCTGGACCGCCCAGATTGATACCGCCGTCGTCAACGCGTCTAACGCCCGGGTGCTGGATGGCGCCCACCTTTTTACCGCCAAGGCTACCGATACCGCCGGTAAGACCTTTAACGCGCGGGTCAACGTCAATATCGATAATAGCGCCCCGACTGTCCTGGTGTCCGTCCCCCAGGCCGTCGCGAGCGATATCTACAATTCAACCGTTACTTTCCGAGGCACGATTTACGATCCTTTCCCCATTCAACGGGTGGAGCTCGCGGTATACGACGCGAGCGGCACGGAAGTTACCAATCCGACTAACAGGCCTTTCTCCACCAACGCTAACTGGACCATTAGCACCGCTGTGACAAATTTTAGTACCTATGCCGATGGTTCGTATAGGTATATGATCTTTGCCAGAGATCGAGCCGGCAATGTTAACGAATATCTCTATCATTCGGCGGTGTTGGATGTTCCTTTCACCGTATCTGTCACTGAGGCCGATATAGGGCCGCACGACCAGGGCGAACCGAACGCCGCCGCTTTGCCGGATGGGGTAACGGCCGCGCAGCTGGCGGCTCTGCGCCGTTATCCACCCACGGTGACGGGGGCGGAAACTGTCGGTTTTGTTATTCAAGCCGACAGCGATCTTCCCCGTTTCTCTATCAGCGTCCCGTCTCAGACCCTGGGTATTGACAGCAATATCGTTGGCGCCGGCGCCAGCGTCATCGGCACGGTGGAGGACGACGACGGCATAAATAAAAACAGTCTGGAAGCCGTGTTCACACCGCTGGATGACTCTGGAAATCCTCTCAGTACAGGTATTTACAGTTTTGACGTCGCCATAAACGACGTAACGGAAAATAAGACCGCCTACAGCGTCAATTTCCCCATGAAAACCGGCGGTCTTTCCAGCGGAAGCTTGATTCCTGACGGCCGCTATCAACTTGTATTAACGGTCAGCGATACCAATTCACCGCCGAAAACCGCCTCCACCAACCCGATTAAGTTCAAGATAGACAGCGCGGTGCCGGTTATCCGTAATATCAAGCCGGATATCGGCTATATCGGCGCGGGCGCGGCTGTTATCGTTTCCGCCGACGTGACGGACGACAATGGGGTTGAGCAGGTCCGTATTGGCGTAACGGCGGGCACGGAGACGACCTGGTACGTGGCCACCGCGGGAGTGGGCGACAGTTGGTCCAACAGCGCGGTCACTATTCCCGAGAGCGTTGGAAGCACTGTGGATATACAGATAGAAGCCATGGATAGCTCGGGCTTTATGTCCACCATTTCCACGACCTATTCCGTGGATACGGAAGACCCCACGATCACCATTATTTCCCCCGACCTTTCCGTGCCTCAGAACGGCGTCATCGAACTTTTAGGGGCGGCCAGGGACAACTCAAACAATATCGAATCCTTAACTATTAGCATTGGCGAAGAGGAGTACATACCCGCGGACCGATACGCTTGGTCCGTTTTGGTAGATACGACCGATTTTACCGAAGATGAGGTTGAGATCGTTATCACCGCCGTTGACGGCGCCGGCCTGTCCTACACTTTGGTTGACGGTCTGGGAGACTACCCAAAGCTCAGGATAGATCAAGCCACTGACCTTCCAGTCGTCACTTTCTACAATCTAAACGCGGCGACGGAGGCCCAAGCTATCGCCAATAACTTAAAGACTCAGGCCACGCTGTTTGAGGGGACGGTGACTGACGATGACGGACTTTTAGCCGAGACGAGCCAAATCCTAAGCGATGGCTTAGGTATCGATATCGTAATCTATAAAGACGGGAACCCGATCAGCGCCGAACCCGGATTCAGCGGCACGACGGCGTCGCGTAAATTCACTATTCAGGGACCGGAAGATGCGGGGATCTACCGTTTGCGTATAGAAGCGACGGATGATGGTACCGCCAAATTAGGCGCCGATGCGGTTACGGAAACTCAGGATGTATGGTTCGCGGTGGATATGGCCAGCCCAGAAATTCAATTCCTGGGCGGTAGCGCCTTAAGCGCGGTAAGCTCAACGACGGCGGAGGATTTCTATCTGCGCTTGGACCTAAGCGACGACCTCAGGCTGTCTGAATTCATCGTGACCGAGCAATACCAGAGCGAGGCCGAGCCTAGACAAATATATTCCAAAACTGATTTTACGGACGCTTCCTTCGCCTTCACCAACGGAGCCGCCGCTTACCCGACCCTGCCCGTGTATCGGGACGCCGGCGCTCTAGCGGACGGCGTCTATACCTATACGGTGACGCTTAAGGATGTGGCCCAGCGGTCGGCCGAATTCCAGACGCGGACGATAGAAGTGGATACGACGGCGCCGGAGCTTAATGAGATCAGCGCGCCGGACGCCACCCAGACAGGCGTGAACGCTCTTAAGGGCGCGAGCTACACCTTCAGGGGCAACGCGACGGACGACGGCGTGGGCTTGAAGCGGGTTTGGTATGCCATTGACACCAACACCGACGCTCCCGCTATCACGACCACGCCAGTGGACGCGGGTTATACGGAGATACTTACCTCAGGCGCGTGGAATTTCTCCAAAACTTTGGGCGCGGGCAACGACCTGCCCGAAGGCCTGGATTATTATCTCCATATCCTGGCTGAGGACGCGGTTGGGAATAGGACCGCGCCGGCTGCCGCGGCGAGCGTTCGCTTTGATGTTGACTTGGCCGATCCCGCCTTGGCTGAAACCATGATCGCGACGGCGAGCCGCGTTGATCGCGCTGGGGATTTTGCCGTAAGCGGCACGGCCAGCGATACGAACGGATTAAGCGGCGTTATCCTTAGCTGGGCGAAAGACGATGTCGCTTCACCGGATGAAACGCTTACCGTGACGGATGACTCTTGGTCCCGCGCTTGGAATATCGATGAAACCACACATACACATGACGGAAGCTACGCCATCGCCATAACGGCCACCGATATGGCCGGAAAGACCAAGGTGGTGGAGAGGAGCGTGCGGGTAGATACCACCGGTCCCGAAGTCACCATCACCGATCCGGCGGCCGCTTCTTGGTCATCCAGCGCCACGGTGGCGATTAAGGGCGTTTCCTCCGACAACATCACCGGCGTGAGCGCGGTGTATTACGCGGAAGGGACGAGTGAGCCCGTGGTGCCGACGGTGGACGTGGGAGCCGCGGCGTCGTGGACAGCTAACGGCTGGGCGGCGGCTAGCGGGACGACGAGTTGGTCCGGCAGCCTAAGCGGCTTAAGCGAAGATAACCACACCCTATGGGTACGGGCGGTGGACGCGCTCGGCAATGTGTCCGTCGCCTTATCCCGGGCTTTCGGCGTCGATCTTAATAAGCCGACGATCAGCGCTAATACGCCATTGGCTAATATGAACGGCGGCTTCGCGCTGTCTGGGGACGCCGCCGATACCAACGCGGTAGCCATCGTTTCGGTTACCGCGACCCAGAAGAAGGGTTCGGCCGATCCGCAAGCGATAACGGTAAGCGGGACGACCAGTTGGAGCATCCCGTCCCTGCCGCGCGACACGGCGGATTTGGACTCGCAGCTGACGACCAGCGTCGCGGATGGGTTGTACGAGTATGTGGTCACGGTAACGGACGCGGCTGGGAAGACTGAAAGCGTTACCCGAACGGTGCGCTTTGACGCGACCGATCCTGTGGCGTCCATCAACGCGCCCACCGCCGCCCAAGTGGTGGGCGGCGCCAGTTATACGATATCCGGGATAGCGTCGGACGACGGGTCCGGTGTGAGCAAGGTGCGGTATTCGTTTACGAATAACGGGGCGGATTGGCAGGACGCGACGGGAACGACGGCGTGGAGCGCGACGGTGGCGCTGGCTACGCTGGGAACGGAAGGTCCCAAGACGCTATATGTGGAAGCGGAGGACAGCGCTGGCAACGTAAGCGACAGCGGCGTCTATTCGCGCTCTTTCGTCTACGATACGGCGAAGCCGACGCTCAGCGTAACGAATGGGCTGAACCGGAACGAAAACGACAAGTTCACCATTACGGGCACGTCCGCTGATAATTACGGAATTGACTATCTGACGATCACGCAGCGGAAGGACGGCGGCGACAGGCTAACGGTATCGGGAGCGGACCTGACGGGGACGACAAGCTACAGCTTGGCGGAACTACCGCGCGATCCCTTGAATCCGGATACTTATTTGATGGCGGATGGCGAATTCGTGTATGAGATCACCGCTACCGACTTAGCGGGAAAGATCAGCGACACGGTGACGGTGACGGTGGTGATCGATACGTCGGCGCCGGACGTGAACGAGATACACGCGCCGTTATTTGGCCAGACCGGCGTCAACGCCATCTCCGGCACAAGCTATCTTTTCCAAGGCCACGTTTCCGATAGCGGGGTCGGCGCGGCGAAAGTATGGTATGTCATTAACCAAAGCTCAAGCGCGCCCGCGATAGCGACCACGCCCGAGGCGGCGGGATATACCGAGTTGGCGACTGGCGGGAATTGGAGCTTCACCAAGGCTCTCCCAACTGATGTAGCGGAAGGCGTCGGCTATTATCTCCATGTATTGGCTGAAGATAGTTCCGGAAACCGGACGACGGCGGGCAACGCGGCCAGCGTCTTGTTCGATATCGATTTGTCCAATCCGGCTATTACGGAAAGCTCCCTGCCGGATTCCACGCTGAAAGGCGTCAAGGAAACTTGGACCTTCAGCGGGACGGCGAGTGACACAAACGCTCTACGGGCCACAAACCCCGTCATCTTAAGCTGGTCAAAAGATAACGGCGCGGCCACTGAAGTGCCCTTGGGCTTGTCTGGCGACGACTGGAGCTGGGATCTCGCTGTGGACGCCGCGAGCCACGGCGATGACGGCGTTTACGATGTTTCGATAAGCGCGACAGACATAGTCGGTAAAACTTCTTCCGTGACGCGCCGCGTTAGGGTAGATACGATGGGTCCCGAACTGGTGATCCTCAGTCCGGCGGCTCTTTCTTGGTCAACTACGGCCGACGTGACCGTGAACGGCACCGCCTCCGACCTTACCGGGGTAGAGGCCATATATTACGCTATGGGCACGAGCGCGCCGGCCCTGCCGACCGCCGCCGCTTATGCCGATCCGGCCGCGTGGACCGCGGCCGGCTGGACGGCTGTCAGCGGCACGACAAGTTGGAACGCGGCGCTTAGCTCGCTCGCTCAAGGCACGCATACCATTTGGCTGCGCGCCGTCGATATGGCTGATAATATCAGCGTTTCCGCCTCGCGGACTTTCGGCGTGGATTTGGATAAACCGTCGATCAACAGCATAACGCCATTGACGAACGTAAAGGCTTCTTTCCTCTTAAGCGGCACGGCGGGCGATACAAGTCCGCTGTCTTTAGTTTCGGTGACGGCGACGCAGAAAAAGGATAGCGGTAGCGCGATCCTTATCGATACGAATGGCCCGACGACAGGCGATGTTTGGGCGAACTGGAGCTTGGCCAACCTGCCGAGGGATCCGGGCAATATCGGCGCGGCGGCGACGGGAAGCGCGGCGGATGGCGCCTACGAGTTCGTCATTACGGTGACGGACGCGGCCGGCAAGAGCGAAAGCGTGACGCGGACGACGCGCTTTGACGCGACCGACCCCACGGTGCTCATCAGCGAGCCGGTGGCGGATCAAGTGCTCAATGGCCCGAGCTACACCTTCCGAGGCACGGCCCGAGACGCGGACCTATTGGATAATGCCGCCAACGCGTCCGGCGTGAATAAGGTGCGGTACTCGTTTACGAATAACGGGAGCGACTGGCAGGACGCGGCCGGAACGGAAAACTGGACGGCGAACGTGACCTTAGCGGACTTGGGAGCCGAAGGCCCCAAGACGTTGTATGTGATGTCCATAGACTATACGAACAACGAAAGCGTCGTTGTTGAGCGGAATTTCGTGTACGACTCGGCCCCGCCGATAGTGGCGGTGACGAACGGATACAATCGCGACGTGAAGGATCAATTCAGCCTAATCGGGACGGCGGGAGACCAATACGGTCTCGCGTCCATCAGCGTAACGCAGAATGGCGTGGCGATCGAGGATAGTGGCCCGACGAGCCTGGATGATTGGGAAAATTGGACTCTGACGAACCTGCCGCGCGATCCGGCTAATTTGGGGGATTACCTATTGGCGGACGGCACCTTTACCTATGTGGTGACGGCGACGGACTTGACTACTCAAAAAAGCACGACAGCGAGTACGGTTACCATACGGGTGGATCGGACGCCGCCAGAGACCTTGACGGTGAGCTCGCCGCTGGCCAGCGCGGCGCTGGAGACGCGGACCGGGCTGAACGCCTTATCCGGATCGGCCTATACCTTCCAGGGAACGGCGAGCGATTCGGCTGTCGGCATGAGCAAGCTGTATTACCGTATTGACCAAAGCGCGGCGGCGAGCGGAACGATCGGCGACTACGCGGTGATAGAGACGGGGAACGGCCCTTGGAGCTTCACGGATGACTTTGACACGGACGGCAGCGGAGCGGACACGGGAAGGGCGGAAGGGACCTGGTACCTCCATGTGATGGCGGAAGATAGTTCGGCCAACCGGACGAACGCGACGACGGTGGAATTCGATATAGACCAGGCGAACCCGAATTTGACGGAAACGAGTTCAGGGATAGCGAGCGCGTCGGTGGTATACCGAAACACGAATGTGGTCTTTGGCGGAGCGGCGACGGACGAGAATGGCGTCTTGAGCGTGGCGGTGACGTATAAGAAGGATGGCGGAGCGGAAACGCCGCTCTTGGATGATGAAACCGACGATGGCGCTTGGGGCGTGAGCTTGCCGACGAGCTTGGGAGACGGGGCGTACGAGCTCAGCTTCACGGCGACTGACGGCATGGGAAAATCGACGAATTTCCTTAGGAACGTGATGATTGACACCACGTCGCCCAGTTTGAGCGTCAGTAAGCCGGCGAGCGCGGAAATTATCGATCTAGACAGCTATACGATAAGCGGGCAAGTGACGGACGGAAGCGGCAAGGGTGTAACCGGGCTCGCGTATAGCCGTAATAATTTGAATTGGACAGATATTTCACTCACGGGTCTTACCTGGAACGCGAGCGTGGACTTCAGCGACCCAGTGGGGAGCGAAGGCGCTCAAGGCGCGCGGACGCTGTATGTGCGGGCGAGCGACGGCTTGAACGCGTTCAGCACCCAGATAGTGAACTTCTATTACGACACGGAGAACCCGACGCTGACGGAGGAGACCTCGACGCTCACGGAAGCGCTGGTGAACCGGAATGTGGCGGTGACCTTTGGCGGAAATGGTAGCGATTTGTATGGGCTGCGGACCTGGGATCACGACAGCGATGGCGGGACAGAGGAAGTCCCGTATATCGAGGTGACGGCCGATAACGGGACGAGCGCGCCGGTAACGAAGATTACCGTCAGCGGCGGGACCTGGAACTGGACGCTGCCGGCGACAACGGAAGGGACCTATACGCTGACGTTCCGGGCGACCGACCTGGCGGGTCGGACGACCACGGTGACGCGGAACGTGAGGATCGATAC
>CAZJJK010000119.1:0-9253 GCA_964546285.1 uncultured Treponema sp. | reverse complement strand
GCCTCCCATGTTCGTCAGACGGTCAGACAGGATCGGGAACTCAATATGGCGATGGCGCGGATGGTTATCGAACTTGGCCATCATGGATTCCGTAAGCCGTATCGGATAGGTAATCGGAAGGATAGCGACAGCGAGATGACCCACGCCGATATGACGGGGCTTCCGGGAGGGCCGAGGTATCGGTGGGCCTTTGAGCGCATATATACTCACCGGCATGTGTGGAGTCATCAGAGGGGGAAGCAAGAATGGATGCGGCAGGTGTGGGGAAAGGAGTACATGAATCCGCCGGTGATCGACTTCAGGGCTGGGAAGCTGAAGGTGAAGGGGCAACCCGGGACGGGCTGGTTTGCCAAGCATCTAGCGGTTTAGGTTTGATTGCTAGGCTTCAACAGAATTGGTAGCAGTTAGTAAGTAATACATAGCTTTTTCTAAAAAACGTGGAAAAACCTTATTTTATTAGCATAGCGTCGCCATAACTAAAAAAGCGATATTCACGTGCGATTGCTTCACGATAAGCGGCAAGCACCTTATCGCGGCCAGCAAAAGCGGATACCAATATCAATAGAGTAGATTCAGGAACATGAAAGTTTGTAAATAATTGATCCACTACTTTGAAACGATATCCTGGATAAATAAAAAGCCGAGTGCTACCGCTTCCCGCCTTTAACTCCCCTCGCCAGGCTGATTCCAGAGTTCGCAAACTGGTGGTGCCTACCGCTAATATAGGCTTACCTTGGCTTTTAGCCGTGTTTACGGCCATCGCGCATTCCTGACTGACGCTATATCGCTCTTCATGCATGGTATGGTCCTCTACGGTTTTTGAACGAACCGGTAAAAATGTCCCAAGTCCTACATGAAGGGTTATATAGCAGACACCAAAACCCTGCCGCATGAGTTCATCCATTAAGCACTTTGTAAAATGTAAGCCGGCGGTTGGCGCCGCCGCTGACCCTGTTTCACGGGCGTAAATAGTCTGATAACGCTCGGCATCCGCGGAAACATCGGGCCTTTTTATATAGGGGGGTAAAGGAACATGCCCATATACATCAAGGTATCGGTCATCCACTATTTTATTAAACTTGAGAATGCGAAATTCGTTATCTTCCTCCTCAATGACCGCTTCAAGCTCAGCTGGAAAAGTTATCACCGTTCCGATACGACGCCGTTTTAAGCGCTTCATCATAACTCGCCAACGTTGATCAGGCAGGGGATCAAGGAGTAAAGCTTCCACCATTCCACCGCTTGACGTCTGACCGATTAACCTGGCTTTTCTCACCTTGGTATCATTGAAAACCAGTAAAGTACCTTCATCAAGCCAAGCTGGCAAATCACTAAGAAAGCCATGCTTAAGCCCATTTGAGCGTTCCAAGCATAACAGCCTTGAATTTCCACGCTCTTGAGGAGCTTGTTGCGCGATTAGCTTTTCGGGTAGCTCAAAAAAGAAGTCCGCTGTTTCCATCAATATTCCGCCGTAAACCAAGATGATCATATGCCATAGGCGTAAGCACGCGCCCTCTTGGCGTTCTCTGCAATAAACCAAGTTGTATCAAAAAAGGTTCATAATAATCTTCCAAGGTCTCCACTGATTCTCCAACGGATATCGCTAAGGTTTCCGCTCCCACCGGCCCGCCACCATACCTCTCCGCTATCATTTTAAGTATTTCACGGTCATAGCGTTCTAAGCCAAGCTCATCTATTTCCAAACACTTAAGCCCCTCTTCAACCGTTTTGAGGCTAATTTCTGTTTCACCACTTACCTGAGCGTAATCGCGCATACGTCTAAGCAAACGGTTAGCGACCCGTGGCGTACCTCTGGCGCAAGAAGCTAATAAAAAAGCGGCCGCATCGCTAACACCGATTTGTAGTATTTTTGACGACCGGCGTACTATCGCCTCCATATCTTCTGTTTCATAAAACGAAAAACGACAGCTTATGCCAAAACGACTAATTAAAGGACTAGAAACCATGCCCGCTTTTGTCGTTGCCCCAACTAACGTAAAGCGCGGAATTGGAATACGCAAGGTCCTTGCGCTTGGCCCCTGACCGATAATCCAATCTAACTCATAATCCTCCATTGCGATATATAACATTTCCTCCACTACTGGTTTTAGACGATGGATTTCATCAATAAAGAAAACAGTACGTTCAGATACAGTAGTAAGGATGCCAGCCAGATCTTTAGGCTTTTCCAAGGCTGGCGCCGAAGTAACCTTGAATTCAACGCCAAGTTCGTTCGCGACAACCTGAGCTAAGGTGGTTTTACCTAAACCAGGGGGGCCAATTAAAAAAAGGTGGTCCAGACTTTCGTTACGCCCCTTGGCTGCGTCCATAAAAATTGAAAGATTTGATTTCATCGTTTTTTGACCAATAAACTCTTCTAGTGTTCGTGGGCGAAGCGAAGTATCCTTTGTGTCTTCATCATAGCGTGTTTCAGCATGCGCTAATCCAGGCTCAACTTCCATTAGCTTGCCCCTTACCGCGAACTCAAAACCATGATGGCCTGCTTAAAAAGCTCATTCTCACTAAGCTTATCCTTAGATGTTTTAGACAGCTTTTCAAGGGCTAGCGCCGCGGTCTTACGGTCAAAACCCATGTCAGACAAAGCATCCAGTAAATCTTTATGTTCTGCCGACTCAGCTTGTTCTTTTTCGGCGCTGACCAAACGCCCTTTCATGGCTAAGATCATTTTCTGCGCGGTTTTTTTCCCCAAGCCTGGAACGGCTTCTAGCCTGGTAGTGTCCGCCGCTTCCAAAGCTTGCTCAAAAGCTTCTTGACTCAAGCCGCCCATAATTTTAACCGCTTGGCGTGGTCCAATGCCCTCGATCTTAATCAGTTCCAAAAAGGTAGCGCGCCGTCTTTCATCGATAAAGCCGAATAAACGCATTTGGTCTTCACGATGATAAAGCCAAACGAAAACACGGCTTTTTTCGCCCAGCCTAGGGAAAAGAGCCAGATCATTGGCTGGAACGGATATTTCCCATTCAATACCGCCGGTATCAAGCTTAAGAGAATCGCCGTCTTTGCCGCTTATGATCCCACTTAGAGAATTGAACATGGCCCGACTATACCCGGAGGGCTAAGTCCGGCGCAAGGCTTAAGACAAGCTTTCAAGCTTCTCGCAAATGATATTCGCTTTTATGAGAAACACTCGCTGTTCCATCTTAAAAATTTGTATATATATATATTATATATAATTGTGATAAGACTACACTTGCCGTTGCTGCAGAATTTCAAAAGACTCTGACTTTTTAAATCGTCTGTTTATATTCTAGCTCTTACCCTTGTATTCCGCCACATGACGCCTATACAGGAGAAAAGGCGATCATTCCCGTTAGGTCATGGGCTCTACATATAGCGGCACCCAGAGCGTCCGCCGCGTGATTTGGTTTAGGGACCATAACCAAACCTAAAATTAAACGCACTAGTTCTTGAACCTGCGCTTTATCCGCGGCGCCTCTACCAACAACCGACTGCTTAATCGCCTTCGGACTATATTCCATAACGGAAATAGAATGTTCCGCCAAAGCCAGGGAAAACACTCCCCTGGCTTCAGCTACAGGAAGCGCGCTTGTAATATTTTTAGCGAAATAAAGAGTTTCCATACCAGCTTCAGTCGGTTTGTATTTTTCAATCACGCTCGTTATTTCTTGATGTATAGAAAGTAAACGTTCAGATCTAGGTATATCGGCTTTAGTTTTTATATCGCCATGAGCCACATAAAGCATACGTCCAGGCAAAACATCTATAATGCCCCATCCGGCCGCGGCCAAGCCAGGATCTATGCCGATTATACGGCGCGCCCCGCTACCCGCGGCTGTCATATTTAGGACTCTTCGTAATCTTCAGGAATCTCCAGATTAGTGTAAACATTCTGGACATCGTCGTTCTCCTCAAGCTTTTCAACAAGACGGAGAACCTTTCCAACAGCGTCATTATCCAGCGGAACCTCTACATCGGGAATCATGCTGATCTCGGCACTCATGGATTCATACTCATTAGCGTTAAGCGCATTGAGAACGGCCTCAAAATCATCGGGAGCGGTGCTTACCTCTATCATTCCATCAGAGGTTTGAACATCCTCCGCGCCGCCTTCCAAAGCGGCTTCCATAATCTGGTCCTCAGTATATTTTTCAGCGTCAAAAGTAATAATACCCTTCCGTTTAAACAGACGCGAGACAGAACCGGCCGTAGCCAAAGAACCGCCAGAACGGGTTAAGATATTACGAACATCCGCCGCCGCGCGGTTTTTATTATCGGTAAGCACTTCTATAAGAATAGCGACGCCGCCGGGAGCATAGGCTTCATACGTCAATTCTTCATAACTAACGCCTTCCAACTCGCCGGTACCCTTTTTAATAGCTCGCTCAACATTATCTTTTGGCATATTCGCGGCTTTCGCTTTAAGAACGGCGGTTCGAAGCCTGGGGTTCGCTTCCTGGTCGCCGCCGCCCATGCGGGCCGCGATAGAAATCTCTTTGATTAATTTGGTGAACATCTGACCACGTTTCGCGTCAGCGGCACCCTTCTTGTGTTTTATGGTCGCCCATTTACTATGACCGGACATCCTATCTCCTTATCCCTGCTGAACTGGCAACAGTAATACCATTTCAGGCAAAACGTTGTCAACCGTGTCAAAACGTGCGTTATCATTACATTTCGCGTACTATTTCGCTAAGGTAAAAGCACCCGTTTTGAGAATAATATCGAACTTGGGCCACTTTGGGAGAAAACCGTTCTTAACGCCGTTTATCTAAAAGGCGTTAAGCTAGAACGTGTTCTTCTTAATGGCGGTTTCGATAGTATCCATCATCAAACGTTCATACCAAGCGTAATTAAATGGGTGTTTTTTGCGCATCGTCGCCTTAATGGACACTTCCAATTTATCCTTACACGCTTCACAGAGGTCGCGGTGTTCAATATGAAAGTAGTTCCGATCCTTTAACGGGGCATGGATGGCTTTCTTGCAGACATCGCACGTTAAGGTCTTCATGACAGGCTCCTTGGGTAACGTTCAGTCTCAGCTTACTATAGCGCAAGGCTAATAGCTTGTCGAGTCTCATTGACATTTGAGGGCTAAGGATGGGAATATTTCATTAATGATAAGAGAAACAAATAAAGAAGCGCCTTTTAATATCGGGGAAACCCAATACGATCGCTCTAAAGTTCTAATTGTCGCTGAGTTAGGGACATCCCATGGCGGTGATCCGCATAAAGCCAGGGAATTAATACAGGCGGCGGCGGAAAGCGGCGCGGACGCGATAAAATTCCAACATTTTTACGCTGATGAAATACTTCATCCCGCATCAGGCTATGTTTCTTTGCCTGGTGGGAATACTAAGCTTTATGAAAGTTTCAAGCGTCTTGAGCGTTCTCTCTCCTTTTTAGCGGAGCTAAAAGCGGAAGTGGAAAAACAGCGACGACTTTTCCTTTGTTCCCCATTTGGGCATAAAAGCGCTAGTGAATTATGGAGCCTAAAACCCGCCGCGCTTAAAATAGCGTCGCCTGAGCTTAATCACTATGAATTGCTTGTGGAAACGGCTTCTTATGGTTTACCGATAATCCTTTCCACCGGAGTCTCTCGTTTGGGCGATATTGAACGGGCTTTGGATTATTATACCAAGCTTCCTCTCTGTCTGCTTCACTGCGTTACCTCCTATCCAGCGCCTGAGGAAGAGTATAATATTTCATTAGTCGCTAATCTAAGGTTAGTCTTTGGCCGACCAGTCGGTATAAGCGATCATAGCGCCGATCCTCTTCTGGTACCGATCCTGGCTGTGAGCCGAGGCGCCTGCGTTGTGGAAAAACACTTTTGCCTGTCTAAGGCTGACGGTGGTTTAGATGACCCCATAGCCCTTCCTCCCAAGACCTTTTCGCGAATGGTTGAAGGGATACGAGAAGCTCAGTCAATGACGGCGGAAAATATTTGTGACTGGATCGAGGATAGCTATGGTTCCGGACGAGTCGACGCGGTATTGGGTGATGGAGTAAAGCGCTTGGCTTCATCGGAAAGGGACAATTATGGCCGAACCAATCGTTCAATCCATGCCCTAAAAGATATTGCCAAGGGAGAAATGATCGCTGAGGACGCGGTAAGGGTGTTGCGGACAGAAAAAACGCTCCGTCCGGGTTTACCGCCAGACTGGCTCCGTCTTATAATCGGAAGAAGGGCGCGTTATGATATTCCGGCTGGCGAGGGGGTTCGGTTTGAGGATGTTTAGAAGGAGCCAAAAATAGGATGGTCACCAATACCATTTCCGCCTACTTACAACGTTTTGCCGATGAGCGAGTTATTTGCAATCAATATGCTCTCTCTAAATTGGGTATAGATACAACTCATTGTATATTGAAGATCGATGAATATATGTTGCTCTGTGCACCCTATGTTCTTGGACTAAAACAAGCGGAGTTTATCGCCTCCTTATCTAAACAAGAGCTTGTTTTTTTTCAACGCTATCGTAACGGGGTTGTCGGTTTATCCCTTGAATTCATTGAACCGAGAAAAGCCGGACCGCTTAAGATCTTTGTTAGAGCCTCCTTAAGAAGTTTGGTGGCTATGACTAACCGTGATAATGTTGGTATTTTCACTATCGATTTTAGAGCGGCGCCGGAAAACTTGGTTGAGATTCTGGGAGACTACCTTGATGGGCAACAACAATTACGTAGCCTTTATGAGTTATATGCTGACAATATTATTAGGGTTACTCCAGAAATTGCCCAAAAAATGGGATACAACCAATACGCCATGATCCAAGACTCCAGCGGCAACAAACGATTTCAACTGTTTACGCTAAGTTCTAGAGAAATACAAATATTGGAAGGCGCTGCGGCGCCAGCTCGGCCCGCTGGCACCGAAGTTGTCATCCAACTGTACTTTCGTAAATACAGAGTCAGAGCTAACGGCAAAATTCTCGCCGTGGAACGTTTATCCAATGGCATAGTAAAAACGCGCTGTCAAATAGCCTTCAATCCGGAATTTACTGAAATTTTAGATGATTATTGGGTCAGCGTTAACGGCGAGGTAAAACCCTAAACGCTAATTCGTTCGGCTATTAACCTTAAGCCGCGTAGCGTTAAATCTGGATCAATATGATCAAATACCTTGGTTAGGGGCGACAATACCCCGCACAAGCCGCCCGTGGCGACCACTTTAATATCTAGGGCTATCGTTTCCTTTATCCGCTTTACCATATATTCCACAAGACCGGTATAACCATAAATAACACCGGCTTGAATAGCGTGGACGGTATTGCGGCCAAAGGGTTCTGGAGGCGCCTCCAAGCGAACAAACGGTAGCTGAGCGGTATCTCGCGATAGAGCGTTGACCGCGGTCATTAAACCAGGCGCGATGGCGACACCAGTCATTACCCCCTTCCCGTCAACGATAGTAAATGTTAAAGCGGTTCCGAAATCCACGATAACGCAGGCTCCTTGACAGAGATCGTAGGCCGCCATGGCGTCCGCTACTAAATCAGCGCCCACCTCATAAGGATTAACAACCGTAATTGGCAGTCGCTCATAAATATTGGGACCGACAATCATAACTTTACGGTCGCAGAGTTGACCCGCAGTATCGGCTATAGCGCTGGTCAAAGAAGGAACAACCGATGATAAACAGATTTGCCTAACTCCCCTTGGGTCAAGAGAGGCATCTTGGAATAAGGAACGGAAAATTATCGTATACTCGTCTTTCGTTTTTTCGGCGACCGTATGAATACGCCAGCTTCGCTCCAAAATTCCTTTTCGCCATATTCCGGCCACAATATTTGAATTGCCGACATCAATAGTAAACAACATAAAACCTCCGCTTGCCCCATATCGCCTTTTCATGTCATCATACCGCGCAACGCTACCCTATACCAAGATGGAGAAGCTCATGGCCGATTTAATCAAAGCCCGCGTTTTAAAAGGCTTTCGTGACTTTACGCCTGGCCTAGAAATTGAAAGGCGTCTGCTTTGTGAAACCATAGAGACGCGCTGCCGCTATTTTGGTTTTGTCCCCATTGATACACCGGCTCTGGAATACACCGAGATTCTTCTTGGTAAGGGCGGCGGCGAAACGGAAAAACAAATATACCGCTTCACCGATCACGGCGGCCGCGATGTGGCCTTGCGTTTTGACCTAACAGTTCCCTTTGCCCGTTTTATGGCTTGTCATAAACCAGAACTATCCCTTCCGTTTAAGCGCTATCATTTAGCTAAGGTCTGGCGCGGGGAAAACACTCAACGCGGCCGTTACCGGGAATTTATGCAATGCGATTTCGATATAGTTGGTGCGGACAACGCCGCCGCCGATTTTGAGATATTGCTTTTGATGCGCGATTGCCTGCGGAAGATGGGTGTTGGCGATGTGGTTATAAGGCTTAATCACCGCGGTTTATTCAATCGTTTTTTGGATAGCTTGGGCTTACGAGCTCAATCCACGGAAATACTCAGGACCGTGGATAAACTATCAAAAATAGGCCGAGAAGCAAGCGCGAAAGCTTTGGCGGAGCTTACAAGCGTGGATCAGGCCGATATCATTCTTGATTACATTGAACCAAAAGCCGATTGGGAAACGACCTTAAGCGCTATGACCGCCGCCGCAGGCGGTGCTGGACCTGACACCGAAAGGCTTTATACGCTTAGGCGTTTTATGGAAGATGCCGGTGTATCCGATGTCTACCGGCTAGATCCCTCCATAACTCGCGGTCTGGATTATTACACCGGTGTGGTTTTTGAAACCTTTCTCAATGACTTGCCAGGCATCGGTTCTGTGTGTTCAGGCGGTCGTTATAATGACTTAGCAAGCCTATACAGTACTGAACGCTTACCTGGAGTCGGGGCTTCTATCGGGCTTGACCGCCTAATAGCGGCCTTGGAAGACTTGAATAGGTCTAATAGACCCACCAGCTTCGCTTTAATCGGCATAGCCTGTCAGGATGAAGCGCTGGGGGGGCGCTACCAGGTTCTAGCCGAAAAACTGCGCGCCGTCGGTATCGCTTGCGATGTTTTTAGCGAAGCGAGAAAATTGACTCAACAGTTTATTTTAGCTGAGAAAAGCGGCCTAAAATGGGTGGCCATTCTTTCCGACGATGATTCGAATTTCCAGAATATTCGCTTACGTGAAATAGCGACTAGAACCGATTACACAAAGCTAAATTTTGAAGGGCTTGTTTCTCTTGTAAATAAAGCGAAAAACTAGGGACGTTTTCTTTACATACTGCTGCCAATTCTGTTGAAAATATTTTTTAGAAACTTTTCCCAAAACACAAGC